>JBAUVJ010000613.1:0-21613 GCA_049583165.1 Candidatus Sulfotelmatobacter sp. | reverse complement strand
GTCCAGTATAGATCGTTGGTTGGATGTAGAAGCCGTTGTCGCGACCGTCGCCGAACGCCGGAATTCCTCCGCCGGTAACGACCGTCGCTCCTTCTTCACGTGCCAGTCGAAAATAAGAAAGCACTTTCTCGCGATGTTGCGCAGAGATCAGCGGCCCCAGGTTGGTCGTTTCGTCGGTTGGCCAGCCCGCATTCAGCCGCTCCGCTTTCTTTTTCAACGCCTCAACAAATGCGCTAAAAATCTTACGCTCTACGTACACTCGCTCCGCGCACAAACACACTTGCCCAGTATTCAGAAAAACCGCGTCGGACAATCCGCTGACTGCCTCTTCAAAATCGCAGTCCGCGAATACGATCGCCGCGTTCTTTCCGCCCAGCTCAAACGAAACTGGTTTTACCGTGGGCGCAACTGCCTTCATGATGGCCGCTCCGGTTCTCGATTCTCCGGTAAACGTAATCGCATCCACGCCAGTATGCTGAGTGAGTAATTCTCCCGTGGACGCTGGTCCGAATCCATGAACCACGTTATAAACTCCATTCGGCATTCCCGCGTCCTGCATCGCCTCAGCGAGCAGCGCAGCCGTAGCCGGGGTTTCCTCCGAAGGCTTCACGACCACAGTATTGCCGCAAGCCAATGCTGGCGCGACTTTCCAGGTGAGCAGCAACAGCGGCAAATTCCACGGAGTGATGATACCGACCACGCCCAGCGGTTTCCGCACCGCATAGTTCAATGCATTGGCCCCCTCGGCTGTTTCCGTATGAAACGATTCCAGCCCGGCCATCTTCACCAAGTCGGCAAAGACGCGGAAATTCGCGATTGCGCGGGGAACATCGAGCTTCGTTGCCAAAGAGATTGGCTTGCCCGTATCGGCGACTTCGGCTTGAACAAAGCAATCGAATCGCTTCTCGATTGCGTCCGCGACCTTGTGCAATCGCGCCGCTCTTTCACGAACTCCAAGGCGTCCCCATTCCCCACGTAACGCTCGCCGGCCGGCGTCCACAGACTCATCCACTTGCGCGGCGTCGGCCGCAGTGACTTGCGCAATCAAACTTCCATCCGCCGGATTTACATCCGCGAACTCCTGTTTCCCAGGCACGAAACGGCCGTCAATGTAGTTCTGGATTGCTTTCACGAGATCACTTTTACGAAACCGCGGGCGGTGGCTTGCTGCGAGACCCTCGCAATCCTAGCAGCCAGTCGGGAAGAGAGGCAATCTTGGCGGGGTTAACTCGGCAGGGCTAACTTGGCACGATTAACTCTGTCGCTGCTTCAGGTAGCGCTGTAGCGCGTCGCGCCAGGAAGGCATTTCAATCCTCAGCTCTTGTAGGCTTGCGGGAGACAATACTGAATACGCGGGTCGTGGCGCCGGGCGTGCCATCTGGGCGCTGCTCACCGGCCTCACCAATGTGGCCAGCCCTGCTTTCTGCACGATCGCTTGCGCAAATTCGAACCAGCTGCAATCTCCGGCATTGGTAGCGTGTACGATCCCGCCGGCATTCTGCCTGCATAACTGAATGATCGCCCGCGCCAAATCCACCACGTAGGTCGGAGAGCCACGCTGGTCATCGACCACATCAAGCGCGGGGCGGCTCGCCGCTAGTTTCAAAATCGTATCGGGAAAACATTTTCCCCCAACCCCGAACAGCCACGAAGTCCTCACGATGCAGCAGTCGGGCATCAACTCAAGCAGCTTGATCTCCGCCTCGGCTTTGGTCCGTCCATACACGCCCTGAGGATTGCGCGCGTCGCCAGCTTCGTAGGCAATAGTCTTCTTTCCATCGAAGACATAATCGGAACTTAGGAAGAGCAACCGCGCTCCGAACTCTTTCGCCGCCGCCGCAACATTCAACGCGCCATCGCGGTTCACTCCGAAAGCCAACTCCTGATTGCTCTCACAACCATCCACATCCGCATACGCGGCCGACAGCACGATCCACTCCGGATTCGTCTCCCGCAACACCTGTTGCACGCGCTTCGCGTCGCGAATATCCGCATCTCGCGAGTTGAGCCCGGTGACGGTATCCCCGCTCCACTCGCGCATAAGCGCCTGGCCGAGCAGTCCAGACCCGCCGAAGATTGTGACTCTCATAGGCGCTATTCGAAGGCTTCAGCGTTGTGCAACATCATGCCCTTCTGATCCTTCGCCGATACAATAGGCTCGCCGTCCAGTTCCCAATTGATTTTCAGTTTCGGATCGTTCCACGCTACGGTCCGTTCATGCTCGGGCGCGTAAAAATCGGTCGCCTTGTAAAGCACCTGTGCATTCTCCGATAGAACCTGGAACCCGTGCGCGAAGCCAATTGGAATCCACAGCATTCGATGGTTCTCGCTCGACAATCGCACTGCTTCCCAGCGCCCAAAATTTGGCGAACTCCGCCGCATGTCCACGGCAACGTCCAGAACTTCGCCTTCAACAACGCGCACCAGCTTTCCCTGCGGCTGCACGATCTGATAATGCAAACCCCGAATCACATTGCGAGACGATCGGGAATGATTATCCTGCACAAAGTTTTCAACAATCCCCAGACTCGCCATGCTGCGCTGGTTATAGCTTTCCAGGAAAAAGCCACGCTCGTCACCAAACACGCGCGGCTCCAGCACAAACACCTCGGGAAGGGAGGTCGAGATTTTGTTTACAGAATTCATGGCAGGGACGGCTCGCTAGCGAAAAGCAATCGCAATATCAGAATACTTTCTCTCGCAGAAGTTGAAGCAAGTAAGTGCCATAACTATTATTCTTCATCGACATTCCAATTTTCTCAACCTGTTCTGCCGTAACATAACCCGAGCGCAGCGCAATCTCCTCAGGGCAAGCCACCATCAGCCCCTGCCTTTTCTCGATTGCCTGAATATAGAGCGCCGCTTCCATCAGCGACTCATGAGTTCCCGTGTCCAGCCAGGCCATCCCACGGCCCATCACAACTACCTCCAACTGGCCACGCTCCAGATAAGCCTTGTTCACGTCCGTGATCTCGAGTTCACCCCGAGCGCTGGGCCGCAATGATTTCGCGACCTTCACCACTTGATCGTCGTAAAAATAAAGTCCGGTCACGGCATAACGTGACTTCGGTCGCGACGGCTTCTCCTCAATACTCAAAGCCTTCCCGGCACCGTCGAATTCCACAACTCCGTATCGTTCGGGATCGTGCACCGGATACGCGAACACGCGCGCGCCCTTTGCCTTGGCCGCGGCCTCCCGCAGATCTTTCCCTAAATCGTGTCCATAAAAAATGTTGTCGCCCAAGACCAGGGCGCAAGCGCTGCCTCCTAGAAACGTCTCGCCTACCAAAAACGCCTGCGCGATTCCCTCCGGTTTCGGCTGCACCTTATATTGCAAGTCGATTCCGAACTGGCTTCCATCTCCCAGTAGCGCCTGAAATTTAGGCACGTCCTCGGGTGTACTAATAAGGAGGATCTCGCGAATACCCGCCAGCATCAGCGTGCACAGCGGGTAATAAATCATGGGCTTGTTGTACACCGGGAGCAGGCTCTTGCCCATGGCGTGGGTGACGGGATACAAACGCGTACCCGACCCGCCGGCGAGAATTATTCCTTTATACTTCACGCTGTTCGATGTTGACATTGTGAGAATTTATTTCTGATGTCACCCAACAAGACGCTTAAAAGATGCTCAAGAAGAATATTGGGTTTCGATCCATTTGCGATAGCTGCCGGTAGTAACCCCGCGGACCCACTCCTCGTTCTTTAGATACCACTCCACAGTTTTGCGAATACCGGTCTCAAACGTTTCTTTCGGACGCCAGCCAAGTTCCTTCTCAATCTTGCTCGCATCCATCGCATAACGACGGTCGTGCCCCGGTCGATCTTTCACAAATGAGATCAAGCTTCTACGCGGCGCCCCGCGCACTCCCGCCATCTCGTCCACAATATCGCAGATCGTTTCCACGATTTCGAGATTGCGCTTCTCGTTCCAGCCGCCAATGTTATAAGTTTGCCCCACGCGCCCTCGGTGCAAAACGGTGGCAATCGCCTCGCAATGATCTTCCGCATAGAGCCAGTCGCGAACATTCTGACCATCGCCGTATACCGGCAGCGTTTTGCCGTTCAAGGCATTCAGGATCACTAGAGGGATTAATTTTTCCGGGAATTGAAAGCGCCCATAATTGTTCGAGCAGTTCGTAGTGAGCGTAGGCAATCCGAAGGTGTGGTGGTAAGCGCGCACCAGATGATCGGAGGATGCCTTCGACGCGGCGTATGGACTATTGGGCGCATAAGGAGTCGTCTCCGAAAAAGGCGGATCATCCGGTGCCAGCGATCCGTAAACTTCGTCGGTTGAAACGTGGAGGAAGCGAAAGTCCGCGCGATCCTGACCGTCCAGGCTTCCCCAATAGGCTCGCGTCTCTTCCAGCAGCGCGAAAGTTCCATCGATATTGGTGCGGATGAAATCTTCCGGGCCGCGTATCGAGCGGTCCACGTGACTCTCGGCTGCAAAATGCACAATCGACCGCGGCCGCCGCCGCTCCAGCAAGCCGTGTAACAGCGAGCGGTCCGCAATATCGCCCTCGACAAACTCGTATCGCCCCTCGCCGGTAATGGATGCCAGATTGTGAAGATTGCCGGCATAAGTAAGCTTGTCCAGGTTTGCGACAGACGCCGCTTCGCGCTCCATCCAGCGCAAGATGAAGTTCGATCCGATAAAACCTGCTCCGCCGGTGACTAGAATCGTGTTATCCATGAGTGGCAAGGCCGCCGAATTGCTTGAGCAGCTGAGTTTTTGAGGTCTCAGCTCGCGGCATCAGTTTTAAGGAACGTACCATTGTAAACAAAAAGGACGGGAATAATCCCCGTCCTTAATGGCCTGCTCTTGGTTGTAATGGTTCGCTTTAGCTGATTCACGCCCAGCGATTCATGGGATGTTCATCCAGCCTTCTGTCGCGAATCTCTTGCAGGCGCGGTCACTCGCCCACTCGACTTCCGGACTACCGCTTCCACAGAATCCCGTTCCATTATGTCGAAATAAACTCGTTCGACCTCTGCGGCGACCGAACTCCACTGATAATGGTCGCGAATCCGGCGTCTCGCCGCCGCTCCCGCCGCCTCTCGCACCACGGGATTCGCAATCAGAAATTGCATTCGATCTGCCAAGCCTGCCACATCACCTCGCGGGAAAGTGAACCCGGCATCTTCCACAGCCTCCCGGTTTTCAGGCACGTCGCTAGTGAGCACGCACACTCCCGCACCCATCGCATCCAGCAGCGCAAGGGACAGCCCTTCAAGAACGGACGGCAAGACGAATAACATGGCATTCGTCAGCAATTCGTCGAGATCTACGCCTGCAACCCAGTCCAATATTTTGATCCGTTCGCTGGCATGGCTTCGCAGTTCCCGTTCGTAATCGTCGCAATAGCTCGATGCTCCCGCAAGCACCAACTTCGCGTCTGTTTCCAACCGCTCATACGCTTCCACTAGCAAGTGGCAGCGCTTTTCCGGGGAAAACCTGCCCAGGTACAGAATGTAGTTTCCCGTCTCCAATCCACAGTTGAAAATCTTATCCGGCACGCGCAGCTCCCGCAGCGAGCCGCCGTTGGGCACGTAAAAAGTCTTGGATCCGTACTTCTCCCAGTAATGTTGCTGTAGCGTCCGCGAGACCACGATGGTCCGGTTTGGCAATCTGGCCGCCGCCCGCTCTCCGACTCTCAGGACCGCGGATGCGATCCGGCCCCATTTCTTGCGTTGCCAATCCAGACCCTGCACCGTGACCACAGTCTTTTTGCCGGCAAGCCGCGGTATAAAAGAGAACAACGCCGGCCCCAGAGCGTGATAGTGCACCACATCGCAAGGCCGCACCAATACGTCAAGCGTGCTCAGCAACGTATGCAGCAGAGTTTCCAAGTGCTTGGAACGTATGGTCGGGAGCCGCACTACCCGTATTCCTTTGTACTCACGCACAGGAGGAGTGAAACCCGACCGACAGTAAGCGGTAACCTCGTGCCCCATCGCCGCCAATCGTGTCCCCACCTCCTCGTAATAAGTCTCGATGCCGCTGTACTTCGAAATCAAACCTCGTCCTCCGATGAATGCAATTCGAAGGACTTTTTTCTGGGACGCTGTAAGGTTCGACGAGCCGCGGTCTCGCCTCGCCTCAGTCAAGCCAAGCAGAGACATGCCAACCAAGCCATCGCCTGCGCTTGCATCGCACGCCGGTTCCTCCCGCACAGCAGGAAGCGTGATCTCCGCTGCACTTGCCGATTTCGATTCCACGGAAGATTGCTTCCGCTGGCCGGCCATTCGTTCATATAAATCGATCAGCGCTTCGTAGTGCGCCTCCGGAGAGTAACGTTGCCGCACCAGTTCTTGCCCGGCCTGTCCCATTTCGTCAGCCAATTGCGGCCAGTTGCTAAGGAGCTCTATCGCCGACGCCAGCTCCGCTACATCTCCCGTTTTGTACAACAGCCCGGTTTCACTCTGCCGTATCAGTTCGCGCCGCGAACCCATGTCTGAGCCGATCACGGTTCGCGCGTGGGCGTACGATTCCAGAATCGTTTTGCCCAACGTCTCATAGGCGTGCGATGGCAGCACCGTGAAACTCGACTTGGCGATGGCTCGGTCAAGTTCCGCTCCCCGCAGGTAGCCCGTGAATTCAACATTGGCCAGTCCCAACGCATTTCCGAGTTGTCGCAAGTTTTCGCGCTCTGGGCCATCCCCGGCGACGACCAATTGCAAATGCGGCAGCTGATGCATAGCGCGCAACAAGTCGTCCACGCCCTTTTCCCGCGACAATCGACCGAAGTACAGCAACGGAGCCTTTTCTGCGCCGCGCTCCTGTGCACGCTTGACCGCCTGAAAGTGCGGCAGAACCTCGAACTTCTCCGCATCCCATCCATGTTCCACAAACTTGTCGCGCACAAACTGGCTCGGCGCAAGAAACCGGTACACGCATTTTCGGTACGTCCCAATCCATTTGTGAAAGTAAGCTTCTACCACCAGTGCTGTTCGCGCCGCCGTTCCCGGATAGCACTCTTGCTTCAGCGTCTGCCAGAATCTGCCGCCCTTGCATGCTTCACAGGCTTCTCCATGCGAGACCAGGTTATAGCTCGGGCACAAAACTTTGAAATCGTTCAAGTGATAAACAACCGGAATCCTTTGCGCCTTGAGCTCCCACAAAATCGATGGCGATAAATGGTGATAAATGTTGCGCACATGCGCCACATCAGGCCGGAACTCCGCGATCATTGCTCGCATCTTCCGCCGCGCCTCGATTGAGTAGATCGCGCTCGCCCATAGCTCTGCCTTGTGGAACCATCCGCTCTGTTTCTTGAAATCCGTGTACGGCATGAAATGCCGGTCGTAGGGTGTGGGCTTGCCTCGCGGGTCGGCCATGGAAAACAGCGCCGTCTCGTGTCCCCTCGAACGCATCAGCTCCATGGCCTCGAACAGATAAGCCTCGGTTCCGCTGAAGGGATAGTTATATTTGTTGCAATACAGAATTCTCATGAGCGGCCCTCCAATCGGGAGGCGCAATCAGGCGCACGAATAAATCGCCAAAGCGATTCAGATTTTTCTCGCGGCTGTAGTTCGTGGAGATCTGCACCCGGGCGGCGTGCCGGATCCAGTTCAGCCGGCTCATTACCGGATCGTCTTTCTGGCGGAGAAGGAAATGAAGGAAGAGGACTCTTTGTACAAAATCTTCGAGATCGCGCGGCCGGTAGAGAAACCCGGTTTTTCCCGGGATTACCAATTCCGGGATGCCCGTAATCGCGGGCGCAACCACGATGAGGTTCCGAGCCATTGCCTCCATAAGGACCAGCGGAACGCCCTCGCTTCGGCTCGTGAGGACGACGACATCAGCCTTACGGTAGAGCGTATCCATCTTTTCACGCGCAACGCGCCCGAGCAGCGTGATCCGCTCTTGCAATCGCTCCTGTTGGATGAGTAATTCAAGCGATCTACGCTCCGGTCCCTCGCCCGCAATCAGACATTCGAAGTCCGGCCCGCGATCCCGTAAGCGAGCGCAGCCTCGCACCAGAAATGCATGATCTTTCACCGCATGCAGCCGGCCCACCGCGAGAAGAGTGAACTTTCGCCGTGTGACCTGACTAGCGTCCTGCCGAAAGGCCTTTGGCAGGATTGTCTCGACTCCCAGCCGCGAGACGATAATTTTCCTCGGATCGATTTCCGTAAAGCGGTCCAAAATATAGCGTCGGTTAAACTCGGAAACAGTCAGACAAAAGCGGCAACCGCTTAGCTTCGCATCGAGGTAGGAACCGCGCAGTAACAAGTCCGACCCATGGAGGGTCAGGCTAAAACTTCTATCCAGTAGCCGCGCCGCAACCATCCCGACCCACGATCCGAAATAGCCGTGGTGGACGTGGACGTGATCGACTCCACATTCTTGCAGCAGGATCGCGTAATAAGCCCCGAGCCAGGTATGCGCCAAAGCTTTGAGCCGCTGATGAGGACGTTCTTTTCCGCACACCGCCACGCGCACCAATAAACTCGAAATCCGGTGCCAGTGCCTCACAACCAGCCCGAGAGCCCGCAACAGGGTTAGTAGCCGCAACGGTTGGAGGCACAAAGTCTCGAGTTTTTGTCCAGTAGAAAGCTGTTCGCTTGTCGCTGATTCTGGCCTTCTCACGCTTCCCGGAATCACCCTTACGCCTCGGCGTCGCAATTCTTGAATTTCGTCGCCGACATACGGCTCCACAGATGCAGGAAATTGATTCGCGAGATAGGCCACCGTAAGCATTGCGCAAAAGCTCAAGAAGAGATTGTGAAAATGGAGACGAATCCACGAAATGGGTTCAAACAAAATTCAAGCTGCGGAACCAGGGACGGTCAGAACTGTCGGGCTTCCCCTGGATTCAAACTCTCCGTCCGCGCGGCGCTTTTGCGCCGCCAGCATTCCCGCCATCGCGAACAGCAATCCATTGACGAATTGATAGTTCATTACGACGACGCACGCATTCACCCAATAAACCCCCAGCAGAATGGGCCACATCGAGTGAAACCCGCTATTCAACAGGCCATCCCGCTCCGCTCTCGGAACCGGGCCGCGCCCCAGTCGTAGAAGTTCCCACATCAGCCATACGTATAGCGCCAGTCCGAATATGCCGTGCTCCACCAGCAATTCGAAGTACGTATTGTGCGGATACAGCTCCTTCTCGTTATAACCGCTGACGTAGCGAGCCAACTCTGCGGGCATTTGATTCACTCCCCAGCCCGTGAGGGGTTTTTCCAGGAACATCTGCCAGGCAGCGCTGTACACCGCCTCGCGGAAATCCACGGGACCGGATTCCTCCAGACGCTCCGTGAGCACGCGCCGCTGATCATCGAAACTCAGCGCGATGAATAAGCCCACAACTCCTAGAATCGCCAGCACCACGCCCACTCGCCGCAAACTTCTATTGTGCGAGCACACGATGAGCGCACCCACGCTCACCACGAACGAAAGCCAGACAGCCCGCGTCATCGTCGCCAGGATCGCCACCGGCAGGGAGGCCAAAAGCACGGCGGCTTTCAGCCCTCGAATCCTTCCCCGCATAACCGAATGCAGCGCCAGCAAGCCCAGCAGGTTCAATGAGACTCCATTTGCCACCGCCTGGAGGAGCGGCCCGCGCGCCCGGTCAATGTGTTTGCCCAGGCTCTCATCCAGAATGAAGCGTGGAAAAATCAGCGATTTTGCGCCCACCATAAAAGCGATCGATGTGAAACAGAGATACGCAAGCACCACCAGGGCGAAAAGTTCGAAGCGCTCCAGTTGTCGCTCTTCTCGAAATATGAGCGCCGCCAAATGAAAAAGCGCGAACGGCACAATAAACTTCGCGGCCAGCAAAGACCACGTCCCACTGTCGAATGTCTGACCGGCCACGCTCGCCACCGCCACGAACGTCAACCCAATCATTGGCCAGGTAGCCCGCTCAATTACTACGAATCGCTGCCGGGTGGCCATCGCCTGTCCAATCACGCCAAACAGCAACAGCCCAAATGCCACCCGGTCGATCTCATAGAAGCAAACGTCGGGATGGCGTAGGAGCATGGCGGCCAGTGCTCCGAGGAACAACAAAGTCGGAACTCCCATCAGCATCTGCACCGGGCGAAGCGCCAATGCCAGCACTCGAGGCCCAGCCTCACCAACCCGCTCACTCGATGACCCAGCGAACGACATCACTCTCCACTTCCGCGCAGCACCGCTCCTGCGGTCTTCCAAAGAATCAGCAAGTCCATCCCCACGCTCCAGTGGCGGATATACTCAACATCCAGATTCATTCCGGTTTGGAAAGACGGGTTCCGCCGCGCCGCGATCTGCCACAGCCCCGTCATGCCCGGTACCACGTCGAGTCTCGGGAGATATTCAATCGCATAAGTCGAGACGTCCTCCAGCGGGTGCGGCCGGGGCCCGACCAGGCTCATCTCGCCTTTCACCACGTTCCATAACTGCGGAAACTCGTCCAGACTGTACCGGCGCAAGAATCTTCCAATGCGCGTGATTCGCGGATCGTTCGCAATTTTGAAAATTGGTCCGAGCCGCTGGTTGTGTTCTCGCAGTCCCTCTTTCAGATTGTTCGCGTCCCTCACCATGGTGCGAAATTTGTAGCAGTGAAACGGCCGCCTTTTTCTTCCTGCGCGAAGTGCCTTATAAAGCACCGGACCCGGCGAATCCAATTTCACCAGAATTGCGATCAGCGCCAGCGCGGGAGCGAGAAATATCAGCGCCGCCCCCGCGCCAACCACGTCCAACCCGCGCTTCAACAGCAGCCTCGCTACCGGCAATTGTTCTGCATGCAGCGAAATGAGCGGAATATTGCCGATCTTTTCTGATTGTCCTTTCGGTTCGTAGCCAAACAAGTGAGGAGCCATCTTCACATCCAGTCGCAGTTGCCGGGCCGTATGCAGTACGCGCAGCGTTGTGTCTTGATCGTGAGGCGGCGCCAAGATCACCTCGTCCACGAATCCAGTGCGAGCCAGTTGAATCAAGTCCTTGGTCCGCCCCAGGACTCCATTGCCCAGCGGCTTCCTGTCATCCAGAAAACCGCAAACCGAACGGTCCATCTCCGGATGCTTACCCATATAACTGGCGATCCGCCGCCCCACCGGACCTGCTCCCACGATCAGCACGTTGCGCATCCCGCGGGCAATCCGAAGGCAATGCTGGTCACTTTTTCGCTCGACTCTCCGCCGTCCCCAAAGCATGCCAAAGTGCAGAAGACCGACGCTCCACACGGCAGTCACCACCGGCATTGAGAAGTCTTGCAGGAGCAGCGTGACGCTAAGCGCCAGCGTCCTCAAGAAAACTGCCTTGCCCATCGTCCACATTTCTTTGGGCAGTCCGCCATCTCCAAACCGCGAGCTCTCGCGACGGTCCAGCAAGTTGATCAAAAGCCCGTGCAGGAACGCGATCCCGATGAGAGCCCGCAAAACGCCCGACGTGCGCAACAAAATAGGAAGAGTCGGCAGGTGCCAGAATGCCCCTTGAAGCCGGAGATAAATCTTCGCCATCAGCATCCACTCGAGCATCACCAGCGCAAAGTCCGTCAAGAGCCAGGTGGCCGGATTCTCACGTTGCCTGCCTTCTCCCGGCAGAATGGGTGCAAGAGAGTTGGGGTATTCCTCGCCGCCGAACGGAAGCGAGGTGACTGCATCGCGGTCCAGGAATTGGACTCTCGTGCTGCGCGGAGGTTTTTTCCCGTCCGAGTGCGGAGATGCAACTCCCGGAATGAGTCGTGCCGCCCACTCGATTCCTGGGGGCTGTTGCCTTGGATTGATTGGAAGAGAAGACATTCAGGCCAGATCTAGTTCGTATCCCTGGATCTCAAGAACCAGCGAGCGCTGGATCGACTGAATCGAGATCACCAGCTTTTCCTTTTCCTGCTCCAGCAGAATTCCTTCCAATCCGTGCAAGCACCCCCCTCGGATGCGCACTCGCTGGCCCGTGTGCACGAACGCGTGCAGGGAGAAACGTCCCTTTTCCCGCAGCAGAAGTTGTAGATCTTCAATCTGCTTGCACGGCACGGCGGATACAATCCCCCCAAAGCTTACGAACCGTATCAGCCCGGCAGTCTGCAAAACCGCGCGGCTCGAATCCCGGGACGGATCGAGATGCACGAACGCGTAGCCCGAAAACAGGGGAGTGGTCACTGCCATTTGCCGATCGCTCCAGGTGTGGTGTTCCGTTAATAGCGGGAGAAAGACTCGGAAGCCCTTGCTTTGAAGCTGCTCGGCCACCTTCTTCTCAAACCGGTAACGAGTCTCAACCGCGAACCACTGTTGCAATTCGCCTCCGGCAACCACTTGCGGCCTCGAAGGCGTCGCACCGGCCAAGCCTGGCGCCGCGATCCCATAGCTACCGCTCACTGAGTCCCACACCCTTATTTGTCTTCGTTTTGCACAGAGTTTCAAAACCGCAAGCTCACTTCAGTTCACCAATCCACTACAGCCGGCGATAAATTCTCTCCGGGATGGGAAATGTTCTCTCGCTGAGCACCGTACCCAGAATTCGAGACTCCGCCGCCTCCAGCGTCCTCTTTATGTTTTTGACCGTCGCCCTGCGCGTGCTGTGAGCACCCAGCACCAGAATGATTCCGTCCGTCAACTGTCCCAGCAGAGCCGCTTCGCTGGATCCCCCGGCCACCGGCCCATGAATCACAAGATATTCGAACTCGTTTCTCAGCTGCGCCAGGCAGGCAACCCAGTGCAGCGCCGTGCCGGCTTCATGACCGCCTTCGCTCAACGCGGTCCTTGGCACCCGCCACAGGTTTGTCATCATCTGACTGGACCGTGCTCGGATGGTACTGGCCGGTCTGAAACAGGCGCGAGAATCTCCCGCAGCGCCAGATTTTTTTTCGCCGTCCACCAGGGCGACCTGGCCGCGAGTCTCAACCGCCAGCAACCGCGCCACCTGATCGCAAACACTGGCCACATTCAAACCCAGTTCGGCCGCGCTGAACACCACTTGTTTTATGGGCCGTGCTTCGCCGGAAAAGAACACCAGCCGCACCAGGGTGCGAATTTGTTCGCGGGCGAAGTCCTGGGGATTCCAATCGTTCTTTTCGTTGATGTCCTCACCCTGCGGCGGGCTAATTTCCCGAATAGTAGCCCCGGTGATTCCGGAGCCGAACTCTGCCTCAGCGTTCGCATTCATTCCATCTCCTTCACGCAGATAAGCTCCTGCCGCTTCTTGCCGGCAGGGACGCCAATACTGGCATCTCCAGATACGTCAGCACTTCTTCCGGTGTACGCAGTGCAGGGTCGAGATAATCAGCCGTAAACGCCGCCCCGGCGCCAGTCGTCAGAGCCGCCACAAATCCCACCAGGGTTACGGTTCCCGCCGGCCACACCGGCAGCGCCGGAACCACGGGCTCTTCGGCAATCGCCACGTTCACGATGCCGCCTTCATCCAAAGCGTCCCCCATTCGTGACTCTTCCCGTTTCTTCACATAAAGCAGATAGTTCTCCTGCGCCGCAGCCTCGCTGCTCGCCAGATCGTTTTGAGTAATCGCATCTTCGCCCAGCGTGCGCGCCAGGCCGCGGTATTCGTTTAACTGCGCGCTGGTTGCCAGCTCTCTTGCTTCCAGCCCCTTCATATCAACTCGGGCTTTTTGTAGCTCACCCTCTGCCCATTCGTACTCGGCATTCTTGTCAGTGGTTTCATCGCGAACCGGAGCCGATTTCTCAGCCGCAATCGCAGACTCCGCTTGCAGAATCTGCTGTTCTACTTCTTGAACCAGGCGATGGCTAGGCTCATACTTTGTCAGCAGCTGGGTCTTTTTCAACTGAAGATCCAGCAAACTTGATTTCAAAGCCCGCAACAGCTCCGGATTATCTGCCGTCCGCACCTGAGTGGTGGTGCGCTGCGGTAGCTCTTCCAACTCCGCGCTGAGTTCTCGCACCCGGCGTTCAGTCTCCGTAATTGCCACCTGCGTCTGCTGATAGTTAGCCTCAACCGCGTCGAGCCGCTGTAACACCAGGTCCCGTTGCTGTGCAGCCATCACCACGCCCCTGCTTTGGGTAAAGGCAACCAGCTTTTTCTTTGCCTCCTCCAGTTGCCGTTCCGACTCCGCGGTTTGCTGATCGAAGAAGTGAAACTGGCCAGCTGGACGATGAACCTGCATGTGCTTTTCCAGGTAAATGTTGGACAAAGAGCGCAACACATTTGCCGCCAGTTGAGGGTCACCGGAGTCATAGCTCACCGCGATCAGGTTTGTCTTCTTAATCGATTCCACCTTCAGCTTATTGCTCAGCCGCCTTGCTGCCCGCTGTATGCTTGCGGCCGCATCTTCATGGGGCCGCAACCAGCCCAGCCAGTCGTAGGCCTCCAAATCATTGGACTGCACTACCCGCCGCAATACGTCGTCATCTTTCAGCAGTTCCACCTCCGAATTCAGTTCTTCTTCCGTGACTTCCACCCGCGAAAAATCCGGGGGAGCATTCGGCTGCGCCGTTACCGGAGGGTCGGCGCGTCCCCGCCGCACCAGCACGCGCACTTGAGCGCGGTAGCTTGCGCCGGCAAAGGCATACACCACGGCAAAGACGAAAACCAGGCTCCCGGCTACGAGGAAGACGTTTCGCTGCCGGAACAGCACCATGGCTAGCTCGCGCATGTTCGGCGCCGGTGCTTCTTTCACGCGGACTACTCGTTCTAAGTCTGACATTGGAATCGACCCTGTGCCGCTTGCTAGAACTGAGTGGGACTCACGTATGCGCTCAAAGAAGGTTTGCTGAGAAAGTGTTCGATCTTCGAGACTGAATTTTGCGGTACAAAAACCATGTCCCCCGGCCGCAGGCTGCCGGCCTCGCTCAGGTTTTTTTCCTTCAACATCTTCTTGAGGTCGAACACCCGCGCCTCCACCAGATCGTCATTGACGTGGCGGAACAAAATCACCTGCGAATGCTTGGCCTCATGCGTAAAACCGCCCGCGATTTCTACCGCTTCCATGATGCTGGTGTCTGACCGAAGCTCATACTTTCCCGGATGTCCTACCTCTCCGCCCGCCACAAAATAAGGATGCTCGAACTCCTTCAGCGCCACCGCCACTTGCGGATCGTGGAGGTACCCCGCGTACGCGTGCCGGACCGCCGCGCGAAATTCCTCCAGAGTCAGCCCCTGCGCCATAACCGGAGCTGCATCCTTCAGGAACGTATAGCCGTCTGGCTGCACCGTGAGCGTTTGGTCGAACTCCGGCGATAGCGTAAAGCTCAAGGCCACCACATCGCTCCGGTTCAGCCGGTACAGCGGACGGCGAATCCCTCCGAGTACAGGGTTTCCCATGCCGTCCGCCTGCCCCGGTTTTGCAGCCGCCACTCCCGTGCTTCCCATCTCAGCCCCGGTTTGGCCAGTCTGAGAAGACTGTGTGCTTGTTCCCAGGGACCCCTGTCGTTTTTCTTCCTGGGCGAATGCGGCCATGCAAAGTTGCAGGATCAACAGGATCAAGATCAACGGGATCAAGATCAACACGACCACGAACGATAATCTTGTCGATCTCTCTCTTCCCTTCATTTTCGTGACGCTCAGATTACTTCCACTCTGCGTTCTGGCTTTGAAGAGACGCCCACCACTGCGGCTCTGTGTGAGCAAAGTATCGTCCTCTCCATTTCGCGGCAAGACATGGGAAGTGTTATCTACCAGCGTGGTCATGCCGGTTTTCGATGCAGCGCCGCGCCACGCCTTGTCTGACGCAGCTCTCCTGATGCGAAGGGTTTCGACAGGACAGCGAAACCGCTCCCTCTCGGGTTACCTACGAAAGTAGACTTGCGTGTTCACCGAATCACATCGCGCTCAAAATTTTGGGATCGACGCGCGCGAATATTTCCGCATTAATCGAACCGCGTGTCGAACTCTGCCAACATCTCAACTCGCCGCAACGTCCGCACCGCAAATTTCCACAGCACGGAACCGCGTTGTCCCGATTTGAATGTCAATGTAGATTTTTGTGACATGTTTCCTTGAGTAACCCTCGACCTACCCCTAAGATCGAAACGTCAATCGTTTCCATATGCACCGGAGCCTGTTTTTATGAGTTCCCCCTTGACCGCGGCTCCGGCTTCCATCCCGGTACTGATCGCGGACTCCAACCGAATCCAGGCTCAGTTGCTGACCAGCGCCTTGCGCCGGCGCTCGGAGTTCCACATATCCACCTGTCTGGTCGACGTGGATTCCATGCTGCAAGCTTTCACCCTCGCTCCAGTCAAAGTCGTACTCCTGTCTTTAAATCGCTCTGCTGAGATTGCGGCTCAAATGGAAGCCATGCGTCGGATCCACGTCTCCCATCCCGCCATCGCGAAAATTGTTTTGGTTGATTCCTATGACCGCGAGCTTGTGCTCAGCGCTTTCCGCTCCGGGGCCCGCGGAATCTTCTGCCTTACCAACACACAGTTCAGATTGCTCTGCCGGTGTATCCAGCGCGTAGCCGAAGGTCAGATCTGGGCCAACACCGAGCAGATGAGGTTTCTGCTCGACCTGGTCTCGGAGGTTCCTTCATTGCGCGTCCTGAACTCCCGCGGACGTCAACTACTTACGCCGCGCGAAGAACAAGTCGTCGCTCTCGTCGCGGAAGGCTTGGGCAACCGCGCGATTGCCCGCGAGCTGAGCCTGAGCGAGCACACCGTCAAAAAGTATCTATTCAAGATCTTCGACAAGCTGGGTACCTCCTCGCGGGTCGAGCTGGTGCTCTATGCCGTGCACCATAGCGATCCCCGCCAGGTCGAGTGGATTGCAGCGGCCGCCCGCTCCACTCCCGACGCATAAATACAGATCCAACCAAGCCGAAGCCTCTGCCGTTCGGTAATTTGAAAAGTCCCTCCATCGCCTGTATAAATCTGAGGACGGAACTTCGCGCCTGAACCCGTGCCTGACGCCTCATCCAACCCCGGCCCCGATCCGCAGCCCCGCCACCACACCCTCGTGGCCGCCGCCCTGCTTCTCGCCGCTCTCGCGCTGGTTGTCCTCTATACGAGCCACCGGGCGTTCATGAGTCCGTTGGCCTTGGTCGTGGTCGCAGCCATCGGTTTAGCCGCCTTGTTGTTGCAGATTCGCCTTCGTCCGGACGTTCCTTCGTCCATTCGAGGTCCGCTTTGGCTAAATGGCCTTGGCGTGCTCATCGCCCTGGTAGCGGTATTCGCCGACTTCCTTCATCTCAATCCGGCGATAATCCCGATTGCCGCGCTCGCCGCCGTCGTGTCTTTCGCCGTAAGCGGCATCATCGTCCTCAGCGCCCTGCGCAAACGCCGATTCTGATCCAGGTTCAGTTTTTAAGGGATATTCCAGGTTTCCAGCTTCCGGAAGCCGCATCTTCACCTACGGCTTAAACTCCACCGCGACCGTCGTCTCCGCCACCACTGGCTGGCCGTTCACCTTATAAGGTTCGAAGCGCCACCAGCGCAGCGCGCCCGTCGCAGCGTCCGCCAGAATCTCAGGGCCGTTCAGCGCATGTACCTCCGCGACCGAGCCGTCGCGCCCTACAATCACGTCCAGCACGATGATTCCTTTCAGGTTTTGCGGCCGCGCGGCTGCCGGATAGTCAGGATCAACGCGGTGCCTCACCAGCCTCTCCATCACGTCGGCAGGCACATGCGCCTGCGGCTGGATTGCGCTTTCATTCTTCCGAAGTCCCGATTCCAGATTTTCCCACCCGCGATCCCACTCCCACCACCCCACGCTCGCCAACAAGATCACGGCCAGGATTAAGAAGCCCCATCCCCGGCTGCGGCGCCGCTGTGTAGAAACCCGATGTGCAGAAAGGCGATCCGCAGAAGACGCGTGTGCGGAAGGCCGCACGCTGCTCCCGCCTTGCCCATCAGCGCCTTTCTCCGGCTCAAGCTTCGCCTGCTGGCCAGGCTCCGGCTCTGCTTTCGTCCCGTCGGTGCAGTCGCGTATGGAAGCCTGCTGATCCGCCGAGATCCCGATAAACTCCAGCCCGCACCGGAGCTTATCGTGATACCGAACCATTGCTCGTATGCGGAGGGAAGTCGCATTCGCGGGTAGTTGAATCTCCAATCCCACCGACTCGCCCGGCTGTAACTCCCCCGCCATCACCGCGCCCAACCCGTACACGCCCAGGTTCTCCGACCGCCCCGGCACTTTATCCGGAATCCCGGAGCGCAACACGGTCACATCCAGCGGCGCCTCTACCCGGTAGCGCAGGGCGCGCCGCCGCGTAGGCCGAGTGGAGCCTCGCCCTTTAGACTCTGCTTCCATCTCCAAAAATCAAAACCTACTTCTTGCCGGCCCGCAACTCTTCCACCCCGCCGTCCTTGGCCACCAGCACCACGTTTGCCATGCCAATGAACAGCCCGTGCTCGACAACTCCTGGCATATCACTGAGCTGCCGTGCCAGCCGGTCAGCATCCGCAATCTGTCCAAAGCGGCAATCCAGAATGTGGTTGTTCTCGTCGGTCAAAAACGGCTTTCCGCTCGCATCCATTCGCAAATCGACTTGCGCCCCCAACGCCTCAATCTTCTTCTTGACCAGCGTCTGCGCAAATTTGATCACTTCCACCGGCAGCGGAAACCTTCCCAGTACTGGAACTCTCTTGGTTTCATCAACCACAACCACAAACTGGAGGCTTGCCGAAGCCACAATTTTTTCCCGCAACAGCGCTCCACCACCACCTTTAATCAGCCGCAACTCCGGATCAAACTCGTCGGCCCCGTCCACGTTTACATCGATCTGCGAGCATTCTTCGAACGTAGTCAGCGCAATCCCCAGGCTAGCCGCCTGCTCCCGCGAATGCACCGAGCTCGGGATGCCGCGAATGCGCAGCCCCTTTTTTACCTCTTCGCCCAGCAATTGGATGAAACGAGCCGCCGTCGATCCCGAGCCCAGCCCAACTACCTGACCATCTTTAACAAACCGCAAGCTGGCCCGCGCCACCGCCTCTTTTTCCGCAATGTTGCTATTCGGATCCTTGACCATAGTCCTTATCCCACTAGCCTAAGCTCTTCTCCACATAAACCAAATAGCCCGCCAGGGCCAGCCCGAACAAAACCGTCAGAACCGTCACCAGATCCACAATAAATCCCGCAGGTTCAAACTTCCCGGCATCGAGTTGCGCCCGCGTTTTGCGATAGCGCATGAGTCCCGACGTCACCATGACCACTCCTGCAAGGATCGCTGCCGTTCCCATCCAAACCGAAAATCCTGTCGCCTTCGACGCATGGCCCTGAAAAGCCGTCAGCTGCCGCATCGCAACCGCAAACCGTCCAATCGCAAAGCCGAACACCACAATCGCGACGCTGGTCCGCACCCACGCCAGAAACGTGCGTTCGTTGGCTAAATGGTCGCGGGCTAGATTGGAATTTTCCACGTGGCTCTCCCAGAACGATTCCGCAGCATTATTCCACAGCCTTCGCCACCAAGGCTCCCACGCCCGCAATATTCTTGACCAGATCCTCAGGAATGCCGTGCCGTTGCTGCAAAAATTCGGGACTGTTGTAGGAAACCCACACCTTGCCGTTTTCGTCCTCGGCCACTAGAGCCTTCAGCGGCAGATCGATGGCCACCGACGGCGCGGCCACCATCACCGGAGTTCCCCCCTTCGGACTGCCAAAAATCAAAACCTTGGTCGGCCGCATCTTCATTCCAACCTTCGCCGCCTCGCCGCTATGGTCGATCAGCGCAAACAACTTCAAGCCCCGCTCCGCCAGAATATCTTCTAAACGCTGCACCGTCTCGTCCACCGTGTGCCGGCTGGCAACCTTCATCAACCCACTCGGTTCCATGTCTTACTCCCTATAGTCTCAATATCTCGATCGCAATGTTATGACCGCAGCATTATTCCACAGCCTTCGTCATCACCGCCGCCATCATTTCTTCCCAATCATCTTGCCCAGAATCTCCCTCAACATTTTAGCCGCCACCGTCGCCGTCATTCCCGAAACATCCTGTCTCGGATTGAACTCCACAATATCCGCTCCCACAATGCTCCCCTCAATCGCGTGCAGATGCGCGATCCCCTCCCGCACCGTCATACCTCCCGGTTCGCGATGCGAAATTCCCGGCGCAAACGCTGGATCGAGCACGTCCATGTCGAACGAGATATAAATTTGTCCGTGAACCGCCATCCGATCGTAAGCAGGAAGCTCTCGCATGGGGACAATCTCCACGCCAAACTTTTCCGCCTGCTCGCGCTGATGCCCGTTCAACGTCCGGATTCCAATCTGCACCAGCCGCTTCGCCAGCCGCTCCTCCATGATCCGCGCGAACGGACAGGCATGGGAAATCCGGCTGCCCTCAAACTCGTCATACAAATCCGGATGCGCATCAAAGTGAATAATCGTCAGCTCAGAATGGTGCCGCGCGAAAGCCTTCAGAATGGGATAAGTCACCGAGTGGTCGCCGCCCAGCGACACCGGCTGCTCACCCTTCGTCAGCAACTCATTTACCGCCCGCTCGATCTCCGCAAAATCATCCGCAGCCTTCTCCCGCGAATCGTTCAGCTGCAAATCTCCGGCGTCCGCAAAAGCCCCCGCCGCGCCCAAATCCACTCCCAGTTCCGTCCATTGATTCGAGGTATCGCTGTGCAACTCCGCGCGAATCTTCGCCGGAGCCTCGGAGGGTCCACGCAGGTACGAAGAATTAACATCCAGCGGTATTCCAAGAAGAGTGGGCATGCAGTTACGTCGTTCAAAGCAGATTCATGCAGTCTACATCGAGTCCCCACGCTCACACGTTTCTACCCTGAAAGTTCTGTATTCCCAGTAATCATGGATCGTTTGAGTACATTCTTGAGCGATCCGGTAGTTAAGAAGAAGTGATCCGATCTTCCGGTTGGCACGCAGAGTATGGGATTTCTGCGCTCGCTCACGCAACTCCTGTCGCGACTGGCTCCCGTTTTGCTGGTAGAAGCACTAACAGGACGGCTCCGATTACAAGGAATATGATGACATCAGTAAAGTTCCTGTGGACGCCGTGAATCCACGCTTCTACGGTTTGAATAGCCATCACCCCGCCATGGGAGATGTTCCACCAAGCTGCCAGAGCAATCATCGAGCGATGCTCAGATGGTCTCCTTGCAGCTATGAGTAGAAAGACCCCGACCGGAATAAAAAAACTCAGAAACATCGGTTCGGTCTCGTTGTGCTGCTGCAAAAGCCAGCTGGAATGTCGCAGATCCGTATATAGAAAATAAGTTGGGGCCAGATAGACCAGCCCCACGATTACCAGGACGATCTGTGTCAGGCGTTGGCGTTGTCTTTTCACGTTGACCTCATTCACGTTGACCTCGTTTAAGCGACCAGTTACGACACGCGGACAGTCTCAACCCCTGACCAAGTCCACGCCTTCCAGATGATGACCAAGGTGCACACAGTCTCGATCGTCGCGAAGAACACGTACGCTGGAAAAATGGGATCCCGAAAGTCACCGTTCGTCAGAGGCAGAACGAAGGTCAGGAAGCCGTTTACAAGGGACAAAAAGGCACCCGCGATGATATTCGCCAGCCGGTTCGCTCTAAACGGAAGCAGTCGACACGCCAGAATCATGGCGATGGGTATTTCCATCAAGACCGCTGAACCTATCAGTGCCCATGGTGGGAGGTGTGGGGCTGAATTCGGCGAGCCAACGAAAGCGAACAGGGCAAGCACGTCCGCATACAGGTAGTTCAATAACGCGAAGAGCCAGATAGAGACAACCTTTCCCTTATGTCATGCATGTCAACC
>JBAUVJ010000612.1:0-2741 GCA_049583165.1 Candidatus Sulfotelmatobacter sp. | reverse complement strand
ACATTTCTCTGAGCCGGATAGCGAGCTGGACCGGAGTCTACGGAATCTCGTTCGAGATCATGCTGGTGAATGTCGCGCTGGCTGCGGCGTTCCTGGTGCCCAGAAAAAAACGAGGTACGTTGCTGCTGGCGGCGTTAGCCGCGGCCGCGGTGTTGCAGGCTGGAAGATTGGTGGATGCTCCGGCGATTCCAGCGGACCATGCGGCGCTACTGGTGCAGGAAAATATTCCGGTGGATGAGAACTGGACTCGCGATGCTTTCGAACGCACCTTACGCGAGCTGACTGATCTTAGCGTAAAAGCGGAGGCGTCCAATTCCTCCTCGTCCAAAACGACGGGCGCTCCGCGAACTCCGACGGATCTAATCGTGTGGCCGGAGTCGCCCGCGCCTTTTTTCACCAACGATCCGCTGTTTCGTGATCCGCTGAGCGAAATGGCGCGAGCGACTCATAGTTGGGTAGTGACTGGAGCGATCGGCAGCGCGCCAGCAAAGCAGAATGGAGGTTCTGCGGTGGAAAGTTCGACGCCGGAAGTGTTCAATTCGGCCGCGCTAGTGAGCCCCTCGGGTGAATGGACATCGCGTTATGACAAGGTGCATCTGGTGCCATTCGGCGAATATCTGCCGTTCCCGCAGCTGTTCGCCTTCGCCGGAGGGTTGACCAGGGAAGTTGGAGAGTTCAAAGCAGGGGCCTCGAGAGCCCCGCTCGATGCGGGAAACAGACCGCTCGGAGTTTTCATATGCTACGAGTCCGTTTTCCCGGGTGAAGTGCGGCAGTTTGCGAACAACGGTGCACAGGTCTTTGTAAACATTTCGAATGACGGCTGGTATGGGGATAGCGGCGCGTATGCGCAGCATCTGAATCAGACGCGCATGCGGGCGATCGAGAATGACCGCTGGATTTTGAGTGCGACGGATACGGGCGTGACGGCGTCGATCGATCCCAACGGACGAACGGTGGCGCGGCTTCCGCGGAAGGAACGGGGCGCGTTGATTGCACCTTATGCTCTCACTTCCGTAACCACGTTCTACACGCGGCACGGCGATTGCTTCGCGTGGCTGTGTGCGATAATTTCAGCAGGGGCGCTGCTCACGCGCTTCGCATCGGGCAAAACGTCAGGCAAGAAAGCAGAAGCATCTTCATGAATCAAGAGTTCGAGCAGGAATACGGCGCGCTGAGCAAGAAGGTGCGCGAGCTCCGGGATATCTTTGACGCGAGCAAACTCCGTCCGCAATTAAGCGAAATTGAGAAGCAGTCCGCCGACCCCAATTTGTGGTCGAATCCGCAACGCTCGCAGCAAGTGATGCGGGAGAAAAAGCGGCTGGAGCATTTGCTCGCCACCGATGCCGATCTGGCGCGCCGCGGCGATGACATTGCCGCCTACTTCGATTTGGCGAAGGAGGGCGAGAATGTGGAAGCCGAGCTGCGCCGCGAGATTGATTCCCTGCGTGAACTGGTCGACAAACTCGAGACGGAGACACTTCTCTCGGGCCCGAATGATGCGCTGAATGCGATTGTCACTATTCATCCGGGCGCGGGTGGAACCGAATCGCAGGACTGGGCCGACATGCTGCTGCGGATGTATTTGCGATGGGCGGAGCGGCAAGGGTTTGAGACAGTCTTGTATGACTACCAGCCGGGTGAAGAGGCAGGGTTAAAATCGGCGACGTTCGCGGTGAACGGCGAATATGCCTTTGGCTTGTTGACGAGCGAGATTGGCGTGCATCGGCTGGTGCGGATTTCGCCGTTCGATCAGGCCAAGCGGCGCCATACTTCGTTTGCCAGCGTGTTTGTCTCTCCGGAAATCGACGACAGTATCGAAGTCGTGATCAAGCCGGAAGACATTCGTACCGATACTTACCGTTCGAGCGGCAAGGGCGGACAGCATGTGAATACAACTGACTCAGCGGTGCGCATCACCCACATTGCCACCGGACTCGTAGCAAGTTGCCAGAACGAGCGCTCGCAACATAAAAATCGCGAGCGCGCGATGAGCATGTTGCGCTCCAAGCTGTACGAATTTGAAATGGAGAAGAAGCGCGCGGCTACGAAGAAAATTGAGGACTCGAAGCTCGACAACGATTTCGGCTCGCAGATTCGCTCCTATGTGTTGCAGCCTTACCGCATGATCAAGGATCACCGCACGAAAACCGAAGTTGGCGACGTGGATCGAGTGCTCGACGGAGATTTGCAGCCCTTCATTCGGGCATATTTGACGGCCCGACGCGAGGAAAAACAGGAGAAATAAAGTTTGAGTCCTGCCCGGGGATCGGCGCGGAAGAAAAAAGCCGCCGTAAAACTTGGTCCGCGATTTCGGCAAGCATTTCTGTTTGCGGCCGCTAAACACGCCGGGCAAACGCGGAAGGCGTCGACTACTCCATACATTGCGCATTTGATGGGAGTGGCTTCGCTGGTATTGGAATTTGGCGGTGACGAGGATATAGCCATCGGGGCGTTGCTGCACGATGTGGTGGAAGACTGCGGCGGCCAACCGATGCTGAAGGAAGTACGGCGGCGGTTCGGCAACCGAGTGGCAAAGATAGTGGATGGCTGCACGGATTCGTATGGCGAACCGAAGTTGCCGTGGCGAGAGCGCAAAGAAAAATACATCCGGCATTTGAAGAAAGCAGATGCAGATACGAGGCTAGTTTCCGCCGCAGACAAGCTGAACAATGTGCGTTCGATTCTTTCGGACCATCGCGATGTCGGGGAATCAATCTGGGAACGGTTCAACGGCGGGCGCG
>JBAUVJ010000611.1:0-5275 GCA_049583165.1 Candidatus Sulfotelmatobacter sp. | reverse complement strand
GCCGTGCCGAATGCCAATCTCCAACCTCTCCGATTCATTCCACGCCATCAGCAAATCTAGAAAACGCTGTGCCCGGTAAGTTCGTGGATGTCACCGGAAAGCTGGGCATCCATTTCAAGCAGGAGGCCTCTCCCACTTCAAAAAAATATTTGTTGGAAACCATGGGTTCGGGCGTTGCCCTCTTCGATTACGACAACGATGGCCGGCTAGATATTTTCTTCGCCAATGGCGCGCGGATCGACGACCCCACGCCGAAGGGTACGATTCCCCAGAAGGACGATAAGAAATATTGGAATCGCCTCTACCACCAGAAAGCTGACGGCACTTTTGAAGACGTAACCGAAAAAGCCGGGCTCGCGGGAACCGGCTACTCCACGGGAGTGGCAGTGGGCGACTACGACAATGACGGTTTCGATGACCTCTTTGTCGCCGGTTATGGGCACAGCACGCTCTATCACAACAATGGAGACGGGACGTTCACCGACGTAACGGCCACTGCCGGCGTGGCAGGGTCGGGATGGGCGACCAGCGCCGCCTGGGTTGACTATGACAACGATGGCCGCCTCGACCTGGTCGTCGCCCGCTACATGGAATGGGACTTCGACGATATCTATTGCGGTCACCGCGAGGAGCGTTTTCGCTCGTATTGCCATCCCGATCTTTTCAAGCCAGCGTCGGTACTGCTGTATCACAATGACGGAAATGGAAAGTTTTCCGAAGTAGCGTCCAAGGCGGGAATGGGCAAGCCCGGCAAGGGCCTCGGGTTGGCGATCGCGGATTACGATCACGACGGTTGGATGGATATCCTGTTGGCGAACGATTCCATCCCTGAGTTTCTCTTCCATAATAAAGGCAATGGCACCTTCGAAGAGGTCGGACTCGTTTCAGGCGTGGGATTGGACGGCAGCGGAGGCACTTTCGCCGGCATGGGCGTGGATTTCGCAGACTACAATAACGATGGTTGGCCTGATGTGATCATCACCGACTTGGCCAATCAGAAATATGCTCTGTATTCGAATGCCGGCGACGGAACCTTTGACTACTCCACTCTAACCTCCGGCTTGGGAGCAATCACCCTGCTGCATTCGGGTTGGGGTGTCCGCTTTATGGACTACGACAATGACGGCTGGAAGGACATCTTCGTAGTTCAGTCGCATGTCATGGATACGATTCAGGTCAACGAGCCCCACCTGCGCTATCGCGAGTCTCCCTTGCTCTTATGGAATGAGAAAGGCAAGAAATTCCTCGACGTATCGGCGATTTCTGGCGACGTTTTCCAGCAAAAGTGGGCGGCCCGGGGCATGGCCGTGGGAGACATCGATAACGATGGCAAGCTCGACGTCGTGGTTACAGAGAATGATGGTCCAGCCTGGGTATTGCGCAACGAAACTCCCACTTCCAACCATTGGATTGCTCTCAAGTTGGTGGGCGTTAGAAGTAATAAAGATGGAATCGGAGCCGGAATTAAGCTCACCACCGTGGCGGGCGATCAATATGCCACGGTCACGACTGCCGGCAGCTACCAATCGTCCAGCGATAAGCGCGCGCATTTTGGATTGGGCACCGCCGCTGTTGTGACGCAGGTCGAGATCCGCTGGCCGAGCGGAATTATCCAAGTGCTGAAGAACTTGCAGGTAGACCAGATTCTTACGATAACGGAAGCGAGTTCTCCGCCTCAGTAGGATCGCGATGAGAACAATCGCAAACACGCTATGGTTCGTCTGCGTAGCGGCCGCCTTGTCGCTGGAATTGTTCTCACAGTCTGCTCCGTTCGAGCAGGCGATGCAACTCTTCCAGCAGCGCCAATGGGCGGAAGCTGCCGCCGCTTTTGCGGAGTGCGAGAAGAATGCTCCCGGTAAAACATCCGCCCTGCTCTATCGTGGAAAGTCACTGGTAAATCTCGGGGAATTTGATGACGCTGCCACCGCGCTTGAAAGCTACGCGGGAAACCACCCGCAATCGGAGGACGCCGCGTACTTGTTGGCGTACATTCGATTCCGGCAGAACAAGCCGAAGGATTCGTTGCAGCTGTTCAACGACGCCGCAAAGCTCAAAACTCCAACCGCAGACGATCTCAAGATCGTGGCTCTGGATTACGTGCTGTTGAACGATTATGACGACGCGGCCCGTTATCTGGAGGAGTCCCTCGCCATGGATCCAGCAAACCTCGAGACGCGCTACCATCTGGGACGGGTCCGCTACCAACAGAATCGCTTCGATGAGGCCATCGCCGCTTTCCAGGAGGTTTTGCGGCGCGATCCCGGCAACGTAAAGGCTTATGACAATCTGGGACTGAGCCTGGAAGCGAAGAATGAAACGGAGCCGGCGATTGCGGCTTACCACAAGGCAATTGCTTTAGACGAGCCGTCGGCCACGCACAACGATCAGCCGTATCTGAACCTGGGGGCGCTCTTGGAAAAATCCAACCGAACAGAGGAGGCAATCTCATGGCTGATCCAAGCATCGACGATCGCTCCCACCAATGGAAAAGCACACTACCAACTGGCGCGAGCATATTTCGAACTGAATCGTCTTGAGAAGGCACGGACGGAAGCCGAGAAAGCCGTTAGCCTCGATGCCGGTGAGAGTTCGGATCACTATCTGCTGGGCCGAATTTATCAGCGGACGGGCGAGAATGACTTGGCCAAAGAACAATTCCGCATCACGGAACAATTGGTCAAGCTAAAAGGATCAGCCTCAACGAGTGGCATGACATCAGGGATGAACCCGCGCTAGTGCAGAGGGACGCCCGGCGCTCGAACCCAGCCTGAAGGTCACGGTTGACAGCAATTCGGCGGTTACGAAAGACCGCGCTGCTATTGCACTATCGATCATCCCGAGAACGAGACTACAGGTTAAACCTCTTTAATCAAGTTGGCGGTAAGTTAGTTGGTACAAGGCACTCGGTGCTTGAGGGCCGAGCGGTACTAACTCCTCCAACAAGGCAGAGGCTATGCACAATTCAAATGTCCCCACATTGCGGCGCAGCTCGCGCGTGCCGATCGCAGTTCCGATACTTGTTACCAGCCTGGATCCGGGAGCCAATTTTTCTGAAGTATGCGAGACGCTGGCGGTCAGCGCTCACGGTTGCGCCATGCTCTCTCCCGTAAAGTTGAACGCCGGAGTTCCATTGCACTTCCACAGTCAGGAGGGCCGGGAAACCACGGCGCAGGTTGTTTACTGCCAGCCGATCGAGGCCGATCGCCGGAGTTGGAGGCTGGGCGCGAGGTTTGACCGGCCGGAAAATTTCTGGGGGTTGCAGAGTTGTCCAAAAGATTGGGCGCGACTGCCCGCCGCGCCGGCGGAAGGCAGCATTGTGCCGTCTCCAGTGCTTTCGTCGACCAGCATTCTTCCGCCGAGTCCGGCGATGGCTTCGGCAAAAATTGTGCTCGACAGAATCAAGAAGCAACTTTCGGACGACCGGCTAAAGGCGATGCTTGCCGAACTTGTTCATCCGCTTGAGGCCGAAATAGCGGAGCTCAAAGAAAAGCTGGCGCAGGGTGCGAAGCGTAGCAAATTTGAAGTGTCGCTCTCTCAAATTCCTCCCGAGCTCGAACAGCAGTTGGAGCTTCGCTTGAAGAAGGAGTTGGGCCCGCAGGTGCTGAAGCAGGCGCGGGAGCAGTCAGAACAGGTATTGGACGCGGCGAAAGCGGCCATCGAGCAGAAGACAACCGAAAGCCACAGCGAATTTCTGCGCCGGATCACTGTCGACCTGCAATCGGTTGAGAAAAAGGCCCAGGAACTCTCGGCCGATGTCGCGCAGAACATGCGAGAGCACCTGAATCGTGGGCAGGGAGAGCTCAACCAGCAGGTCATCGACGCGGGCAAGCGCCTCAAGTGGCTGAGTGAGGAGCTTCTAAAAGTAATGGAGCACAACCTGGGCGAGTTGCATGAGACGCGCAGCCGGGAATTGGAACAGGTACAAGCGACAGTCACGGCGGAATCGTCGCGGCTGCAAGAACAAGTAGGCGACCTCGACCGCCGCATTGCAAGCCTGGATGAATCGGCGCGACGGCTTGAGTCGGGCCTGGACAAACGCCTGTCGCAACTCTCGAGCGACACAGTGCGCGGCGCCCGCAGCCAATTGGAAAGCGCGCTGGAAGCGGCTCTTGCTGAGTTGAGCACGCGCAATGCTCAGGAGCTGGGAAATCAACTCGATGAGGCAAAGGCTGACTTGCAGGCGACCCAGCAGAAGATCGAAGCCTCAGTTTCCGAATCGCTGAGGACACAGATCGCGGAGACGCTGCAATCTTTCGAACGCAATACAGAGGAGATGGCGCAGCAATCGGTGGAGCGGTGGCGGCACGCTCTTGCCGGCGCTCTGAATTCACTGGCAGGCACGCTGGGCGAGCAATTCCAGTCGCGAGTATCGAGTAATGGCAATGCGGAGCCACGCTCCCGCTGAGTGCACTGGAATGATGATCGGACAGATGCCTTCGCGCTTCAACGCCGAGCCATCGAGCTAGATCATGCGCCGAATTTCAAGCGCTCTTTCTTGATGGTGGCCAGGTGAGCCAAAGCCTGTTCGAGCGCCTGAAATTCTGAATAGTCGTATGCCTGCGACTCCAGTTTTTCGTGGCGGTCGAAGATCATTGGTTCGACAATTTCGAAGTGGGCCCACAGGGCGTTCGCGTCACTTTCCGATATTAAGGCAGCATACGCGTGCTGCCACTTCCGAGAGTTTTGGCTAACTCGGGGAGAGAACGAGAAATACCTCGTTGTCATGTTTGGCCTTGTCCAAGGTTGAATTTAACTCCAGCCAGAGCAAGAAACGGACGGCGTAGGCGCGGCAGAATATGGTTTGAAAAACTATTCCAGCCTACAACACAACTAAGTGCTCTATCGTACAGAAATATGCGATAAATCGTACCTCAAGCCTAATTCGGGAAATTCATTGATTTTTCCGCGCGTTATGGTGCTCAGGCGACCCAGGCAGAAGGGAAATCATGGAGTCTTCTGGAGGTCGAGCCGATTCGGGCAATGGCTTCGCCGGTAAGTCAGTGGGAGTTACTTTCAGGAAGTTAATGACGAGTGCGGACGCCAGCAGGACACGGCTCCTGGAGAAAAAGGGGTCGCTGAAACCATTGTACGACTATGGTACGGCAACCCCTAGTCGCGTCTAACGAATTCAATCTGGAACGTTTAAACTGGTGCGGAAGGGGGGATTTGAACCCCCACGCCTTTCGGCGCCACCCCCTCAAGATGGTGTGTCTGCCAATTCCACCACTTCCGCACTCGAACAACTAGTCTTCAACCGGTTGACTCACACATCTTC
>JBAUVJ010000610.1:0-4895 GCA_049583165.1 Candidatus Sulfotelmatobacter sp. | reverse complement strand
AGCTGACGGCGCACGCTTTTCCCCGATTTTTGCCTCGTTTGCAGTGGGATGCCAAAAGATGAGTTGACGATGTTTCGACCGAGTTGCTATAGTAGGTTGGTTCCGCGAGTTAATCCAAGCTTGCTGTGAGCCACGAGTTTTTGCGAAGTAGTGCTTGAATCCGTGGTTGAGCTTTAGAGAAATGCGTTTCCGGGTTGCGTCTGAGTCCGGAAACTTTCCTCGCTGAAATATTCCTGCGCTGCCTTCCGCCCTCGGGCATCCGGCACGATAGATTCAAGCGCACCGGTTGTCTGCGAAAGGATATGCAGGATAGAACTGGCGAAACGGAGTACTCCCGAAGTTTGGCCGAGTGCCACCGTCGTCAGGGCAAATCTGATCGGGAATCCAGAATCTTTCGCCGCGATTATTCGCGGCGAGAAGCATGGCTGGCCACTTGGGCCTGTCAGCCCGGACCGTGAAACTCCGGATAGAACTGAATGCGCGAATGAAGCTGCCCGCCTGCGAGAGCAGATTGCGGTGCGCTTAGGAGCAAAGAGTGCCTACTTTTAATCAGCTGGTGGCGCAGGGCCGGAAGCGGCCGCGGTATAAGACGGCGAGCCCCGCCCTGCAGGGATGTCCGCAGAAGCGTGGAGTTTGCACGCGGGTATACACGCAAACGCCCAAGAAGCCGAACTCGGCGCTGCGGAAAGTGGCACGGGTGCGGTTGACGAATGGGATTGAAGTTACGACGTATATCCCCGGCGTTGGCCACAACTTGCAAGAGCACTCGATCGTGCTGATTCGCGGGGGGCGCGTGAAGGATCTGCCGGGCGTGCGCTATCACGTGATTCGCGGCACGCTGGATGCGGTGGGTGTGGCCGGGCGGCAGCAGGGAAGATCGAAATACGGCGCCAAGCGCGCCAAGAAGGGCTGAGCTTAAATGCCTCGTAAAGGACATACAGCAAAGCGAACCGTGCCAGCCGATGCCGTTTATGGCTCGAACCTGGTGACGAAGTTTATTAATTCGATGATGTGGCAGGGCAAGCGCTCTACCGCCGAGGGCATCTTCTATGAGGCCTTGACTAAGGTGCAGGAAAAAGGCGGCGACGAGGCTTTGAAGCTGTTTACCAAAGCCGTCGAGAACGCCAAGCCGCTGCTCGAAGTAAAGACCCGCCGCGTAGGAGGCGCGAACTATCAGGTTCCGGTGGAAGTGAATGCCGACCGGCGAACTTCGCTCGCGATCCGCTGGCTGCTGACTTATGCTCGCGGTCGTGCCGAGCGAGGCATGGTTGACAAGTTGAGCAACGAATTGCTGGACGCCGCCAATGGTAAAGGTGCGGCCATCAAGAAGAAAGAAGATGTGCACCGGATGGCGGAGGCCAATAAGGCGTTCGCGCACTATCGGTGGTAGGACGATTGAGTAATTGGGAAATTTGGTAATTGAGTAATTTTAAAGAGGGATTCGGAGTTGGGTTTTCAATTTCCCAATTACTAAATTTCCCAATTACTCAATCAATTGTGATTTCGGAGCCCAGAAAGAGTCAGAGAGTCGTGCCTAGAACAGTCCCATTAGAACGCTGCAGGAACATCGGCATCATGGCCCACATCGATGCTGGTAAGACCACTACGACGGAGCGCATCCTATTCTACACGGGAAAGACGCACCGCATCGGAGAGGTGCACGAAGGCACGGCTACGATGGATTGGATGGAGCAGGAGCAGGAGCGCGGCATTACGATTACGTCGGCGGCGACGACCTGCACCTGGCGCGATATTCGCATCAACATTATTGATACTCCCGGCCACGTGGATTTCACGGCGGAAGTCGAGCGGTCTTTGCGTGTTCTAGACGGCGCTGTGGCGGTGTTTGACGCGGTGCACGGGGTGCAGCCGCAGTCGGAAAAAGTCTGGCGCCAGGCCGACAAGTACGGCGTGCCGCGCATTTGCTTCATTAATAAGATCGACAAAATGGGTGCGGATTTTGAGCACGCTGTCGATACCATCCGCAAGCGCCTCAGCGCCAAGCCCGTCGCGATTCAGATTCCCATCGGTCAGGAAGATAAATTCAAAGGCGTCATCGACCTCATTAACATGAAGGCGATCGTCTGGGTCGACGACACTATGGGCGCCGAATACCTCACCGAGGAAATTCCCGCCGAACTGAAAAAGAAGGCCGAAGCGTTTCACGCCCAGTTGGTAGAAAGCATCGCCGAGAACGACGATGAAATCCTGCATAAATTTCTAGAGGGCGAAGAGATCAGCGCGGACGCGTTGCGGGCATCGTTGCGGAAGTCGACGATTGCCTTGAAAGTATTTCCAGTGGTGGTTGGAACTGCATTCAAGAATAAAGGCGTGCAGCCGCTGCTCGATGCGGTGGTGGATTATTTGCCTTCGCCGCTGGATGTGCCGGAAACGCATGGGACGAACCCCGACAATGGCGAACAGATTTTCCGTAAGGCTGACGACAAAGAGCCATTTTCGGCGCTCGCGTTCAAGATTATGGCCGATCCGTTTGTCGGCCAGTTGACATTCATTCGCGTTTATTCCGGCCAGCTTAAGACCGGAGACTCCGTGCTGAACACGGGGCGCCGCCGCAGTGAGCGCATTGGCCGGTTGCTCAAGATGCACGCCAACAAGCGCGAAGAGATCAGCGAGATTCTGGCTGGCGACATTTGTGCCGCGGTTGGACTGAAGGGCGTGAGCACCGGCGACACGATTTGCGATGAGGATCATGCTATCGCGCTCGAAAATATTACGTTCGCGGTGCCCGTGATTTCGGTTGCGGTTGAACCCAAGACTAAGGCCGATCAGGAAAAGATGGGCATGGCGCTTGGCCGCCTCGCCCAGGAAGATCCCACCTTTAAAGTTCACACCGATCCCGACAGCGGACAGACGATCATCAGCGGCATGGGCGAGTTGCATCTGGAAATCATCGTCGACCGCATGATGCGCGAGTACAAGGTTGAGGCCAATGTCGGCAAGCCGCAGGTGGCGTATCGCGAGACCATTCGCAAGCACTCCGAAGCGGAAGGCAAATACATTCGTCAGACCGGTGGCCGCGGCCAGTACGGACACGCCAAGATCAAGCTGGATCCGCAACCCGCAGGTACGGGATACGAATTCGTCAACGATGTCGTGGGCGGTTCGGTGCCGAAGGAATTCATCAAGCCGATCGATCAGGGAATTCAGGAAGCGCTCGAAGGTGGAATTCTTGCGGGCTACCCGATGGTCGATGTGAAGGCTACGCTCTACGACGGCAGCTATCACGACGTCGATTCGAACGAAATGGCATTCAAGATCGCCGGGTCGATGGCGTTCAAAGAAGCCGCCCGCAAGGCTTCTCCGGTATTGCTGGAGCCGGTGATGGCGGTGGAAGTGGTTACGCCGGAAGATTATGCCGGTGTGATCATGGGTGACCTGAGTTCGCGCCGTGGACGCATTGAAGGCATGGAGCATCGCGCGGGTTCGCAGGTGATCAAAGCTATTGTTCCGCTGGCGGAGATGTTCGGTTACGCGACCCACATGCGTTCTTCGACGCAGGGCCGCGCCGAGTACTCGATGCACTTCGCGCGCTATGAGGAGGCTCCGCGTTCTGTCGCGGAGGAAATCATCGCCAAGGTGCAAGGGACGACGAAATGACTTCTCGCCCGGCGGTTCGTTGCGGATTACAGATTTTGGGTGGCGGATGGCAGGCGGGCAGAGTTTGAGAAGGTTTTTGCGGTCGGCGGAGTCTGGGCACGGTTGCTCGGTGAGGCTGACGGGTATTTGAAGACCGAGTTTTGGTGCGAGTCTCGGGAGTTGCGGCAATATCGAGTCCGGGATCACTGGGCCTGGCATCGGAACTTCGAAAATTTTCGCGGCCAGTTTCAGTCGGAGTATCAGCAGTTTGAAAAGTGGATGCTGGCCGACGGGTTGATTGAGCGGCAGCAATTTTTGGGCGCGTACTACGTGGATGATCCACGGGATCAAGATAACGGCGGAGATGATCTGGTTCCGTCGTGGTGAGGAAGAGGAATGGCGAAAGAGAAATTTGATCGTAACAAGCCGCACTGCAACGTGGGGACGATTGGTCACATCGATCACGGCAAGACGACGTTGACGGCGGCGATCACCAAGGTTTTGTCGAAGCACAATCCGAAGATCGTGTTCCGGTCTTTTGACAGCATTGATAACGCGCCGGAAGAGAAGGCTCGCGGCATCACGATTGCGACGGCGCACGTCGAGTACGAGACGAAAAACCGGCACTATGCGCACGTGGATTGCCCGGGGCACGCGGACTACATCAAGAACATGATCACGGGCGCGGCGCAGATGGATGGCGGGATTCTGGTTGTGGCGGCGACGGACGGTCCGATGCCGCAGACGCGCGAGCACGTGCTTTTGGCGCGTCAGGTGGGTGTGCCGTATCTCGTTGTGGCGCTCCATAAGTGTGACGCAGTCGATGACCCGGAGCTGCTTGAGTTGGTCGAACTGGAAGTGCGCGAGCTGTTGAAGAGCTACAAATTTCCCGGCGACGATGTGCCGGTGGTGAAGGTGTCGGCGCTGGGCGCGCTGAACGGCGAAGAGAAGTGGGAGAAGCAGGTCGACGCGCTGATGGAGGCGGTGGACAAATATATTCCGCAGCCGGCGCGCGAGTTAGACAAGCCGTTCCTGATGCCGATCGAAGATATTTTTTCGATTCAGGGCCGGGGCACGGTGGTCACGGGGCGTATCGAGCGCGGCAAAGTGAAAGTCGGAGAAGAAGTCGAGATCGTCGGCTTCCGCGACACGCGCAAGACGGTGGTCACGGGCGTGGAAATGTTCAAGAAGCAGCTCGATGAGGGCATGGCGGGCGACAACGCAGGACTTTTGTTGCGCGGCATTGCGAAAGAAGATGTGGAGCGCGGCATGGTGCTGGCGAAGGGTGGATCGATTAC
>JBAUVJ010000609.1:0-2155 GCA_049583165.1 Candidatus Sulfotelmatobacter sp. | reverse complement strand
ATTGAGCGGCAATCCTGACCCAAAGCACATCTCTACGAGCTTCGTAGAGAGACAGAACCTAACGATGAGGATGAGTATGCGGCGGTTTACTCGCCTGACCAATGGCTTTAGCAAGAAATTTGAAAATCACTGCCACTCCGTTGCGCTTCACTATATGCACTACAATTTTTGCCGTGTCCATTCTTCGTTGCGAGTGACCCCCGCGATGGAGGCTGGTTTGTCAGATCACGTCTGGACTCTGGTCGAGCTTCTTTCGCGGCTGGATTCAAACTGACCCACTACCGGGGACTGGCTGAGCTTGGAAGGCAAGCGCCTTTTGGCGTATAAAGGAGGGTTGCGTTAGCCGCCGGTGCGGGCGTGGTGCTGCGGCGGAAACGTGCAAAGGCGAGTCGATCCAAGAACGCTCTATCTCTCGAGCGAGACATTATGTCCAGCGTGACCAGCTTCCCTGCCACCAAAGGAATGGAAGGCATTGTCGCCACCACCTCCGGAATTTGTTATATCGATGGCGGCAACGGCATTCTTGCTTATCGCGGCATTGACATTCACGAACTCGCCGACCACTCGAATTTTGAGGAAACCTGCTACCTGCTGTGGTTTGGGCGTTTGCCGAATCGGAGTGAGCTGAAAGATCTTCAGGAGCGGCTGGCACAAGAGCGCCATCTTGATCCGGCGATTTTCCAGCTTTTGCACGATGCACCGCGCAGTGCGTTGCCCATGGATGTGCTGCGCACCGCGGTTTCGGCGCTGGCGTTTTACGATGCCGACGAGAAGAATAACGATCACGATGCCAATGTTCGAAAGGCCATCCGGCTGACTTCGCAGATCGCGATGATCGTTGCGGCCTACGACAGGATTCGCAAGGGAAAGCCAGTGGTGGAAGCGGATCGATCACTCTCGCACTCGGCGAATTTTCTGCTGCAATTGAACGGCGCCAAGCCTTCAGCTACAGCGGAGCGAGCTTTGGATATCGCCCTTATCCTGCACGCCGATCATGAACTGAATGCTTCTACTTTTGCGGCACGGGTGACGGCGGCGACTTTGTCTGACATGCATTCGGCGATTACGTCGGCGATTGGCGCATTGAAGGGGCCATTGCATGGCGGGGCCAACGAAGCGGTGTTTCGCATTCTCGATGCAATTCATCGCGAGAAGGCCGATGCTGTCGAATATGTTCGCAACATGCTAGCCCAGAAGAAGAAAATTCCAGGCTTTGGCCACCGCGTATATCACACGGAAGATCCCCGAGCCACGCATCTTCGGGTAATGTCGCGTGACCTGGGACGTTCCAGTGGGCAACCGCAGTGGTATGACATGTCCGAGAAAATTGAGAAGTTCGTAAAAGCGGAAAAAAAGCTAAATGCAAACGTCGACTTCTATTCCGCATCCACCTACCACACGCTGGGCATCGATGAGGATCTATTTACACTGATATTTGCGGTTTCGCGCATCAGCGGGTGGACGGCCCATGTGATCGAGCAGCTCGACGATAACCGCTTGATTCGGCCGCGGGCGGATTATCAGGGGCCGGAATATCCCAATCGGTACTTAGCGATGGAAAAGCGATGATCGAATCGATCAGATAGCGGGGAATTTGCACCTCCGGAAAGGCGCCTTCGGGCGCCATTTTCTTTGGCAGCGAGTGGTTTCGAGCGAGCCATGGAAGGGAAAGCAGGTAGAATAAACGGGTGATGCGCCGCATTTACCTCGACAATAACGCCACTACCCCGGTTCTTCCGGAGGTGTTCGAAGCCATGCGGCCCTATTTTGGCGAGCATTTTGGCAATGCCTCGTCCATTCACCATCACGGCCAGGAAACGCGGGCTGCGGTGGAACGAGCGCGGGATTCGGTGGCGTCGATGCTGGGCTGCCGCTCGCAAGAAATCGTTTTCACCAGCGGTGGAACTGAGAGCGACAATCTGGCGATTGCCGGGCTGGCCGGAGAGGGAGATCACATCATTACATCCGGTGTTGAGCATCATGCTGTGCTGCATAGCTGCAGGCACATGGAGGATGCTGGATGCGAAGTGGCGTATGTTCCGGTGGACCGCCGCTGTGTGGTTGATCCCGATGATGTGCGGCGGGCGTTGCGTCCTAATACAAAGCTGATCTCGATCATGATGGCGAACAACGAAACCGGAGTGCTACAGCCGGT
>JBAUVJ010000608.1:0-6212 GCA_049583165.1 Candidatus Sulfotelmatobacter sp. | reverse complement strand
ATACTGGCTGGCTGGACTCTGGACTTCCGCGGTGACGCATTATTACCTGCTGTCGCTGCCGGTGACGCTCGTGGCCGTGTTCCTCGGCAGGATTATCAATCATCGTCTGCATGGAGAGGCATTTCTCAAGTACATTTACATCGGCTTGGCGAGCATTGGGGCGCTGTTGTTGGCGCAGGCGGTGACCGAAAGGTTTTGAAAGCATGGTTGAAGATTTTTTCGATCTCGCTGACGGCGCGAGGGCAAGGGGTTATGCTTTCCGCTATGCTCGTGAATATGCCCGCGAAAACACTCGCTTCCGGAATTCTCTGCGTTATCCTGCAGGCTGCACTTGCTGTGGGAATGAGTGCAGCTGCGGCGGATACGCTGCAATTACGAACGCCTTCTCACGATCCCATCAACCTGACAGCGGCCGATTTGAAGGCGTTGCCGCACATCACAGTTACCATTCGCAATTCGCACACCGATGCGGATGAGACTTATGCCGGAGTTCGGCTGGCTGATCTTTTTATGAAGATGAAGTTGGGAGCGCCGCTGGGAAGCGAATTGCGTGGCAAAGCTCTATCGGGATACATCGTTGCGACGGGCTCCGATGGATACCGCGCCGTGCTGGCGCTGGCGGAGATTGATCCGAGCTTTCATCCGGGAGAGGTTCTTGTCGCCGATTTGATGAACGGCAAGCCGCTCGATGAGCATTCCGGTCCGTTCAAGCTGGTGGTTACGGAAGACAAACGGCCGGCGCGATCGGTGCGCAATCTGGTGAGTCTGGAACTGAAGATGGCTGACTAGCAGTCTGCGGAAAAAGTCCTGTGGTTGCCGATGATCTTCCGCAGCGGCTAAAGCCGGCTGTGATTTTGAGCTACTTACGGCGCGCCTCGAAGCCGCGCCCCTTCAAGACAGCACCCGAACCGATTTTTTCCCGCAGGCTGCTAGAGCTGGTTAAATCTGGAGCTGGCTAAATTAAGAGAAGTACGAGGATCGAATCTTCTTAGATGCCCAGCTTCTTCACTTCCTCGTTGTAGTACTTGCGGTAGAGGATGTCCCATTCCTGGGAGCCTTCTAGGATGGTGCGCTTCTGGCTCTCAATTTTTTGGCGGGCGGCGACGTCGATGCGCTCCTCGTGATTGAGCAGATCTTCGAGAATCTTGCGGGTTTCCTGGCGGATGGTGTTGGGGTCTTCGATGAAATCGACTTCGTCGATCTGCTTGAGGGCGTCGGCAAGCGCCCGCGCCAGCACGTTCACTTTGTCACGGCTGAGTCTCACGAGAATAAATAATAGCACGCAAGGCTGAGATGAAGACCGCGCTTGCTGGGCAGCAACAGGAGCACATGGCGCTGCGACTGCGGTTCGGCGTGAGCCCCTATTTTCCCGTTTTGGGAAGAGCGCTGAAAAATCATCGTTCAGTGGGGGCTCAGTGGACGCCGAGCGGTAGTAACATCGTGACCTTACTGGGCCCTCTCTGGTTTAAGTCAATCGATCCTGCATTTGGTTCCCCGCAAGTCGATGGCATCTCGCGCTAAGAATCTCCGCGAGAGATTGGAGTGACACATGCCTGATTCCACTGTAAGTAACATCGTGATCACGCTGGCTCCGGCTTTTGCCGCGGGTTTCGCGGTGCAGCAAGGGCTGCAAATATTGGACGGGTTCTTGAACCTAAAAAAGCAACTCGGGCCGATCACGAAGACCGGACTCGCGGGAGTGGTTTCCCTTGGACTGGGAATCGCGTTCGCCGCGGGCGGCATCCACGTCTTGGGGCCGCTGTATCCTGTTCCCGCTCCGCCCACCCCGCCACCTCAGCCTCCTTATTGGTTGGAATTGCTGGTTAGCGGACTGGTCATCAGTGCCGGAACCGAGGGCTTCAATTCGATCATGAAGTTCATCGGTTATAAGAAGGATGACGCAAATCCTAACGCTCCTAAAAAAGTGGCGGACGCCAAACCTGCGGGGAACCCGCAGATAGCCGATGCTAGCCCGGCGGGCAAGGCTGCCTAACGCGGACTACCTAAGGGCGGATGACTGAACGCGGCTGCCTAAGCGGCACCGGCAGTGGTGTCTGCAAGAGCAGCGCGAAGGCTACAGGACTGCCTTGTATTTGCGCACCAGTTCGCTCTTCACTTTGCGAAACATCTCCTGGTAGTTGGCCCCGGTTTTGTTCATCTCATCGGCGTAGGCTTCCAGGATGACCCGCACTTCGTCGTTGATGCGATCTTCCAGGGTGAGTTCGTCGAGCAGCGCGGCGTGGACGCGCTCCGTAACCTTGGGCACGGCGCTGGTTTCAATAGCCTTGCCGGCAATCAGTTTCTTGGTAACTTCGCGGGCCAGGTAGCCCACATATTCTTTGGAAAGAAGCATGAGCGGATAGAATGTCCTGTGTCAGCAGATGATGTTTGTGAACCATAAAGTGTAACACGGTACTGGGAGTTCGATTGGGACGCGAACCGAAGTGGCCGCTTCAACACCCATCGCCTGGGACCTCATTGGGCATACTTGACGGAACATCCGTACGGGCGCGAAGGAGGAGTGGTTACTTGTTGGCCCGCCATGGCTTCCTCCAAAGCGTGAGAGAACGTAATTTTTGGCGCTGGCGATGACCGCCTGGTCCCTAGTCGCCTTGCTGTCGATGGCTCCATCGTAGATGAGCACCCCGGCCGGGTTGACGATAAACATATGCGGAGTCGTCTCGCCGAATAGAGTTTCCCTACATCTCCTTGTGGATCGAGATGAAAAACCCTCCGAGATTTTATTCCTTGCGGTCGCGTTGTGATTGCGTAACTTAGGATTTAGCGGATGCGTCTTCTCGTATTTTCGTGATGAAGGCTTGCAGGGATTTTTTCGGGTCTGGCGGAAACGGCTGTTCCAGCGCACGAAGTTCCGCCATGCGGTCTACGCGGAAGTTTCGAAAGTCCTTCCGGGTTTCGCACCAACTCGCCAGAGTCCAAACGCCACCCCAGAAGTACAGACCCAGAGGACGAACCCGCCGCTGACTCTTTGCGCCGTCTTCACGCACGTAACTGAATTCGATGAATTTACGGTTTGACGCGGCGGTGTTCAGTATGTCCACGCTGTGTTTGAGTTCCGCGCGGACCTGGAAATTCGGGACATAGAGTAGCGTTTGATCAACCCGATCGCGCAGATCCGCGGGAAGGACTGCTTCGATTTTGTGAAGCGCCTGGGTAGCCGCCTCGCCTTGGTCTGCACCCCCCCAGGCACGCACCATGCGGGCGCCCAGAACCAACGCTTCGATTTCAGGCCGGGTGAACATCAAAGGTGGGATGTCGAAATCCTGCCGCAGCAGGTAGCCAATGCCCGCTTCGCCTTCGATCGGCATACCGGAGAGTTGCAGGTCGCGAACGTCGCGATAGATCGTACGGTCGGAGACCTGCAACTTCTCCGCGAGCCGGCGGGCGGTGATCATGCGGCCGACTCGCAGAAATTGAACGATCCGGAAGAGCCGATCGGCGCGTCGCATTTCAAGAGGTGTGCAGGCCGACTTGGTTGCCTTCGGTGTCGATTATACGGGCGGCCCGTCCCATGCCCGGGGGCAGATCGGTCACATTGATAACTTTACCGCCTGCTTTCGGAACGCGCTCAAGCACACGATCGAAAACGCCATCGGCATTGAGAAAAACCACGGAGCCAGCAAGCCCGGGGCGGATAGCATCATCCTGGATGACGCATCCGGAAATCGCCGGCTTCTCATAGGCAAAAACTGCGGTAGGCGTTCCCATAAAATCCATCTTATTTAATTCTTGGTCGAAAATCGTTTCGTAGAAGGCGACAGCGCGTTTGAAATCAGCGCTGGGAATCTCAAACCAGACGACATTGTTCTTTACGGCGGTTTCAGTGGTCATGATCTTCTCCTTGTGCGATGAGTCGCAACGAGGAGGATCATACGAAGGGGCTACTGACAACATTGTGTCAGTAGAGTTGCACCAAGCAAAAGACGATTGATCCGACTGCCGCACTTCAGCTGCGGAATGGCTGCGCGAATTCCCGTATGTCCTGCGCCAGCTTTTCCGGCTCCTCCATGGCCGCGAAGTGGCCGCCGGAGGGAAACGTGGTCCAGCGCTGAAGGTTGTATCCGCGTTCCACCCACGAACGCGGGGGAAAAGGCGCTTCTTTGTCGAACTTCGCGACAGCCGTTGGCACGGGAATGCGCTCGCCCTTGCCCAGATGCAGAAGAGTCTGGCGGCTCTCGTAATACAGCCGCATAGACGGGCCGGCGGTCTCGGTCAACCAGTAGAGCGAAACGTTGGCCAGGAGTTCATCGCGGGTGAACCTGCTCTCCACGTCGCCGTTGCAATCGGACCAGTCGCGGAAGCGGTCGATGATCCAGGCTGCGAGGCCCATGGGCGAATCGTTCATGGCGAAGGCTAGCGTTTGGGGCTGGGTGACCTGCACCGTGCAGTAGCCACCCTTTTCTTGGTACCAGCGGGCGTCGTCGGCCTGAAATTGGCGCTCTTCACTAGTGAGGGGCGCGCCGTCGGGATCGGGACGGTATGAAGGTGGGATCGAGTTCAAGTGGAGGCCAAGAAGATGTTGCGGATATTTCCATGCCAATACCGTGGAAACATCAGAGCCGAAGTCGCCGCCCTGCGCGATGAATTTCTCATAGCCCAGCTCTTGCATCAGCTTCGCCCAGAGGTCGGCCATAACGAAGCAGTCGACACCGCGCCGCGTGGGCCTGCTGGAAAAGCCGTAGCCGGGCATGGAAGGCACCACGACATCGAAGGCGTCCGCCGGATCGCCGCCGGAGGCTTGCGGATCGGTGAGAAGAGGAATGATCTTCAGCATCTCGAGAAACGACCCCGGCCAGCCGTGGGTAAGGACGATGGGCAATGGCGCCGGCCCGTTTTCCCGCGCATGCCCCCGCACATGAATGAAGTGGATTTGCATGCCGTCGGATTCGAAGTGGCCGGGTTTGAAATGGAAGTGCGACAGCCGGTTCCACTCCGCCTCGCAGGCGCGCCAGTCGAAGCCGTTCATCCAGTAGTCACGCAGTTGGTGCATGTAATCGAGGTCCAGGCCGTAGGTCCAGCCGGAGCCGGGAATGGTATCGGGCCAGCGCGTCTGTGCCAGCCGCCGTTTGAGGTCACCTAGGGCGGCGTCGGGGACGCCGATTTTAAACCGTTGAATGGTCATGGCTGTCTTGCCGGAAACCGTCGTATGGATACTTTGACGGTTACGCTCGCCAATCAGACTGCCACATATCGGGTAACTGGTCAACCTCGTTTTTACTGGTTACAATACCCTGCATGAAGAGATTTGAATTTCTCGGCGAGGCTCTGTGCCTCGATTTTCTGAACACGCTGCACGACGCCGGGGCAGAGGATCCCGAAGAAGAATTGTCCAGCGACGCCGAGGTGACGGCTTGGGCGGCGCAGGCCGGCATCCTCAGCGGCAGTGAAGCGGGTCGTCTCCATGCCCGGGCCTTGCGGAATTACGCGCCGCTCGAGCTGCCAGGCAAGAAGCGCGGCTCGCTGCTGGACGATGCCCGGGCGCTGCGCGAAGCGCTGCGGCAGATGTTCCGGCGGGCGGTGCGCGACAGGACGGTCGCGCCTCGCTACGTCGAAAGCCTAAACCTGCTGCTGGAGCGCCTTCCTGCCGTGGGGAGGATTGAAAAGTCGAACGGCGACGGCGAATGGAGGCTGAACTGGCAATCGCAGGCCGGCGGGGCGGAGAAAATTTTCTATGCCATCGTGAAGAGCGCTGCCGAACTGGTGGCCACCGGCCGCTGGCGCGCGGTGCGGGAGTGCGCCTCCGATAGCTGTACCTGGATGTTCCTCGATACCAGCAAGAACCACTCCCGGCGCTGGTGCGAGATGGCGCGCTGCGGCAATCGCGACAAGGTCCACCAATTCCGCGCCCGCTCGCGGCACGCCCAAGTGGGCAACCGGGCATGATCCATGATCTGCTTCATGCGCGCAGATACGCCAGGACTGCCCGGACGACCTCTTCTTTCGCGGCTGCGAGCGAGAGTCCGGTGGGTCGACACAGAACGGCTCCGTGGGAGAGCTCCGCGATCAGCGGATCGGAAGAGGAGACCGAAGCCCATGTATCGCTATGGCGGGCAATAGGCGAAGGGCGGCTTGCAACGGCCACCGATAATGTCGAACGGATTCTGAAAGCCAATCGTGCTGGATCAGTGGATTACCGAGAACGCGCCGCTTTCCGGAGCTGAGGACAAGAGGAGACTAACAGGGACCAGATG
>JBAUVJ010000607.1:0-4775 GCA_049583165.1 Candidatus Sulfotelmatobacter sp. | reverse complement strand
GTCAGAGTCTGACTGTAGTGAGCAGTGGTGTCCCGCTCGAGCTCGCCGCCGGTACGTACACGCTTACGGCGCGAACCGCCGACAGCTTCACGCGCTCCGCCACGCTCGAAATTATAGCGGGTCAATCCAAGAATTTGGATTTGCCTCTTGCCCCGAGTGGCATGTCGAAGTGGGATGAGCCGGGAGCCTGGAAGCCCGAAGGAGATTCTTATCTTCGCAAAGGGGGAGACTTTGTCCTTTACGGGGTCGTTCCTACCTCCGGCACGTTTGTTTTTTCCGCGATGCCTGCCAAGGGCCATCTTTTGCAATGGGTGGTCAACTATACCAACCCCAAAAACTACGTGCTCTTCCAAATGGATGAGGATAACTTCTACCGCACTGTGATTCGCAACGGGGAGAAAACGAACGAGATCACAGTTCCGGATAAAGGCGAGAAGAAAAGCTTCCGCACGCTGCACATCCGCGTCAGCCCCACGGAGATCGTCCATCAGATCAAGCACGGTGACAGTTGGAAGGTCCTGGATCGCTGGACGCAGCCGGGCGCTGATCTCAGCCTGGGCAAGTTCGGCTTCTACATACCCGGGAGCGACCAAGTGGCGCTCTCCGGCTTTGCCCACTACGGCGACCTGAACATCCGCTGACGGGACAGGGCCCAGGTCTTCATGACCGTAGAGGGTAATCCTTCGTAACACAGGGGGACGCAGGGTAATTCTTGTGTATCTAAAATCTCGCTTATGTATAAGTGCAGAAAATCGAAAACAAGAAGAATCGTAATTCCGGAATTGCTACAATTGTGCGCCTAAGCGTTGGCGTAGGCGCGAGGCGCGAGAACTTTGTCCAAGGGGTACGGCATGGGCACAATTGGGCAGGATTTGTGGTTTGCCTGGCGGGCATTTCGGAAGAAGCCGGGGTTTGCGATCGCCGCGATCTTCTCAATCGCGATCGGCATGGGGATCAACGTGGCGATCTTCAGCGTCATCAACGGCCTGCTGTTGAAGCCGCTGCCCTACCAGGATCCCGAGCGGCTGGTGATTTTGTGGAACACCTCTCCCGGACTGAATATCACGCAGGACTGGTTTTCGACAGCGCAGTACTTCGATATCAAGAATGGTCACAGCGGCTTCGAACACGTCGCGATTGCCATTGGCGGAAATGAGAATCTAACTGGCGAAGGCAAACCGGAGCGCGTAGGGACGATACACGTTTCGTCGAATCTCCTGACCATGGTTGGCGCAAAGGCCGCGATGGGCCGGCTGTTTCTGCCGGAGGAAGATTCGCTGGGTCATCCTGCCACAGCTTTGTTGAGCTATGGAACGTGGACAAGACGCTACGGCTCCGAACCGCGGGCGCTGGGCAAGACGGTCGTGCTCGATGGCAAGCCTTACGAAATTGTAGGAATTCTGCCACAAAACTTTTCTCTTCCTCGCGAGGTGCTGCCGACGTTGGGCGGCGCAGAGCAGGCGGAGATCGTGGTTCCCCTAGCGCTTGGCGCAGAAGCGGCGAGTGACCGGGATCACGAGGACTACAATATCATCGGCAAACTCAAGCCGGGTGTTTCTATTGAGCAAGCTCGCGCCGAGATAGACACAATCACAGCACGATTGCAGCACGATCACCCTGATTTGTATCCGCCGAACGGAGGGTTGACGTTCGCGATTGTGCCTCTGCTGGAGCAAGTGGTGGGAGACACACGCCGTCCGTTGCTGGTGCTGTTCGGCGCGGCGGGTTTTGTGCTGCTGATCGCTTGCGCGAATGTGGCGAACCTTTTGCTTTCGCGCGCAGTGGCGAGGCAGCAGGAAATTACACTGCGATCGGTGCTGGGAGCGGGCCGTGGCCGCATCGTGCGCCAGTTACTGACGGAAAGCGTGGCGCTGGCGGTGTGTGGCGGAGCCGTAGGAGCGGCTCTTGCGGCGGTAGCGATGGCGGTGATCCGATGGTTGAGGCCGGCAAATGTTCCGCGCGTGCAGGATATCCACATCGATTGGCATGTGTTGCTGTTTTCCTTCGTGCTGGCGCTGCTTTCGGGATTGCTTTTTGGACTGGCGCCGGCGCTGCGCGTGTCTCGCGTCAACCTTAATGCCACGCTGAAGAGCGCAGGCCGGAGTGCTTCGGAGAGCGGAGCTTTGTGGGGGCGCGGCCGCAGCATGCGCAAATTGTTAATCGTTTCCGAGGTGGCGCTCTCTCTTGTCCTGCTGGTTGGCGCGGGGTTATTGCTGCGCAGCTTCGCCTCGTTGCAAACCGTGTCTCCCGGTTTTAACGCGGATCACGCGTTAACTCTTGGCCTGACCATGACGGGCTCACGATACAGCACTCACCAACAAGTCCTAGAAACGTACCATCAGCTTTGGGAACGGCTCGATCACCTTCCGGGAGTGACGGCTTCCGGAGGAATCACTTCCCTGCCGCTGAGCCAGATGTATGCCTGGGGGCCGATCACAGTCGAAGGGCAAGTCTTGCCACCCGGGGAAAATTTCATCAATGCAGATCAGCGAATTGTCGGCGGCAGGTATTTCGAGGCGATGCAGATTCCGCTGATTCAGGGCAGACTCTTCAACGAACAAGATATTGACACCAGCCCGAGGGTCGCCATCATCGACGACTACATGGCCGGGCAGCTCTGGCCTCATCAAGACCCGCTCGGAAAACGGATTCGCTTGGGCAGCCTGACTTCGAACGCGCCTCTTGTGAGCGTTGTAGGGGTTGTGGGACGAGTGAAACAGTACACGCTCGACACCGATTCGCGAATCGCTCTCTATATGCCACAGCCGCAATATCCTGTGAGACAGATGAATGTAGTGCTGCGGAGTTCTGCCGATCCGGCGGTCGAGAGCGCTTCGGTAATAGAGGTGATTCACGGATTGGACCCTGATTTACCCGTCTATGCGGTGCGGACTATGCGTGCGCGAGTCGCCGAGTCGCTTGCCCGGCGCCGATTCTCCATGATGCTGCTGGTGATTTTTGCAGCGGTTTCGCTGGTGCTTGCCGCGCTTGGTACTTACGCTGTGATGGCGTACCTGGTCAACCAGGGAACACCGGAAATTGGGATACGGGTGGCTTTGGGCGCAACCCGCTTCGATATTCTCGGCATGATCGTGAAGCGAGGAATGCAGATAACCCTGGCTGGAGTCGGGATCGGTTTGCTGGGCGCATTACTGTTAACCGGCTTGATTCGAAGTTTACTGTTTGGGATTCTGCCGACGGACCCGGCCACTTACGTGGTTGTTTCCTTTTTCCTAATCACGATTTCGTTTCTGGCGATTTACATTCCGGCGCGCCGGGCTGCGCACGTTGATCCGGTGACGAGCTTGCGCAACGAATAGCGGATGGGTTTGGCAGTTGGCAATTCGCAATTAGCGCAAAATCCAGAGCGGGCCGCCTTAGCGGGCGGCTTGAATTTTTTTGGGCTCCGGTTTTTGGTGAGTTGGCGAAAACTTCAAGGTCTTTAACCACAGAGGACACTGGGGAACACAGGGTAATTCTTTGTACTGTCATCTTGAGGTTGGAATGACGGAGCTTAGAAAGTCTAGGTACTGTTACTTTTGGAATCGGGATTTCGGATGCTACCGAGGTTTCTAGGTGGTGCGCTGTATTGAGGTTGTCGTAAACCCGCTGATAGGGTGAGGAATCAAAATAAGAGAGTTCTATTAGGGGCCATGTGGTTAGGCGGGTCTTGTCTTTCGAGGCCGATATAAGGAGGTTTTATGCGAGTTCTGACGAAGCGCGGATTTTGGGTGTTAGTGGTGGCGACGGGACTGTCGGGTGCGATGTTTGGACAGAGTAATGGCGCGCCGCTTTATCCTACCGATCCTCATCCCTATCAGGCGCCGAATCCGCAGCAGGACGCAGCCCCACAGCAGATGAACCAGAATACGGGGCAGAACGACATGCCGGTATTCCGGGTTACGGTGACGGAGCGGACGACCAAGGCGGTGAATTACCGGCATCGTGGCGGGTCGACGGAGGTGGATTTCCGGGGCACGGATTTGATGCCCGCAGTGAGTGGTCACGCGAAAGTGGAAGGCAAGGAGGGACGGCTGGCCATCCACGCGGAGCTAGAGCACATGGGGCTGGCTGAAAGCCTGGGCGGACAATTTCTTACTTATGTTTTGTGGGCGATTACGCCGGAGGGTCGGGCGGTGAATTTGGGCGAGATTCTGCCAGGCGATAATGGCAAGGACAAGATTGACGTGACGACCGATCTACAAGCGTTCGGAATGATCGTTGCCGCAGAACCTTATTATGCGGTGACGCACCCGAGTAACAAGGTGGTGGCGGAAAATATTATTCGCACCGAAACGAAAGGATTTGAAGAACCGATTACCGCCAAGTTCGATGTGCTGGAAGGGCAACAGTACACCATCGACGTCCCAGCGGATCAGTTGCCTTCAAGTCAGGCGAGTGTGAAAGTCCCTCTGGATCTGCTGGAGGCGCGCAATGCGGTGGTGATTGCCAAGGCGGCGGGTGCGCGGCAATATGCACCGGACAGTCTGACGAAAGCGGAAGACATGCTGCAACGGGCGGAGGATTATTACCAGCGCAAGCAAGGACGGACTCCGATTGGGACGGCGGCGCGCGGGGCGACCCAGATGGCGGAAGATGCGCGTGTGCTGACGCTGCGGCGCATCGAGCAGGCGAAGATCGACGCGGATCGGCGGGCGCATGAAGAAGCGCAGGCGAAGGCTGAGGCCGATGCGGCAGCGGCGCAGCAGCAAGCAGCGGCGGCACAGGCTCAGGCGGCGGCATCAAGGGCGGCCAACACCTGCACTACCCACAGG
>JBAUVJ010000606.1:0-6334 GCA_049583165.1 Candidatus Sulfotelmatobacter sp. | reverse complement strand
ATATTATTCAGGAAGCGCAATGATCCGCTTAACGTGTGGTACTGGTCATTGATCTGGGCGTCGACATGGCCGCGATAAGCCGCGGTAATCACGGCCGCCGCGGGTTGGTAGTCGGCTTCCGTCCAGCGCCGGATTTCAACTTCAGGATGGCTGGGCTGCATGAATGACGAAATTTTCCCCAGCCCTAGAACCATGAACAAGCGCGGATGGCGCTGAAATCCCTGATCCAGAAACGGCCGAGCAACACTTCCCGATTCGTGCGCCAGCAACTGCGCCTCCACCCGATGAATTCCAGGCGATTGCTGTAGGGTCTCGATCACATGAGTCAGCAGTTTGAGCTCTACTTCGCGAGAGTTGGGCAGACGGTTGCCATTGGTCACGAATAGATCTCCCACCACCCCCTTGCTGCCTTCATACACGAAGAAGGTATAACCAAAAATGCGGCCGCGCTCGATGGCGGCGTAGCCGGGGAGGATTTTCGCGTCTACATAGCGCAGAATCATCTCCTCCGAACCGCTGTAGTCCCATGAGAGCAGGTTGGCCCAGACTCGCGTCTCGTCGTCGAGCAACGGGCGCAAGTCTACGGAGGAAAAGTGTCTGAGATCGAGAATCTCCACGGGGCTCCTGCAAACTTAGCACAGCGTTCTGGCTTGGTGTGCGGCGGCAGAACTCCGAAGTTTAGTGCCTTCGAAGACGCGAGGCAAACCGGCAGAACACAGAGCAGTAATATTCAACATCGCTCATCCAAAACTCTAGTGCGGCGAATTTCCTCCGACGGCAGCAACCCAATAGTAGTCAACGTGCTGGGGAGCGTAGTGTCCGAGAGAAGCAACGTGACGACCCGGCACGAGTTCCTCAATTTTCATTTTCGAATTCTCCGGGGCCACGAGCAGATGCTCTTCCTGAGGAACCCTCCCCCAGTCATAGTTGAACGTTAAATGGTTGCGATAAAAAGTCAGGCCATACTCGAGCTCACGGGGAACATGGTAAACCGCGAGCGGCAAGGGATGCGTTTCAATCGCAGAAATTTCCCGGGCCAGCGGCCGCGCCGAAAGCGTTTGATCGATCGCGGTTGAACCAAGCCTTAATACGGCTCCGACCACGAGGACAACTGGAATCAGCGTGACAAAGCGCAGCATTCGCAGGCCGGTCGGGCGCACGAGGGTGAGCGCAATGGCCGCACAAAGTACAAATGCAACTCCCAGAGCGATGAGCATCGGCTGGCCTCCGGGAAGATGGTGCTGTGTGACGAGGTATGCGATCAGCAACGCCGGAACTACCGGAGCAGCGGCAATCAGCGCGTGCAAGATTACCAACCACGCGGGGGCATGTTTTTCACTTTGCAGATGATGCGCCAGATAGTCCGCCAAGAGCAGCGCTCCCGCCGGGAGCGCGGGAAGAATATAGCCGGGGAGCTTGGATTGAGAGATGGAGAAAAATACTACAGGTGCAACGAGCCAAGAGCAGGCGAAAATGCCAAAATGATTCCCTAAGCCATCTTGCGACGCGGCAATCGACGTCCGTTCAGCCCACCAGGCTCGTATCAAATGAATGAAAGCTGCGATCGAAAAAACCGTCCATGGAAGCAACGCGATTACGATTACCGGCAGGTAATACCAGAAAGGCTCGGTGTGATGATAGAGGTTCCTGGAAAATCGCCCAAGATTGTGTTCAACAATAAACTCACGGAAGAATTCCGGATTGCCGATCTGTACCGCGATATACCATGGCAGGGCGATGGCGCCGAACAAGAGAATCCCCGGCAGCCAGAGAGTCTTCAGAACCAGTCGCGGTTCACGAATCGCTGCTGCGTAGAAGACGATGACCACGAAAGCCAGAAACGGCGCCACCGGCCCTTTCGCCAGAGTGCCTAACGCCATGAAAATATAAAAGGCGGCGAGGTAAATTCTCTTTCCGGATTCACGCCACGCCCACCAGCCCAGCATGGCAATGGTAAAAGCCGCAGCCAGCGCCATGTCCGTCGATGCCGCGCGTGCATAACCGACGATTCCTGCACAAGAAGCAGCTATCAGCGCACCGTCAAGTTCAAATCCGGGCCGGAAGCGCCGCAGGAAAAAATATACTGCCAGCACCATGAAGGTAGCATCGATCGCCGAGGCAAGCCGGGCAGTCCAGTTGCTTACACCGAACACGGAGTAAATCACCATCGCTTGCCAGTAATAAAGCGGCGGCTTTTCCAGCCACGGTTGGCCGCCCAGTACCGGCGTGATCCAGTCATGACGTTGCAACATTTCGCGCGCCACTTGCGCGTAGCGCGGTTCGTCGGCTCCGATCAGGCCGAACTGTCCAAGCCCATAAAAAAACAGGAATGCGCAAAAACCCGCGAGCAACAGCGAGTCAGTGCGAGTGCGATTGGTCATGGGCGAGGATACTCGGAACTCCGGACATCATTAATAATTCCTGACTGAAAATTCCTAGTGGATGCGATTGGCCTTGCCCAGACTGAAATCCGCAACCTACTGCACGGAAGGCCCGCGGCGCAGATTTTCCAGAACCTGGCGAACCGCATCGGCGAGCGGACCATCGACCGAGCAACCGCTGGCGCATGCATGGCCGCCGCCACCAAAACCCTCCGCAACCTCCGCTACATCCAGTTGGCCCTTACTGCGCAGGCTTACGCGAAAGCGCCCGCCAGGAAGCTCGCGGAAAAACGCCGCCACTTCGACTTCTCCAATCGAGAGCACGTAGTTCACCAGGCCCTCGCAGTCTTCTTCCTTCGCGCCCCATCGTTCCATTTGCTGTAGCGTTACCCAGGTCCAACCGACGTGGCCTTCGGTATTAAGATTCCGCAGAGCTTCGCCCAGCAGCCTCATCTTGGCCACCGAGTGCGCAAAATAAATACTGCGGGCGCAGTGTGATGGATCGGCGCCGGCCAGCACCAGCTCACGCGCCAGCGCAAAGGTATGCTCGTTCGTCCCCTGAAACATGAACGATCCGGTGTCAGTCATCAGCGCGGTGTAGAGGCAGGTTGCCATCTCTGGAGATAATGGCGCTCCAGCTTCGCGAGCCAGGCGAAATACCATTTCTCCCGTGGCTACGGCATGAGGATCGATCCAGTTGACGTGCGCGAACGGGCGGCCGCTAACATGGTGGTCGATGCTGATCAGAAAACGGTCTTCAAGCCCTTGCAGCCGGGTGCGGTGGATGCTGTCGCATTCCAGAATAATTGCAGCGTCGTAATTCCCGTCAACGCGGTCGGCTTGCAGGACCTGATCGGCAAATGGCAGCGCGCGATAGATCCGGGGCACGCCGTCGTGCAACACGACGTCGGCCTGCTTTCCCATCGTCCGCAGAATCTGGCAGCAGGCCAGCGCCGAGCCAATGGCATCGCCATCGGGACGCGCATGCGACGTAAGCACGAACCGGTCGCGCTGTTCGATTTGATGGAGAACGTCCCGCAACATCGCTATGCCTTTTTCTCACTGGGCTTCAACGACGCCTGAGACTTCGCTCGTTTTTTTGCCCGCGCCAAAAGTTCTTCCACCCGCGCCTTTTCCCGCTCCGAGCGGTCCAGCCGGAAATATAATTCCGGCGCGCGCCTCAAGCGCAGGCGCTCCACCAACTCATGCCTAATATATTCTTTGGCCGCAAGCAGGCCTTCGAGACTGCGCTCCGCTTCCCGGTCGTCGCCATCTACATCCACCAGAACCTGCGCCGAACGGCCATCATCAGCCACATGGACCGCGGTCACGCGTACTAGGCCGATGCGAGGGTCGGCCAACTCTCCCTCCACCAGCGTTTCAATCTCCTCGCGCAAGGCCTCACCCAACCGCCCGCGATGATACTTGAGCCCGCGCTTTTCCACCGGACACCTCGAAGTAAAACTGTTGAGAATATCAGAAAATTGGCTGAACGTGTGAGCCTTCGGATGCTATTGTCGCGCACATTCGTGGTAGTCAGGTAAGTACAGAGGTAACAATACGATAGCGGAAATTATTACCTGCGATTCCCTTTGTGCTGCTCGCCCGGAGAGAAGACCCTACAAATATTCTACAAACGAGTCGGTAACCTCGGCCCCATGATTATTGGCGATGCGCGTGGCGGCCCGCTCTACATTTTTCATAAGACCATCCAGATAGTCGCGCGAATCGGAGATGCTTACCACGCCGATCGTGGCGCGATTCCACAAACCACTAGCCTCGAGTTCGGCAACAGAAACGTTGAAACTAGTGCGCAGGCGGTCTTTCAGACTGCGCACTACCTGCCTTTTATCCTTGAGCGATTGAGCGGCTTCGATGTGGAGTTCGAGCGTGAGGAAGGCGATCAAAGGCAGTTTCCGGTTTCGAGTTTCTGGTTTCTAGTTCCGAAGTGAAGGTACTGGAAACTGGAAACTAGAAACCTGAAACTTTTATTTACGCCATCGCTTCCGCGGCGATTCTCTCGGTGGCAAAGGCTTCGATCACGTCGCCGACTTTAATATCTCCATAGTTAGATATGGAAATGCCGCACTCCATGCCGTTGGTGACCTGGCTCGCATCATCTTTGAAGCGGCGCAGTGATCCTACTTTGCCCTTGAATACCTGCACGTTGTCGCGCAGCAAGCGAACTTCGGAGTCGCGCTTGATGAGGCCATCGCTGACCCTGCAACCGGCCACCGTTCCAACTTTCGGGATGCGGAACACGTTGAGCACCTCGGCGCGGCCCTGATAGGTTTCCTTGATCGTGGGTTCGAGCAAGCCGGTCATGGCGCGCTTGATTTCATCTTGCAGCTCGTAAATGATCGAGTGCAGGCGGATGTCCACTTTTTCCTGCTCGGCAATTTCCTGCGCTTTGCGCTCCGGACGCACGTTAAAACCAATGATGACGGCGTTCGACGCCGACGCCAGCAGCACATCAGTCTCGGTAATCGCTCCCACGCCCGAGCGCAGCAGCTTCAGCCGCACCTTGTCGTTTGAAAGTTTCGTCAGCAAGTCGGTAATTACTTCCACCGAGCCTTGCACATCGCCCTTGAGAATGACGTTGAGTTCCTTGGTGCCGGCAGCCTTGATTTGCTCTGCCAGACCTTCGAGCGATACGCGAGAACTCTTGGCCAGCGCGGCTTCTCGAGATTTTTGTTCACGATACTCGGAGATGCCGCGGGCCTTGTCGCGATCGGCCACCACCACAAATTGATCGCCGGCCTGCGGCAACGCTTCCATGCCAATAATTTCCACGGGAGTGGAAGGCGGAGCTATTTTCAACTGAGCGCCACGGTCGTCAAACATCGCGCGCACTTTGCCGTAGACGTTGCCGACTACAAAATTATCGCCGGCATTGAGCGTTCCGTTTTGCACGAGAACGGTGGCCACGGGACCTCGGCCTCGATCGAGTTTTGCTTCGAGAACCACGCCAGTCGCCGCGCGCTCAGGAGTCGCTTTCAACTCGCCTAGATCGGCCACCAGGCAAATCATTTCCATCAACAAATTCAAATTCGTTTTCTTCTTAGCGGAAACATCCACGAATACTGTTTTGCCGCCCCACTCTTCCGGTACCAGCCCGCGGTCGGCAAGCTGTTTCTTGACGCGGTCGGGCAAGGCATCCGGTTTGTCGATCTTGTTGACCGCGACAATGATGGGAACTTCCGCGGCGTGGGCGTGGTCGATGGCTTCAAGCGTCTGCGGCATGACGCCATCATCCGCGGCCACAACCAGAACGACGATGTCGGTAGCTTTTGCGCCGCGTGATCGCATGCGGGTAAAAGCTTCGTGGCCGGGCGTATCGAGGAATACGATCTCGCGGCCAAACGCCGGAGACTCTTTGTCGGTGATCTTAACTTTGTACGCGCCGATGTGCTGGGTGATGCCTCCGGCTTCTCCCTCGGCCACATTCGTGATGCGAATGGAATCGAGCAGCGTGGTTTTGCCGTGATCGACGTGGCCCATGATCGTGACCACGGGAGGACGAATGCCGGTTTCAGGCACGGACTCTTCGCCGGCGGCGGCCGCGTCAACTTCCTTGGCAGTCTGCTCTTCGAATGTGATTACATTTGTATCCGCGCCGAAGAAGCGCGCCATTTCGCTGGCCAGCTCTGCATCGAGAGTCTGGTTGATGGTGGCGAAGACGCCCTTGGACAACAGGCGCGAAATTAAATCCTTGGCGCGGATTTCCAACTTCTCCGCCAGATCTTTGACACTGATGCCTTCCGTGATCGTGATGCTGCGCGTGATTGGCTGAGGCTCGTTCGACACCACCATGCGCGGCGGCGGCGTGTAGCCCTTCATCGGGCCTTCCTTCACGCCGCGCGGAACATAGCGCTGGCCTGGACGCCGTGCTGGTCCACCCGGGCGGCTGCCCGGCCGCGTGGTTCCTGGAGGCGGAAGCGCCGGACCTACAC
>JBAUVJ010000605.1:0-22631 GCA_049583165.1 Candidatus Sulfotelmatobacter sp. | reverse complement strand
GCTAGAATGTCGGGTTTCGCGGAGAACGCCGTAGTAAAATATCTGCAGGCAGTTGAGGAGACCCAGACAGTCATGACCTACGTAATCGCAGAGCCTTGCATCAACACCAAAGATACGGCGTGCGTGGACGCGTGTCCGGTGGATTGCATTCATCCCAAGAAAGACGATCCCAAGTACGCCACCGAGACGTTGCTCTACATCGATCCGGTGGAGTGTATCGACTGCGGGGCGTGCGTGCCGGTATGCCCGGTCTCGGCCATCTTCGCGCTCGACGACCTCCCGGAAAAATGGAATTCATTTACGGAGCTAAACGCAAAGTATTTCGGACGATAGGGTCTGGCCCCTGGCTGTTTCTCCTGACGATTTTGACGAGCGCGTCTTAGCCGGCGCGCTCGTTTGCTTGTAAGCCTGTTTTATACATGGCCCTTCCGGCTTTGAGCCTTCGATCGTTACCGGTGTTGCATCATGAGTGTGCGGCAGTGGCGCGCAATCTGTTGTTCTTCCTGTGTGGGGACAATCTGAATCTTTGCAGGAGTGAGGCCCAACGATTCAAGCCCATTCGTGGCTGCGGTTCGAATCTGGTTGCTGTGCTCGCCGATGCCGCCGGTGAAGACCAGAACATCGACACCGCCCAGCAGAGCGATGTAAGCGCCGATTGCCTTGCGTACCGAAACTGCGAAGATATCCAGCGCCAGGGTGGCTTCGGGGTCTCCGGAGAGAGCGCGCGCTTCCAACGTCCTTACATCGCTCTCACCGGACGAGAGGCCAAAGAGGCCACTCTCGTGATTGAGCAGATCTTCCAGTTTGTCGGTGTCGAGTTTTTCGTTGCGCAGAAGATAAAGGATCACTCCAGGATCGAGATCGCCCGAGCGCGTGCCCATGGGGATGCCGCCGGTGGGAGTTAGGCCCATGGTTGTGTCGATCGATATCCCGTTCCGCAGGGCGCAGAGACTTGACCCGTTTCCGAGATGCGCGAAAATGGCGCGCTGGGGAAGGCTCGCGCCGAAGTGGTGCACCAGAGATTCATAGGAAATGCCGTGGAAGCCGTAGCGCCGAATTCCAGCATCGAAGCAGCGGCGGGGAAGAGCGCAACGCGATGCGACCTCAGGGATCGTCTGATGAAAAGCATCATCGAAGCATGCGAACTGGGCGGCGGCAGGGAAGATCGACTGTGCAGATGCAATCAGCTTGAGGGCTTGCGGGATGTGCAAGGGCGCGAAGTGGGTTGCCAAGCGCAATTCATCCAGAACTTGCGGTGTGATGAGTTGATGCCTGACGAGTCTTGGCCCTCCGTGAACCACGCGATGGCCCACGGCTACCGGGTCTCCGTCGATATGCTCCTGGATTGCCTTCGCGAGAACGCTGAGCGCCTGGCTTTGCGACTCGTGAACACTTTCTTGCTGCACCAGTACTTTTCCGTCGGCAGAACGGATCTGTAAGGTGCCGTTGTCGTGTCCAATGCCGTCGGCACTTCCCGTCAGCAGCGGTTCTTCATCACTACCCCTGTCGCTCTCGCTTGACCCACGGTGATAGACGCCGAACTTCAGCGAGGACGAGCCGCTGTTCAGAACCAGAATCTGATCGGCATTGCTCTTGGCTGGTTCTCCCACAGTGTCTATTTCGTCCATTTCCACTTGCGAATTTCTTCTTTATCGATGCCCTCGGCGTGGGCGTAATTGATGCTCTCAATGATTTGGTCCTTCAGCCACTCCTTGACATGCGCGCCGCTGGGATGCAATCGCGGAACGCGATCGATAACGTCAATCGCCAGATTGAAACGGTCCACTTGATTCAGGATTGCAAGTTCTAGAGGAGTGTTGATATTGCCCTTTTCCTTGTAGCCGCGCACATGAATGTTATCGTGGTTGGTGCGGCGATAACTGAGCTTGTGGATGAGCGAAGCGTAAGAATGGAAGTTGAAAATTACGGGTTTATTGGTAGTGAACAAGGAATCGAAGTCGCGCTCGGAAAGACCATGTGGATGCTCGGTCTCCGGCAAGAGGCGGAAAAGATCGACGACGTTGACGAAGCGGATTCTCAAGTCGGGGAAGCGCTGCTTGAGAATCTGGACGGCCGCCAGCGACTCCATGGTTGCAATATCGCCCCCGCAGGCCATCACTACGTCAGGCTCCGCGCCATCGTCGGTTGAAGCCCAGTCCCAGATGCCAATGCCCTTGGTACAGTGCGTTACCGCGTCGTCCATGCTGAGGTATTGGAGATGTTCCTGCTTGTCGGCGACGATGACGTTGACGTAATTGCGCGAGCGTAGGCAATGATCCGCGACGCTAAGCAAACAGTTCGCATCGGGCGGCAAGTAGATACGAACCACGTCCGGACTTTTGTTGGTGACCACATCGAGGAATCCCGGATCCTGGTGAGTGAAGCCGTTGTGATCCTGCCGCCAGACCAGAGACGTGATGAGAATGTTGATCGACGGCACTGGCGCGCGCCAGGAAATCTCTTTCTTCGATTTCTCCAACCATTTAGCGTGCTGGTTGAACATGGAATCGATGATGTGAACGAAGGCTTCGTAGGTTGAAAAGAAGCCATGGCGGCCAGTAAGCACGTAGCCTTCGAACCATCCCTCGAGCGTGTGCTCGCTCAGCATTTCCATAACGCGCCCGGCCACGTCGAGCTCGCCGCCGTCGGCGTCTTCCGGCTCATATTCGGCAAGCCATGTTTTCTTTGAAGCGGCATAGATTGCAGTGAGTCGGTTCGAAGCAGTCTCATCCGGCCCAAAAACACGGAAGGAGTTCATGTTGCGGCGCATCACTTCTGCCAGAAAATGCGCCAGTACGTCAGTTGGCGGCGCGTATGTTCCTCCGGGCGCTTTCACCTCGACCGCATAATCGCGAAAGTCCGGCATGGCAAGCTCTTTGCGCAACAAGCCGCCATTGGCGTGAGGATTGGCGGAGATGCGGCGCTTGCCGGATGGCGTAAGCTCCTGGAGTTCCGGCATAAGCGTTCCCTGGGAGTCGAACAGCTTCTCCGGTTCGTAGCTGCGCATCCAGTCTTCGACGATCTTGAGGCTTTTCTTGTTTGTGACTGGATCGGCCACGGGAACCTGATGGGCACGCCATGTGCCTTCGACCTTGTGGCCATCCACTTCCTTTGGGCCAGTCCATCCCTTTGGCGATCGTAGAACGATCATAGGCCAACGGGGACGTGTGGGATCCTTTTTGGCGCGGGCGTTCTGCTGGATCGAACGAATCTCCAGAATGCATTGCTCCAGGGTGGAAGCCATCTTCTGATGCATCTCAGACGGGTCGTCGCCCTCGACGAAATATGGTTTGTGCCCGTAGCCTATCAAGAGCGATTCCAACTCTTCGTGTGGGATGCGCGCCAGCACGGTTGGATTGGCGATCTTGTAGCCGTTGAGGTGCAGAACCGGCAATACCGCACCGTCGCGAATCGGATTCAAAAACTTGTTCGAATGCCAGGAAGTCGCAAGCGGACCAGTTTCGGCTTCGCCATCCCCGATTGCCACTGCAACGATGAGGTCGGGATTGTCGAAAGCGGCGCCGTAGGCGTGCGAGATCGAGTAGCCGAGTTCACCGCCCTCGTGAATCGACCCCGGAGTTTCTGGCGTGCAATGGGAACCGATTCCACCGGGGAAGGAAAACTGGCGGAAGAATTTCAGCATGCCCGCTTCGTCGCAGCTCTTGTCCGGATAAATCTCCGAATAGTAGCCTTCGAGATAGCTGTTGGCCAGTGTGGCCGGCGCACCATGACCGGGACCCGAAACGTACATGACATTCAAGTCATATTTTTTGATCAGCCGATTGAGATGCACCCAGAGGAATGATTGGCCGGGATCCGATCCCCAGTGGCCGAGAAGACGGTTCTTGATATGTTCTGGCTTCAACGGTTCTCGCAGCAGTGGATTGCCGCGCAGATAGATCATTCCCGCCGACAGATAATTGCAGGCTCGCCAATAGGCATCCATCTTTTTCAGCTCTTCGGCTGAAAGAGGCTTCAGAATTTCCGCTGCGACAGCCATGAATATTTCTCCTTGGTTGAGCTTTTAGGATGCCATGATTTGTCCGAGCGATTCTCAGTCTTAGATTAAACCTCGGTGAATCGTTTGTTGAACGGCGATGGGAGTGGCCAGCGTCTCCGAACGCTACGGTTTAGGAACCAGCTGAATCTCGAAAAGTTTTGGCCACAACTTGCCGGTAACAAACAGTCGCTTTCGCTCAGAATCATAAGCGATTCCATTTAATACGGCGCCAGGGTCCAGGCGATAGACTGGGCTCAGCAAACCTTTTAGGTCGATCCAGCCAAGCACTTCACCGTTCCTGGGAGAGATACGGGCGATTCGATCGGTCTGCCAGACATTGGCGAAGATCTCGCCTTCCACGAATTCCAGTTCGTTCAATTCTTTAATCTGGGTATTTCCATCATGAACTGTAAAGCGGCGCTTCTCCGCCAGTGTCGTGGGATCGAGAACGCGGATCTCCGGGGTTCCGTCACTCATAAAAATCTCACGGCCGTCGGTGGTTAAACCCCAACCTTCGCCGGAATAAGAAAATTGCCGCAACCGATGGAAGTCGCTTAAGTTGTAGACGAATCCTGTTTGGGATTGCCAGGTCAATTGCACGATTTCGTTCTTTAAAATGGTAATTCCTTCGCCGAAGAATTCAGGGGATAGGTCAACTTCCTGAACAATCTCTCCGGTTTCGAGGCGAACCTTGCGCACCGAGGATCGGCCCTTCAGTCCGGTTCCTTCATATAGAAATCCGTTATGAAATACCAGGCCTTGGGTAAAGGCGGCTGGGTCGTGTAGAAATGTTCGGATGATTTTGAATGTGTATTGCGGGACCGTCGAGGAATAGTCGCGACTGGGCGATTGACCGAAAACTGATTGCGCCAGCGCAAGGAAGAGAACAGCGACGGTAATCCCGTGTCTGACTATTCTTGCCATGGACCTTGTAATTATCACAGTCGGCGAAGCTGCTGCTGCCTGCGGCTTTTCGTTTTCGTAACGCAACGCAGGTCGTTGCGTTTTTTCACCGGCAGTTGTCTATAATGACCGGGGCCTATTGGAACCTTAGAATCAATTGCCAGCGGTTTAGGCATTCTCTCATTGCCGGGCCGTGGAGTTAAGAAGTGCCAGTCGATTGCATGAACGTGAAACCCGGCATGGAAGTGGCGTGCCTGAGCGATGTGGGTTGCCAGCGCGACAACAATGAGGATTCCTATCTCTATTGGGAGCCGATCGCCGATGATGAATTCCAGCAGAAGGGAAGACTGGCGGTAATTGCCGATGGCATGGGCGGATACGAAGGTGGCCTGGAGGCCAGCCGCCTGGCGGTAGAAACGATTCGTGAGGTCTACGACAAGGTTGTTCAGGAGGATCCTCGGGCTGCGTTACTGGAGGCCTTTGCCGAGGCTCATCAGCGGATTCAGTCGTATGCCATACGGCATCCCGAGCTTCACGGCATGGGGACGACCTGCACCGCGCTGGTCGTGCGGGGGCGTCAGCTCTACTTCGCGCACGTGGGCGACAGTCGCTTATATCTGGTGCGTGGAGCGCAGATCTCGCGGCTGACTCGCGACCATTCCTATGTTGGCCGACTTGTGGAAAGCGGCATCGTGCGCGCCGAGGACGCCGAAAAACATCCCCAGCGCCACATTTTGACCGCCGCTTTGGGGGCAGGAACGGAAGTGGCGGTAGACGGTGACGAGCATGCAATGGCATTACAAGAGGGAGACCATCTCCTGTTATGCACGGATGGCCTTTGGGGTGTCGTGACTGAGGAAGAGCTGGAAGCGGAAGCGGGGAAAAGCGCTCCGGCAGAGTGCTGCGCTGCTTTGGTGAAGTTGGCCTTGGAACGGGGTGGGCCGGATAACATTACCGTACAGGTGTTGCTGGTTCTGGCAGAACCCTAGCTGTCCGCTCGCGCCAACTCCGATCGAATTTCTCGCCTTCAGAAACTGCAATTTCTATTCATACCGTCGCGCCAGCGATATGGGATGTAAACAGTAACCCATTGATAATAAAGCTATTAGCCGGTCTCACGGTGAACTGCTCAGATTTCAGAAGCTCTGCCATATCAGTCATGCGTTAAAAGTCTACTAATACAATGGACTTTATGGCATAATCGCGTTCGCATGAAGATTTCGCAAAAAGGGTTGTACGCGCTGCAAGCCATGATGATGCTGGCTCGCCACTACCACCAGGGTGCGATCAAGATTCGCGAAATCGCTTACGAGGAAAATCTTCCCGAGAAATTTCTCGAACTGATTCTTCTCGAACTCAAAAATGCGCGCATGGTCGAGAGCGTCCGCGGAGCCAAGGGCGGATATCAGTTGCGCCGCGGTCCTGGCGACATCCGGTTAAGCGAGATCATGCGGTTGATCGACGGCCCTCTGGCGCCCTTCGGTGATGCCGAGCAGTTGCGTGCCCTGATCGACCAAGACTTGCCGCATCGCGCGCTCTATCAGTTATTCCTGGATGTGCGTGACGCGGCAGCAAACATTTTGGAAAACAGAACTTTGGCCGACCTTATTGTTGACCCCGGTCCGCGAACTAGCAAAGGTAAGCGCGAAAGTAAGAAGAAAGAAAAGAGCGCCGTCCTGCCCATGGTGGTTGGGGGACAGAAGGGCGGGTAGACGCCCGTCTGGCTGGGCTAAGATCGGCCGCGTTTTCGCTTTGCCCACGTGCTTCTCAGTGGCAAACCTGAGAATTTAACACTCTGTTAATACGACCTTAGGGGTTTTACTTGAATCACAAGTAAATCCATTGTAATAATAGTGATCTGAATATGACGCAGTCGCTGCCCAATTTCCCGAGTATGTCGCACATGGCGCAACCCCGCGATTGCGAGACTTCCTGTAATACCCCCCGATAGAAGCCGTTCAAGCAAAACTCAAAAAGGAGAGGATCCAAATTCCATGAAAACGAAACGCTTGTTCCTTACAGCCCTCACGCTGGCGGGATTTTCCGTCGGCGCCTGGGCACAAACCCCGGCCCCGGCCCCGTCCACCTCGAATGAAAGCAACGGAGCCGCAGTTGCACCGGCCCCACCCATAACGGCTGCGGATGTCCAGGCACTGAGAGATGCTTTGGCGGCGCAGCAAAAACAGATTGACCGCCTCACGCAAATACTCGAGCGGCAACAGGGCTCACAGTCCGCGGCGGCAGCCACAGGCACCACCGATGCGGTTCAGGTTCAACCTGTCTCGCAACAGCAGCCGGCGGAGCTTAAGAATGCCGTCATTGTTCAGCAAGACAGCCCAGCCAGTTCTGGGCTCAATATTCAAGACACGCAGGCGGATACTACTCCCAACCCGATGCACGGCCCCGTATCCATCCATTTCAAAGGAATTACCATTACTCCGGCTGGATTCGTGGCTGCTGAATTTGTGCGGCGGTCAAGAGCTCTGGGAGCTGATGTTACAACTCCCTTCAATTCGCTGACCCTGCCGGGCGCTTCGCAGAGTACGGTCCCGGAGTTTTTCGGCTCGGCTCGCCAGTCTCGGCCAACGGTGTACATCGATGGTCGGATGAAAAACATAGGTTTCTCAGCTTACGTTTCCGCCGACTTTCTCTCTGCCGGCGTTACCTCCTCCGCTACGCAAACTAATAGCTACACTCTTCGTCTCCGGCAGGCATGGGCCCAGGCCAAGTTTGATAACGGATTCAGCTTCCTAGGCGGCCAGATGTGGAGCTTGCTTACGGAGGGTAAAGTAGGCATCGCTCCCAGCGACGATTCAGGCCGCACCAACGATGCCCGGCCGATGACGATAGACCCGCAATACAACGTCGGGTTTACGTTCGCGCGGCAGTACGGCCTGCGCGTTACCAAGAGCCTCGCCGGCGACAAGGTCTGGTTGGCTGCCGCCATAGAGAATGCGGAGGGCACGGTCACCAGCCACAACAACGGGGACAACTTCCTCCTCGGCGAAACCGGCGCAAGCAACAGCTATAACACGACCGGCACCTATACCTTTAATCCTTCGCCTGACCTCATCGCCAAAGCCGCCCTCGATCCCGGCTTTGGGCACTACGAGATCTTTGGCGTTTACGACCGGTTCACCGACCGTATCTTCCCCTGCGGCGAGGTGACCACGGTCGTCACCGGCACCACGTCCACCTCTAGCTGCAATGGAATTACGGTTGCAAGTCCCAACGCTGTGGGAGCCTTTAACGCTTCGAAGAGCGGTGGCGGTTTTGGCGCCAATGCTCGTTGGTACTTCGACAACAAGCATGTCGTTTTCGGAGTGCATGGCTTCGGGGGCGACGGAGTCGGCCGTTACGGTGCGGCGCAACTCTCCGATCTTTCGATTCATTCCAATGGGACTCTTAACCTGATTCGCGGCTACCAGGGGTTGGGATCGATCGAGTGGCACGGGAAGAAGCTCGACCTCTATGCCTACGCCGGAGGGGAGTACGCCAGCCGGACGGCAGACTACGATCCCATCACCAAAAAATATGTCGGCTACGGATCGCCCTTCTTCAGCAATTACGGCTGCTACACGGAAGCCGTCCCCGGCACCACGACGGCAGGATTTACACCGGGCACTCTCGCCAATTGCACGGGCGACACCCGGATGATCCTTGAAGGCACGGCGGGCTTCTGGTACCGCTTCTACAACGGTCCCCGAGGTAAGTTCCAGTTCGGTACACAGTATTCCTACGTGACTCGTGAGACCTGGTCCGGCGTAGGCTTCGCTGGAGCAGGACACCCCGGGGTAACGCCATCCGGCCTTGACAACATGGTCTTCACGTCGTTCCGCTACTACTTGCCGTAAGACCGATAGTCCCGCGCCAGCATTTGGCGCAGGACTATCAAGTCCTAAGTGCGCTCAATTTTTCGAGGGGCGTCTTCCCCTTGAAAATGCCGCCGGTCCGGTTTTGGCTACTCTCCTTTTCCGGGCCGGCGGTGTTCGCTGTCTATTGTCAGAAATTGAAGGAGTAGAGGGTGTTCCCGCCTCCAGCTACGGACTTTGCGACGAAGGCCACTGCTTAAGGCCTCCCAAATCAGGAAAACTCCTCCCGTTTTGTGTTCCTCAAGTTCTATTTTCCGATCCATCCGCAGATTGCTCTCCTAGTCACCAGAAAAATGACGATGTGGGAAGAATGGCCGTCGGAGCTCAGCTTCACAGGCCCAGTGGCGAAGAGTTCTCGTGACGTTTTGTCGATAAAGCCGAAAAGGGGAAGACGTAAATTTCATGAAGCAAACGAAGCAACTGTTTCTGACGGCCTTATCGGTGGCGGCCCTGTCAGCCGGCGCCTGGGCGCAAACATCGGATCCCTCCATGCCGGCCTCGGAGAAAAAGCATCGGCCCGAAGCGAATGCTCAACCTGCGATCACCGCTGCCGACGTGCAAGCGCTGAAAGATGCGCTGGCCGCACAGCAACTGGAAATCCGGGCATTGCAGGAGGAGTTGCATCGCAAAGATCAAGTGGTGCAGCAGGCGCAAACGGCGGCGTCAGATGCAGCAGGGAAAGCCGATGCGGCTCAGGTTCAAGCCAGCCAGCAACAACAGGCGGTGGGTGAATTGCAAAGCGACGTGGCCTATCTCAAGACCGACGTCAGCAACACGAAAGCCGTAGTGCAGGAGACCCAGAAAAGTGCGAACGCAGCGGAGAAAGATCCCCTGGCGATCCACTACAAAGGAATTACCATTACGCCAGGTGGTTTTGTGGCGGCAGAATTTGTGCGGCGCTCGCGAGAGCTGGGAGCCGACGTTATTACTCCCTTCAATTCGCTCACCATGCCCGGGGCCTCGCAGAGCAGTCTGCCAGAGTTCTTCGGCTCGGCGCGCCAGTCGCGGCCTACTGTGTTCGTGCAGGGTCGAGCCAAGAAGGTGGAATTCACCAGCTACGTATCGGGGGACTTTCTTTCTTCCGGCCTCACTTCTACGGCTACCCAGACCAATGGCTATACTCTCCGTCTTCGCCAGGCATGGGGCCAAGCCAAGTTTGACAATGGCTGGAAGATTCTCGGCGGCCAGATGTGGAGCTTGGTAACGGAGAATAAGATGGGAATCGCGCCCAGCGATGATCTCGGCAAAGTCAACGATGCCCGACCCATGACGATCGATGGCCAGTACAACGTTGGATTCACTTTTGCACGGCAGTATGGAATTCGGCTGACCAGAGACTTCGGAGAAAAATTCTCGGTTGCCTTTGCTATGGAGAATGCGCAAGGCACGCTTATCACCCACAACAATGGCGATAATTTCCTGCTGGGCGAAGCGGGCGCAAGCAATACGAACAACACAACGGGGACTTACGCGGCCAATCCTGCGCCCGATCTCATTGCCAAGGTAGCTTTTGATCCTGGCTTTGGACACTACGAGGTGTTCGGCCTGGCGGATCGATTCACGGACCGCATATTTCCCTGCGGCGAGGTGGCCGTCCCGGCCACCACTCTGTGTGGCGGCAGCACTGTCGCGGGAACCAATGCTCTGGGAGCTTACAATGCCTCGAAAGAGGGTGGAGGCTTCGGCGCCAATGGCCGCTGGACCTTCGCCAGCAAGCGTATCGTCTTCGGTTTGCATGGCTTTGGAGGCAACGGAGTGGGCCGTTACGGAGCATCCCAGCTTCCCGACCTTGCCATACATGCCAACGGAACTCTCGATCTCATCAGGGGTTATCAGAGCTTAAGCACGCTCGAGTGGCACGGCAAGAAGCTGGACGTTTTCTTTTACACCGGAGCGGAGTACGCGAGCCGCACGACGGACTACGATCCGATCAGCAAGAAGTATGTTGGCTACGGCTCACCCTTCTTCGTCGATACTGGTTGCTACGTAGAGGTACCTCCGGCCGTGAACACGGGCTTCACACCGACCGCGCTGTCTTCCTGCATTGCCGACACACGAGTGAACATCGAGGGTACGGCGGGCTTCTGGTACCGCTTCTACAACGGACCGAGAGGCAAATTTCAATACGGCACTCAGTACTCTTACGTAACTAGGCAAACTTGGTCCGGCGTCGGTCCATCAGGGGTCGGGCACCCTGGAGTTACGCCAGAAGGAATAGACAATATGGTGTTTACATCGTTCCGCTACTACCTGCCCTAAGCTCGGGACGCGGCCGAAGGATTAAAAGATGGCGAAAGCTTGGAGCAGCAATATCTGAAAAGCTGCAAAGAGGAAAAGCAAAACGCTGCCGACCCAATGTCATGTGTGCGGACACTACGACAGCGCTGCCATTTTCTGCGACCAAACTTTAGATACGAAAAGTATAGAAACGTTGGTGCCCTAGTTCTAGTGCATTGTCGGGTACTGGGAAGCCAATACTCTGAATCTAAACCGAAAACTCTCTACGGTTTTCCGTCGGCGTCCTCCGTAGGTACGTTCTTCTCCGGACGCAGAAGTGGAAACAGAATAACGTCCCGAATGGTGTGCGAGTCGGTCAGCAGCATGCAGAGGCGATCCACGCCCACGCCCACGCCGCCGGTCGGCGGCATGCCGTAGGAGAGCGCGCGGATGTAGTCTTCGTCCATCTGGTGCGCTTCTTCGTTGCCGTGCTCACGTTCTTTTAATTGGCCCTCAAAGCGACGCCGCTGATCCTCCGGATCGTTGAGCTCGCTAAACCCGTTGGAAATCTCCATCTGACCCGCATAAATTTCAAAGCGCTCCGTCCACTCGGGCTCGTCCGGCTTTTGCTTCGATAGCGGCGATACCGCGGTAGGGAACTCGTAGATGATTGTCGGTTGCGTTAGGTGCTCCTCGGCCACAGCCTCAAATAGGCTGGCGATCGTCTTTCCGGCAGGCTCGCCGGCGGATAGGTTCACGTGCTGCGGCAGGTGTGTCGCGTTAAGGCGAAGCACCATGGCTCGAACGGAATCGTCCGACGCGAAATCCGTTATCTGAGGCTCGGGTGCCGAATTTTCCGGCCAGTAGTAGATAATAGCTTCGCGCATGGTCAGCCGCCGCCAGTTGGCCCAGTCGATCTCCTGATCTCCCCATTTTGTCTTTGTGCCACCAGTCACGTCTTGCGCTGCCCGGGTAATCAATTCCTGCGTGAGGCCCATGATGCCCTGGTAGTCGGTATAGGCCTGATAGGCTTCCAGCATGGTGAATTCGGGATTCCAGCGCCAGCCCAGGCCTTCGTTGCGAAAGTTGCGATTGATTTCATAGACGCGATCAAAGCCGCCCACTACCAGGCGCTTCAAATAAAGTTCCGGCGCGATGCGCAGATATAAATCCATGTCGAGCGTGTTGTGGTGCGTTACGAACGGCCGCGCGACGGCACCCCCGGCGATGGGTTGCATCATCGGGGTCTCGACTTCGACAAAGCCATGCTCTTCCATGGTCCGGCGCAGCGACTGCACCAGCTTGCTGCGCTTGAGAAAAACTTCTCGTACCTCGTGATTTACGACCAGATCGACGTAGCGTTGGCGGTAGCGTAATTCCACATCCGCAAGTTCGTTCCACTTGCGAGGTTGGTCGTCAACAGTAAAAATGTCTGTCCCCAGCGCCTTTCCTATCGGCAACGGCAGCAGGTCCTTGCTGAGAAATGTGATCTCATCTACGTGGATGGTCAATTCGTCCGTGCGGGTGCGGAACAAATAACCGCTGACGCCGATGAGGTCCCCAAGATCGAGAAGCTTGTACAACTCAAATCCCGAGTCGCCGACCGCGTCTTTCTTCACATAAATCTGCAACCGCTTTCCGTCCTGTTGCAGATGGCAGAAGCCGGCCTTGCCCATCAAGCGAATCGCCATGATGCGTCCGGCCACGCGCGCGCTGACCCGCGGATCTTCCAGTTGCTCGGCAGTCTTCTCCGAATAGTCCGTCAAAATTTGCGGAATGGTATGGGTGAGCTCGTATTTACTGCGGTAGGCGATTTGGCCCAGCGCCTCAATCTGTTTCAGCTTCTGGCGCCGTAGTTCGTAAATATTTTCGTCGAATGCCAAAGAGAGTCCTTTTGACTGGGAATCGCGCCTTTGTCGGCGCGGCGGATGATGAACGTTGAAACGTGATTATAAACAACCCGCCGCTCTGCGGCGCGCCTTGCCGCTCGAGAGAAACGCAATTGTAAGTACTAAGCTACTATGGTACATTGGTACACATGACGGACGATCAACGATTGCTGGTCGAGCGGGTTCAAACCGGCGTACGGATGGAAAAGCGCCTGCTCAAAATCCTGAAGGCCTTCGCCGAATATCACGACATGTCGCTCGGCGATCTGTTGGAAGGAATCGTCCTGCATGCTTTCGATGGCAAGATGCCGTTCAGCCCGGCGTCGCTCGAACGCATTCAAGAGCTGAAACGCTTCTACGATTTCGACCTTGATTCCGGCGCCAGCCACCGGTTGAAGGAAATCAAAGCGCGGCCCGCGCGCAAGCGAGTCGCGGACAAATAGCCTGGGAAACTACGTGACCGAACAACGAATGAAAACCGCACTTGCGGGACTGCAATGGACATTGGGACTTGTGATCCTGATTGAAGCAATCCTGTTTCTGATGCCGGACGCCGGGCATGACTTCGCCCGCACTCACATGCCGGGTATCGTCCGACAAGTCCTGGGATGGAGTGAGATCATCGGCTCAATCCTCTTGCTGATTCCGCGAGCGGCCGTTCGAGGCGCTTGGTTCCTGGCCTGTATTTTTGTACTGGCAATTGTTGTCCACCTGCTTCACGGCCTGTTCAACGTCGGTAATCTCATCATCTACACTGCGGCTGCCTGCGCCGTGGCGAGTGGGAAGGGGACCTAAAGTCGTGCGCCCCACCACAAGCGCGAATGAGAGCAATAGGGAACTAATTCGTTGCTTCGAGAGCGACGCGATTCCCGCAGACTCATTCCATCACGCCGATCACGTCCGCCTCGCCTTCGCCTATCTGTGCGAATATTCCGTGCTACATGCGCTGGAAAAATTCGCCGGTGCGTTGCAGCGGTTCGCTGCTGCTCGCGGGAAGACAGAACTCTACAATGAAACCATCACGTGCGCCTACTTCTTCCTGATCCGCGAGCGCATGGCCCGCTCCGAGGTTGCGAATTGGGAGGAATTTGCGAGCCAGAATTCCGATCTGCTTGCCTGGAAGGACGGCATCCTGAGCCGTTACTACCAAGAGGCCACGCTGAAATCAGATCTGGCTCGGAAAGTATTCGTGCTTCCGGATCGATGCGCATGTGCTTCCGGTTCCCTGCCAGAGCAAGATGCGTGACGTTCCCGCTGTCATTTTAGTCTCTTCATGCGTCTAACGCGCTGTAACTTTTGCGGCCGGATCATGTATCTTAAATTGCTCTTACAGCTCAAGATTTCCCGTGCGGCTGAAACATCAGACTTCTGAAGGGAGACTTATGAAACGGTTTTGGCTAATTCCATTTCTTCTGACTTTTACGCTGGCTCACGCTCAGGAAGTCCGCAACGGGGAAGACGTTTTGCGCGCGATGCATGATCGCTATAACGCATCGTGGTACGACACTGTTACTTTTACCCAGAAGAGCACGACCTACAATCCCGACGGCACGACCAAAGTTGAGACCTGGTATGAAGCCGCTTTGCTGCCCGGCAAGCTGCGCATCGACATCGGGCCAGCTCGCGACGGGAACGGATATATTTTCGCCGATGGCAATGTGACCGTCGTAAAGGATGGCAAGGTGACGGCAAGCCGTCCTCGGGTGAATATGTTGCTGGTCCTTGGATTTGACGTCTATCGCCAGGAGCCGCCGGCGACCATTGGTGTGGCGAAAAGCCAGGGTTATAACTTGACCAAGCTGCGGGAAGATGTGTGGAATGGCCATCCGGTTTACGTGGTCGGCGCAGACAAGGGAGATTTGCAGTCCCGGCAATTCTGGGTGGAAAAAGATACTCTGCTCTTCGTGCGCGAAATGGAGCCTTCGCGGGACGATCTCAACAAGCCGGAGGACATTCGTTTTGTCGACTACCGCAAACTGGCCGGCGGTTGGATCGCTGCGCGGGTTGAAGTTCATGTTGACGGCAAAATGACATTCAGCGAGGAGTACTCGGACATTCAAGCCAACGTGAAACTTGCCCCGGCCGTCTTTGATCCCGCCCAATTCAACTCGACCCATTGGGAGAAGTGATCGGCGTTCGCCGGGACCCCGCTGGAAAACGAACGAGTTCAAGAGTCTTGATGCCGCGTGCGGACAGGGATAGTATGTACTGGTTTTCCAGTAGCAGGTGAAACCGAGGCATTCGACATTCCATGCCGCAAAATTACGTCCCCATTTTCATCTTTATGGCGGTGATCGGGGTACTTCTTCCCATCACGCTGCTGGCAGCTAAGCTGGTTCGTCCGGACAATCCGAACAAGACCAAGTTAATGCCCTACGAGTGCGGCATCGATCCCATCGATAATGCGCGTGGCCGCTACACCGTTCGCTATTACATCATCGCGATCCTGTTCGTAGTGTTCGATGTGGAAACCATTTTTCTGTTTCCGTGGGCAGTGAAATTTAAAGCTCTCGGGGTCTTCGGATTGATGGAGATTCTGATCTTCCTCGTAATCCTGATCGTCGGCTATATCTGGGTCTGGCAAAAAGGTGCATTGGAATGGGTGTAACCCCGTCCACGTCTGCTGCGGAATCGCAGGCCGAGACTTTTACTGCCAGCCGCTGGACGCAGGGAAATTTTCTTTTCCCGACTCGTCTGGTGGTGAGTCCTCTACGGGTGAGCCGCGTAAAGTCGCGCTGGTTTGGCAGCAACGACGAGAGCATCGCAATCTCGAAGATCGCTTCCGTCCACATCTCGACCGGGGTGCTGTGGGCCGAGATTCGCATCGAATCCACCGGCGGCACCGACCCGATCACCAGCTACGGCCATCGCAAGAAGCACGCCGAACGCATCCGGGACCTGATCGAGCGCCATCAAGCGCAGGCGCGCGGGTAGTGCGCCAGTGCCATGTTCCCGAGAGTGCAGAGTGTGGATTTTTTCCGTGCCAAGCTCGTTGACACCGTACCTTCAAGCTGATAAAAGTTAACGTTCTCTCCGAAACCCTGCCTGCCGCAGGTTTGTGCCTTCGAGAGCTATGCCGGACGAACCCAAGTCGAGTTCTCCACCGCCGCCGGGAGGCGAGCCCAAACCGACGGCGGATCAGGCAGTGATCCAAGGCGGGGTGAAGGCGACAGCTTCCGGCTCTGTTCAGCCCGAATCGAAGATTCCCCCAGACAAGCCGGCCGTCTCGGTACCGTCGCCGGTTGCTCCCAAGCCTGCGGCTCCTGCGAAACCGCCTGCGCCTGCTCCAACGCCTTGGAATTCACCCATGACCGCCAAGTTTACGAGAACCTACGGTTCCGGCCTCGAGCCGCTGACCTATGCCGGGCAGAACTACATGGTGGTTGATCGATCGCTGATTCCGGATATTCTCCAGGTCCTGCGCAACGAAGAGCAGTTCGATTTCTGTGTCGACATCACGGCGGTTCATTACCCGCAGCGCGAAAAACAGTTCGATGTCGTGTGGGTGCTCTATTCTTTTGCGCGGAACGAGCGCATCCGCGTGAAAACGCAAATTCGCGATGGCGAGAGCCTGCCGAGTTCGGTTCCCATCTGGACCGGGGCCAACTGGCTGGAGCGCGAAGTCTTCGACATGTTCGGCATCAGGTTTGAGGGGCATCCTGACTTGAAGCGTATTCTTCTGCCTGACGGTTGGAAGGGACATCCCCTGCGCAAGGACTACGGCATTTTGCAGCAGGATAACGAGTGGGTGCAGATCAACCTGGGCATTGAAAGCGGCCAGTGAAACGAGAATGACCGACCCGAACACGCTCACGCCCCTCGATCTCGGCACGCCCGACAAGACATTTCTAGATGCCAATGAACTCGTCATCAACATGGGCCCCCAACATCCGGCCACGCACGGCGTGTTGCGCGTCATTCTGCGCCTCGATGGAGAAAAAGTTCTTGGCCTGGAATGCGTGATCGGTTACCTGCACCGGGGCGTCGAAAAGATTGGCGAGCACCGCACTTACACGATGTTCAATCCCTATGTGGACCGCATGGATTACGTGGCTGCGGTCTCGAACGGTCTCGGCTATTGCGAAACGGTGGAGAAACTTCTGAACGTGGAAGCGCCGCCGCGCGCGCAGCACGTGCGCGTGATCCTCACCGAACTCAATCGCATCGCCAGCCACCAGTTGTGGCTGGGCACGCACGCCCTCGATATCGGAGCCATCACGCCGCTGTTCTACACCTTCCGCGACCGCGAAGAGATTCTGAAGATCTACGAAAAATATTGCGGAGCGCGGCTGACCACCCACGCCTTCCGCATTGGCGGCCTGCAATACGAAACTTATACGGGCTTCGAAAAAGAGGTGAAGAACTTCCTGGATTTCTTCCGCCCCAAGATCGATGAATACGAGGAATTGCTCACCACGAACCGGATTTGGGTGGAGCGCACAAAGAATGTCGGGACGATCTCGGCTCAGGATTGCATCGCGCTAGGAGTGACAGGTCCAGTGCTGCGCGCCAGCGGCGTAAAGTGGGACCTGCGCAAAGCGCAGCCCTACGCCAACTACAAGAATTTCGATTTTGATATCCCCACCGGACAAAATGGCGACACTTACGATCGATACTTGGTCCGCATGGCGGAGATGCGGCAATCCGTGCGCATCATCGAGCAGGCTGTGGCCGCGCTTCCCGAAGGTCCCATCATGGCCAAAGTTCCTAAGGTCATGAAGCCGGCTGCGGGTGAGGTCTATCACTCCATCGAAGCGCCCAAGGGTGAGCTGGGATACTTTATAGTGAGCGACGGATCGACACAGCCCTACCGCGTGCGCGTGCGTCCGCCGTCGTTCGTGAATTTGCAGGCTCTTGACGTAATGTGTCGCGGGCAACTTGTGGCCGACGTGATTGCCGTGATCGGCACGCTCGATATTGTTCTCGGCGAGGTGGACCGCTGATGGACCAGATAGTCCAATACATCGAGTCTTACCTCAAGAGCAACCAGACCCCCGGTGCCGCGGGGAATATGTTCTGGGCGCTGGTTTATATCATGCTGGTGTTCGTCGGCTTGTCGGTCGCCGTAATTGCGATGAACTGGCTCGAGCGCAAAATTCTTGCCCATATGCAGGTCCGCCTCGGGCCCATGCGCGTTGGCCCGCACGGCTTGCTACAACCTATCGCCGACGCCATTAAACTGCTGCTTAAAGAAGACATCATGCCCGCAGAGGCTGACGGCCTTATTTTCTGGATCGCCCCGTTCGTGGTGGTTCTGGCGGCATTCACGGTTTTTGTGGTGGTCCCGTTTGGTCCCACGCATGCCATCACCGACATGAATATTGGAATTCTGTTCATGCTCGGCGTGTCGTCGTTGAGCGTGCTGGGAATCGTGATGGCAGGCTGGGCGTCGAACTCGCACTATCCGCTGATCGGCGCGCTGCGATCGAGCGCGCAAATGGTGTCGTACGAAGTGGCCATGGGGCTGGCCGTGGTGTCCGCTGTCCTAATGACCAGCTTGAACGCCACGGGCACCGGAACGCTTAGCATGATCGGCATTGTGCAGGCGCAGCAGGCGCAGGGCGAATGGTTCATCTTTAAATTTTTTCCGCTCGGATTGATTGCATTTTTTATCTTTGCGGTCGCCATGGTTGCAGAGACCAACCGTGCGCCCTTCGACCTGGCTGAAGCTGAATCCGAGCTGACTGCTGGGTTTCACACTGAATACAGTGGCTTCCGCTGGTCATTGTTCTTTCTGGCAGAATACTCTGCCATGATCGCGGTCTCTTCTATCGCGGTCACGCTCTGGCTGGGTGGATGGCTGCGGCCGTTTCCGAATCTGCTGAGCGGCTCGCCCTGGGATCAGTTTTTTTCTTATTTTCCTGGAGTCACGTTCCTTTTATTCGCCGCGATATGTTTCTACAACACCGTGCGCATGCCGAAGCATCCACTCTTCCGCGTTCAAACCATCGGTCTCGCAGGGTTCGGCGTCGTCCTCGGGCTGATCGGTCTGATTCTGTTCGTACCTGCGGTGAGCGCGCGCGTGCAGGATATTTTCTGGTTCTCGGCGAAAGTTGCCGGGTTCATGTACCTCTATATCTGGTATCGTGGCACGTTCCCGCGTTATCGCTTTGACCAGCTCATGCAGATGGGATGGAAAGTCCTATTGCCGATGGGTTTGGGTGTACTGATTCTGACGGCCAGTGTAGCGCTGCTTCAACAAAAGATATGGCACCCGTAGCCACACCATTTTTCTTTTATCTGCTCGCCGGGATCATGCTCATCGGCGGCATCCTGGTGATCACGCGCAAGAACCCAGTGCATTCGGCGGTGGCCCTGATCGTTACGCTTCTGGCCCAGGCATCGATTTATCTGATGCTCTACGCTCCATTCGTTGCTGGTGTGCAAATCATCCTCTATGCCGGCGGCATTATGGTGCTGTTCCTGTTCGTGATTATGCTGGTGAGCTTTGACCGCTCGATGAAAGAGCGGCAATTTAACAGCCAGTGGGTGGTAGGAATAATTGCGGCCACAGCCTTGGGCGGATTATTCATCGCGGTCTACACGAAGGGGAAAGATATCTTCCCGGACCGCGCGCTGCCGATCGTGGAAAACGACAATACCCAGAAAATCGCCACCATGTTGTATGGGCAGTACATGTTCGCCTTCGAGATCGCCTCGCTGCTGCTTTTGGTGGCGATTATCGGAGCGGTGGTGATGGCGAAAAAGAAGATCTAGTTGCGAGTGCTTAGCTCCTAATACCGAGGACAAAGGGTTAGCAGCAGCTAATTTATGGAATCCATCCTGCACATCACGACGTTGCATTATCTGGTTCTGGGCGCTGCGTTATTCCTGCTCGGCGTGATCGGCGTGCTGACGCGCCGTAACGTGGTCATCGTTCTGATGTCGATCGAGCTGATTTTGAACGCCGTGAACCTCAATCTGGTGGCGTTTTCGCGCCTTTGGGGCGGGTTGCACGGCCAGGTCTTTGCCATTTTCGTAATTACCGACGCTGCTGCCGAAGCTGCGGTCGGCCTCGGAATTCTGATCGCATTCTTCCGTAATAAGGAAACGGTCAATATTGACGAAGTGAATTTATTGAAGTGGTGAAAAAGCAGTACCGCGTACCCGGTACCTAGTACCGAGCAGCCCAACGACATGTTCTTTCTTTCCCACATCTGGCTCATCCCGCTGCTACCGGCCCTCGGCGCGACCATTATTTTTTTCTTTGGCCGCAAGCTGCAAAAGAGCTCGGTCAGCGCAGTTTGCGTGGGCAGCATCGTGCTCGCGTTTCTGATGGCGTGCGGGGCGGTCTGGCAATACTCGGCCTGGTCATCCACGCCTGAGCATTTCCACGAGCCCTATCAGACCATCCTTTACACGTGGCTTGGTACCGATACTGGTCACATGAACTACACGACCCATGACGGTTCTGCGGCCGCGTTCCAGGCCGATGCCGGCTTCCTGCTCGATCCGCTCTCCAGCATCTGGCTGTTGTTTGTGACCGGCGTCGGCATGCTGATTCATATTTATTCGACTGGCTACATGGCGCATGAAGGCGGCTATTACCGCTTTTTCGGATACCTCAACCTCTTCATGTTTTCCATGCTCACGCTCATTTTGGCCAGCAATTACGTATTGCTCTTTGTTGGCTGGGAGGGCGTGGGTTTGTGTTCGTATCTTCTGATCGGTTTCTATTTCCATCGCAAGTCCGCGAGCGACGCGGCTGCGAAGGCTTTCATCGTCAACCGCATCGGCGATGCCGGATTCTTGCTGGGAATGTTTTTCGTTGCATGGTACTTCGGTTCGCTGCGCTTCACGGAAGTCACCCAGATTGCGCGTAGCGGACGCTTTGCGATCGGCGATCCAATCATCACTGCGGCGACGTTGCTGTTGTTCGTTGGTGCTTGCGGCAAGTCGGCCCAACTTCCACTTTACGTCTGGTTGCCCGACGCCATGGAAGGTCCGACGCCGGTTTCCGCACTTATCCATGCGGCGACCATGGTTACGGCTGGCGTCTACATGGTCGCGCGCTCGAACGCGCTGTTCGTGCTGGCGCCCACATCGATGAAGACAGTCGCGATCGTTGGCGCACTAACCGCGATCTTCGCCGCGTCCATCGGCCTGGTACAAAACGATATCAAGCGCGTGCTCGCGTATTCCACGGTCTCGCAACTCGGCTACATGTTTCTTGCGCTCGGCGTGGGAGCATTCGCCGCGGGCGTCTTCCATGTCTTCACGCATGCTTTCTTCAAGGCTCTGCTGTTCCTCGGCGCAGGCTCTGTCATCCATGCCATGAGTGGCGAGCAGGATATGCGTAACATGGGCGACCTGCACAAGCGCATTCCGATTACCCACGCGACCATGGGTATTGCCACGCTGGCGATCGCTGGCATCTTTCCGTTTGCGGGCTTCTTTTCGAAGGATGCGATTCTCTGGGAGACCTGGTCGCGCGAAGGCGGCGCTTACCGCTTCCTATGGTATATCGGTTATGCGACAGCTTGGATGACCGCGTTTTATATGTTCCGCCTGATGTACCTGACTTTCCATGGCCGCCCGCGCATGAGCCATGAGGCGGAGCACCACATTCACGAGTCGCCCATCTCGATGACGGCACCGCTGGTCGTACTGGCTATCTGCGCCATCGTCGCCGGATGGCTGGGTTGGCCGCACAGCCTCGGTGGCTCGGACCGCTTCACCAAATTTCTTGAGCCGGTGTTTGCCTCTGAAGCTCGTGTCCTCCAGGAACAGGGCAGCACCGTTCAACTGGTGGGCGGCGTGGAAGAAGAACGCAACACCGGTACCGAGTGGTTGTTGATGGGATTGTCTCTCGCCGCCGCCGGCGTTGGATGGGGCATGGCCTGGAGAAGCTATCGCCACGCCGACAAGGGCTATACCGAGCCCATCGCCGCCATTGCTCCGCCGGTTTACAACATACTGCTTCATAAATATTACGTCGACGAAGGTTACGACTATGTCTTCACCGGACGCCGCAAGCTAGGAGACGTTCGTCTCGGCGTGCTCGGACTCGGCGAAGCGTCTTCATGGTTTGACACGCACGTTGTGGATGGCGCCGTTAATGCCGCTGGTTGGATCACGCGTCTGACGGGAAGCGTCTCCAAAGGCATTGATTGGTTTATCGATACGGTCGGCGTGAACGGCCCACCCACATTGGCGCGTTTCCCATTTTCTTATCTCGTGCGCTTATTCGAGTGGGGTCTGGTGCAGTGGTATGCGCTGGTGATGACCGCGGGGCTAGTAGGATTTGTTTTCTATTACGTGTACCACTGAAGGTTTTGTAGCGCCGCCGTCCCGGCGGCTGTCGTGGCGGTGTTCGTCGCCACATGCGAGGGCAAGATGCCCTCGCGACAGCCGGCGAGAAGCTGGCGCTACCACAAGAACTGAGAACTAAATGCAGATCCACATACTCTCGATCATCCTCTTCACGCCGGTCATAGGCGCGCTTATTCTTCTGTTTGTCCCCAGGCAGAACAAGGACGCGATCCGTTGGATTGCCAATTTTTTCGCGCTAGGCGGATTCCTGATTTCGCTGCCACTGGTGCCGATGTTCTGGGCGCAGCGTTTCGAGCCCGGCTTCAAGTTCATCGAGGGCGCGTCCAACAACTGGATTCCCAGCATTGGCGCGGGTTACGTGATTGGCATCGACGGCATTTCGTTTCTGCTCATCATGCTCACCACGCTCTTGGGCTGGATCTCGATTCTTTCCTCTTGGACCGCCATCGAGAATCGCGTTAAGGAATACTACATTTG
>JBAUVJ010000604.1:0-4889 GCA_049583165.1 Candidatus Sulfotelmatobacter sp. | reverse complement strand
ACTGTGGTATGTGGATGCGGCTACCGGTGAAAAGAAAGTTCTGGTGAGCGCTGCGAAGATGGCCTCACTCGCGCCCGACTATAACAAGGTAAAAAACGAACGCGAGAAGGAGCGGCTGACGCGGTACCACGTGGCGGCTTATTTGTGGGCGCCGGATTCGAAGCACCTGATTTTCGATTCGCAGGGACAGCTCTGGCTGTTCGATTTGACCACGAGCACGGCGGTGCAATTTACATCTGCCCCGGAACCCAGCGGCGATCCTAAGTTTTCACCCAATGGCAGCCATGTTTCGTATGTGCGCAAGCACAACCTTTACGTCCGGCCCGTCGACGGAAAGGACGAGAAGCAGCTTACGCGGGATACGAAAGACGATCTGTTCAACGGCGATATCGATTGGGTGTATGCAGAAGAGCTGGCCGTGAGAAGCAATTATTTCTGGTCGCCCGACAGCAAAGACATTGTCTTTCTGCACATGGATGAGAGCAAGGTTCCGACGTATCCCATCAGCAACTTGATTCCGACCCATCCGACGGTGGATTACGAAAAATATCCGAAGGTGGGCGACGCCAATCCGGTTGTGAAGCTGGGCGTAGTGGATGCGGAGAAGGGCAAGACGAAATGGATTGCGTTGACGGACGATCCTGAGGCGTACATCCCGCGCTTTGGCTGGGTGCGTGATGGAATGGTGTGGGCGGAGGTTTTGAATCGCGACCAGGACAAAATGGATTTGTATTTTGTCGATGCGAAATCGGGGAAATCAACCAAGGTGCTGGCGGAGACCAGTCCCGGAGCGTGGATTAATGTGAACGATGATTTTCGGGTGCTGAAGTCCGGCGCCCGATTTCTGTGGTCGAGCTGGCGCGACGGGCACACGCATTTATATCTCTACAGTTTTGATAAGCAGAATCCGCTCTCCGGCGAGGCGAAGCTGGAGAAACAGCTGACGCAGGGCGACTTTGAAGTACTTGGGGTTGAAGGTTTGGATGAAGCCGCGGGCATTGTGTTCTTTTCAGCCAACAAGGACGACCCGCGGCAGCGGCACATTTTTTCGGTCAAGCTGGATGGGAGCGGTGTGCAGCAGTTGACGCACGAGCAAGGAATGTACTCCGCGCAATTTTCCGACGACGGCAAGCATTATCAGCAGAGTTTTATGGGGCCAGTCACGTCGACCCAGATTTCGCTGTGTGCCGTGGGCGGTGCATGCTCGCCAGTGTGGTCCGCGCATGATGAAGTGGCGGAGTACGGAGTGCGGGCGCCAAAGTTTCTGGAATTCAAAGCCGAAGACGGGACCACGCTTTACGGGCGGTTGTTGCTTCCCCCCGATCCGCCAGCGAGCGGGAAAATTCCGCTGATCGTTAACGTTTATGGAGGGCCTGCGGGGCAGATGGTCCTGAAAGAACCGACGAATCCGTTCGATGAGATTCTGGCGCGAAAGGGGTTTGCAATTTTTTCCGTGGATAATCGTGGCACGCCGGGCCGCGATCGCAAGTTTCAGACCGCGATCCGCCACGAGTTCGGCGCGATCGAATTGAAAGATCAGCTTACCGCACTGGACCAGCTTCTCGCGCAGTATCCGCAACTCGACCAGGACCGCATGGCGATCTGGGGATGGTCGAATGGCGGCTCGATGACGCTCTATGCCATGACTCACTCCGAGCGCTTCCGCGCCGGAGCGGCGGTCGCGCCCGTGACCGACCAGATCAACTACGACACGATTTATACGGAGCGCTACATGGGCCAGCTCAAGGATGATGAGGCCGGCTACCGGGAATCGGATGTGACCAGCGCGGCGGCGAATCTGCACGGGGCATTGTTAATTGCCCACGGTACCGGCGACGATAATGTGCACTTCCAGAACAGCATGCAGATGATCAATGCGCTGATCAATGCGGGAAAACAATTTCGCCTGATGATCTATCCCAATAAAACTCACAGCATCTCGGGAAGTGAATCGCGGGATCATCTGTTCCACATGATCGAAGATCACTTTGAACGGGAGCTGAAATAAAGCGGACTGCGCGGGCGGAAAGTTCCGCAGTTATTCCTGCTACTTTCTCTTGTCGGATTTGCGTGAAGAACTTTCTTTGCTCGAGCTGGTCTTTTCGGAGGAGCTCTTTGAAGAGCTGTCTTTATCCTTGGACGAGCTTTCCTTGGCGGCCTTTTCCTTCGACGAGTCCTCCGATTTGGACTTCTCATCCTTGCTCGATTCTTCTTTCTTGGAGTCGCCGCTGCCGCCGTCCGACGGAGCGTGGGACTTATTGGCGTAGTCGGTGACGTACCAGCCCGATCCCTTGAACTGAACCGCGGGCGCGGAGATCATCTGCTCCACGCGGCCGCCGCACTCGGGGCACTTCTTGACCATCTTGTCGGAAAATTTCTGAATTTTTTCGAAACGATGACCGCACTTCTCGCACTGATATTCGTAAAGAGGCATGAGTTCTAAGAGACGACTGTGAGGAAAATCACTTTCACCTTGATTCAGTTTCACTCTGATTCTAGGGGCGCAGGTCGATTGCGTCAATTCGGCATTCGGCGGTTTATTGCGGCGAGGCTTGAACAAATAAGAATCCCTGTACCTTACCCGCGTCATCGATTAGGCGATCGAAGGTGACTGCTCGGTGCGAATCAGAAAAGCGCGCATCCTGCAGCAGGAACTTGTGGATCGCATACGCGATTCCGCCTCCCGAGCCGTCTACGCCGGGGGATTCGCTTTCGACGTAGCTCACGCCGCCAACCACGTACAGATGAGAATTCCACTCCATCAGCAGAGCATGCTGGTTGGCGATCGCGGTGATGAGACGGCCGGCATTGACGGCGTCCATTGGAAGATAGTTCGCCGCGACCATGATCGGGCGGCCGTCGCTGAGAAGGTGCCTTCCTTGCAGCTTGCTGGCAACGTCCTTCAAAGACTTTGGGTCCGACGACTGGACGCTGTCTTCAAGTGCGGAATCCTTGCCGCAGCATACTTGCTTGTCGTTGAAAACCATCTCCAACGATGTCGCCAGAACATCGGATGCGTGTGTAGACCGCGCCGTCAGCTGCGCCAGGTCGTGAACACGGATCTCCTGCTCAGGATAGGCGACTTGCCCGTACGCCAGGCAACAAGCCACGGTGCACGCTGCCACAAGGCATCTGCGCAGAAAAGCAAACGCAAACTCCGCCGTCAGCCCGCAGAATGCCATTGCCATCCTCCATGCTGCGAACTTGCCGTCTCATCATCCTACTCCCGGTCTTGCCGATTCTTGGCCAAGAGAAGTTACGGCCTCGCGGTGGTAGACTCCGGCCATGAAGGATGCGCGGCGAGAGCTGGACGAATCCAAAACCGCTGTGTCGGAAACGATTCAGCCAAAGAATGCGCTCTCTGCGCTCGCGGCGCGTCCGGCGCTTTATCTGGTCGCCACTCCCATTGGCAATTTGGAAGACATTACGCTGCGGGCGCTGCGCGTGCTCAAGGAAGCCGACATGATTGCGTGCGAAGACACGCGCCAAACCCAGAAGCTGTTGAATCACTACGGCATCACGACACGCACGGTCAGCTACCACGAACACAATGAGATGACACGAGCGGCGGAGCTGGTGAAAGATTTGCAGGAGGGCGCTAGCGTCGCGCTGGTAACGGACGCGGGCATGCCGGGAATTTCCGATCCGGGATTCCGATTGATTTCGCTGGCCATTCGGCATCATGTGCCGGTTGTGCCGATTCCGGGTGCAGCGGCGTTTCTGGCGGGGCTGGTGGCCAGTGGACTGCCGACGGATTCCTTTCGCTTCAGCGGATTTCTTCCGGCGAAGCGTGGAGAGCGGCGGGCGGCGCTGGAGGCGATCAAGACTTCACCGCGCACGCAGGTTTTCTATGAAGCTCCGCACAGGATTGTGGAGACGCTGGAAGACATCTGCGAAGTTTTGGGAAACGGGCGGCATGTAGTGATTGCGCGCGAAGTGACTAAATTGCACGAAGAGTTTTTGCGCGGGCGGGTGGGTGATGTGCTGGAGACTTTGACGGCGCGCGAAGGAGTGAAGGGCGAGATCACGCTCCTGATTGGGAAGGCTGAGGAAGGAGATGCTCACGTAGAGGCGGACTCCTCGTCCGCCCGAGTTTCCATTCGCCGGAGAGTTGAGCAGATCATGACGGAAAAGAGGGTTGAGGAAAAAGCTGCACTGAAAAAAGTGGCGAAGGAACGGGGGATTTCGAAGAGCGAGGCGTATCGGGAGTTGCAGCGGAGCAAATGAGCTCTACAAGAAGTCGAGCTTCGCTCGACTGGACAGCCCCTTCGGCTTCGCTCAGGGCAAGCTTGGGCGGCTGTCCCTACATGAACCTTGCTACTTCCCCGCCAGTTCTCTCTTCACAATCTCACTCACTACCTTCCCATCCACTCTCATGCCGGCGCCGGAGAAGCGTGCCATGGCATTCTTCATCACCGTGCCCATATCTTTCATGGTGGGGGAGCCCATCTCGGCGATCACGGCTTTCACTCCGGCGACCACTTCGGCCTCGCCGGCGGCTTTGGGCAGGTAGGTTTCGATCAGGATAATTTCGGCGGCTTCTTTGTCGGCCATCTCTTGGCGTCCGCCTTTGGTGAACTGCTCGACGGATTCTTTGCGCTGCTTAATCAGCGTGGCGAGGACGGCTTGGGATTCTTTGTCGTCGAGCGGGGCCATTTTTTCCACCTGACGAAGCTGCAGGGCGCTCTTGACCATGCGCAGGGTGGAGAGGCGGGCCTCGTCTTTGGCTTTCATGGCGGTGACGATGTCTTTCTGGATTTGTTCGACTAGGGGCATGGGGGGATTATAGACGGTGGTTGGGATGAGCTCACGCGATGTCAAAATCCGGTACTACGTCACTGACCCACTACCCAGAATCCCCACTCTAGTCTCGCCAAAGAACGGCGAGA
>JBAUVJ010000603.1:0-5850 GCA_049583165.1 Candidatus Sulfotelmatobacter sp. | reverse complement strand
AAATTCACCACTCAAACCATGCTGGGACGAGATTCGTTTCTCCAGGAGTTGCGGTCTTCGCTGGGCGCATTTTCGAAGATCATGAGCGCAGAATTTCAGGTGACGAGTATCGAGGCAAGTTCTACATCCGCTGCCCAACTTCCAGAAACGCTTCGCACGCGTGTCCGCTACGAACTAGTGGGGACTGGAGCTGGTTATCATCGAGAGCAGCGGGTTGGTTATTGGAACTTGGTGTGGGATGCGTCGCCTTTATCCGCACCGACCGAATTCCAGCTTCGTAGATGGGAATCGCATGATGAGACCCGATGCCGCTCCCAGGCTCCTGTGTTTGTCGATATTACTACTTCAGCCTTGGGGCGTAATCCTTCGTACACCGCTCAAATGCTGCGAGGGACCGACTACTGGCGGACGGTTCTCGACGGGGCATGCGCTATCGATATCTACGGACACAATGGAGTCTCGGTCGCCGACATCGACAACGACGGCTTCGACGATCTTTATATTTGCCAGCCCGCGGGTCTTCCCAATCGGCTTTATCGAAATCGGGGAGATGGAACGTTCGAAGACCTCACGGAAACCTCGGGCTTGGGAATCCTGGAAAACACTGCGTGCGCGCTCTTTGCGGATTTCGATAATGACGGGCTTCAGGATGTCGTCATCGTTCGCGCGAATGGGCCGCTTTTGTTCTTGAACCAGGGTGGAGGCAAGTTTCGCCAGAAACCCGGAGCATTTCAATTTGCCAATGCTCCGCAGGGAACTTTCACGGGAGCGGCTGTTGCCGACTATGACCGCGACGGGTGGTTGGATATTTATTTCTGTCTTTATGTCTATTACCAGGGCGCCGATCAATATAAGTATCCCGTGCCCTATCATGATGCCGAGAACGGCCCGCCTAACTTCATGATGCGGAATCAGCGCGATGGTACGTTCCGCGACGTGACCACGGAATCTGGGCTGAATCAGAACAATACTCGCTACAGTTTCTGCTGCGGGTGGAACGACTACAACCAAGATCGATGGCCCGACCTCTACGTGGTGAATGATTTTGGTCGCAAAAATCTCTACCGCAATAACGGCGACGGAACCTTTGCCGATGTCGCTTCGCAGGCTGGAGTTGAGGACATTGGAGCCGGCATGAGCGTGTGCTGGCTCGACTACGACGATGACGGACTCGAGGATGTTTACGTCGGCGACATGTGGACTGCCGCCGGAGAGCGTATTTCCGCGCAAGACATTTTCAAGAAAAACTCCACTGAAGATGTTCGATCACTATACCGGAAGCACGCGATGGGCAATTCGCTGTTGCGAAATCATGGGCCTCACAAGGGAAATATTCGCAACAGCGGTGGCGGCTTTGAGGACAAAACAGTTTCGGCAGGGGTTGGAATGGGCCGCTGGTCTTGGTCGAGCGACGCATTTGATTTCGACCATGACGGCTTTCCCGATCTCTACATTGCGAACGGCATGGTTTCCGGGATCTCAGGCCCGGACCTGAACAGTTTTTTTTGGCGGCAAGTAGTTGCAAATTCGCCGGACGAGGCGAAGCCTTCCCCCGCATACGAACAAGGGTGGAGCGCCATCAATGAACTTATTCGAGCGGACGGAAGCTGGAGCGGCTTCGAGCGGAATGTGTTCTACGCGAACAACCGGGATGGCACATTCTCTGACGTTTCCGGGGCTGTGGGCATGGACTTTCTCGAGGACGGCCGGGCCTTTGCCCTGGCCGATTTCGATCATGACGGCCGACAGGAAATTTTCCTGAAAAACCGCAACGCTCCTCAATTGCGTCTCTTGAAGAACGCGATGGAAAATCTTCCGGCGTCGATCGCCTTCCGCCTTCGCGGCACAAAGAGTAATCGCGACGCGATCGGTGCGGCGGTTACAGTGGAAACCGATTCTGGCCGCCAGACTCGTCTGCTTCAAGCTGGCTCAGGATTTCTTTCCCAGCACAGCAAGGAACTGTTTTTTGGTCTTGGGAAGATCGAAGGTACGGTGCGCGCGTCCATTCGCTGGCCAAGCGGGCTCGTTCAGGATTGTCATGACCTGCCGCCCAACCATCGCGTCTGGATAGAGGAAGGTTCCGAGAGGATACGGATCGAACCGTTCAAACCGCAAGCGCCATCCCACGCGCAACTGACATCACAGGAAATCGAACCGCTCCCCAGTACAGTCGAAACATGGCTTCTAGTGCCCGTGGCTGCGCCGGATTTTTCTCTTCCGGACTTGACGGGAAAAACTCAGAACCTGGCTGCACTTCGGGGAAAGACGGTGCTCCTGAATTTCTGGATAACGCGATCCGCGGATTGTCTCAAAGATCTCGAAGCGTTCAACCGCGTTTATGCCCGCTGGGCTTCGCAGGGACTTCGGCTGCTCACCGTGAATGTTGACGATCCAGCCGATCCCGAAAAACTGAGCGCGCTGGCGGGGCGGCAAAATCTTTCATTCCCGGTTCTTCGCGGATCGGATGAAATCGCAGGTGTTTACAACATTCTTTACCGTTACCTTTTCGACCGGCACCGCGATCTCGGCCTGCCAACATCATTTCTCATCGATCCGCAGGGTGACATCGTCAAGATTTATCAGGGGAGAGTGGATCCCGCTCACATCGAGCAAGATTCCAGGAGCATTCCTCGAACTGATGCGGGACGATTGGCGCTGGCGCTGCCGTTTCCCGGTGCTGCCGAAACATTCGACTTTGGCCGCAATTATCTTTCCTACGGCTCGGTCTTTTTCCAGCGAGGCTATTATGATCAAGCCGCAGCATCGTTTCAGTCCGCGCTTCGCGACGATCCATCGAGCGCCGAGGCATACTACGGCCTGGGAAGCGCTCAACTGAATCAACAAAAAACCGCCGCGGCGGGAGAGAGCTTCGAACTCGCCGTCAAACTTCACACGAGCTATCCTGACACCGCAGCGAACGCCTGGAACAATCTCGGGCTGATCGCCACGCGGGAAAACCGGACGGTGGAAGCGATACGCTGTTTTCAGGAGGCTTTGCATTCAAGCCCCGATCACCTGATTGCCCTCAAGAATCTGGGTAACGCGTATCGTTTGCAAAAGGATTGGGATAAAGCTCGCCACACTTTTGAACGGGCTCTTGAAGCCAGTCCCACCGATCCCGAGGCGAACTATGGTCTGGGGATGGTGTTCGCGCAGGCCGACGATTCCGCGCAGGCTTACGAGTATCTGCAAAGAGCGCTGAAGTCCCGCCCCGAATATCCGGAAGCCTTGAACAATCTCGGCATACTTTATTTACGAACTCAGCGGCGAGATCAGGCGGTTGCAAGCTTCGAGGAGTGTATCCGGATGGCTCCCGCCTTCGATCAGTCTTACCTGAATCTGGCCAGAGTTTATGCCGTCGAGGGCGCACCGGAGAAAGCTCGGGCTGTTTTGCTAGAACTTCTCAAGCAACATCCGGATCATGTCCAGGCGCGCAGCCTGATGGCGCAACTTCCGCAGTAGGTGCCGAGCGCGAAATGGAGCCGGCTAGTTTTTCGGCGTCGGCGCGCTGAGCAGATCGACAAACATCCTATAAAACCGGTCGAGATCAAGATCATCCTGTACCTCGACCGGTTTGACTTCGACTTTAGGCTTATTTTGCTCCGTCCAAGTTAGGGTGTTTCCGTAGTTGGCTCCGTGGTCCAGATCAATATCCATGTAGAGCGTTTCTTTCTTCGTGATCAGCGTCGGATCGAGCCAGGCCAGAGCTGTCAGTTCATCCCATAGATAATTGTAGTTCCCGCGAAGCTGCGTATATTTGCCAATATATTGCGCCGCTGGCGAATCGCTTGCCTTGACGCGGTTGATCAAATCAGCGCTGAGCCGCGTCTTTACTGAGATGTCCACCGGCGTACAAATAATTTTCTTCCATGGCCCTTGCAACACGGTATGAGCCGCTTCCGGATCAAACCAAAGGTTGAATTCATGGGTTGGAGAATTCGCGAACTCCGGATCGTCAGTTCGCGGATTGAGGCTTGCACCCATGAACACCAACTCCTTAGCCCTGGAGGCAAATGTGGGGTCGATGGTAATGGCAAGCGCAATATTGGTCATGGGGCCGCCCGCATAGATCGTGATTTGGTTCGGAAACTTGTGAACCATGCGGATCAGGAAGTGTGCGGCATCTTCATCAGCTGGCTTGGTGATGGGCTTGCCTTCTGGCATATCTCCCAACTGATCGTGTGGGTGATAAAACCGTGGAGTCCATGCACCCAGCCAAGCTACGCTGCCGTATTGCTGCTCCCAAAGTTCCGTATCCTGTTTTCGCCTCACCAGCGGATACTCCGCTCCCGGCACGACCGGAATGTCTGTACGCCCGATGATTTCGAGCATGCGCAATGTGTGCGCCAATTCATCGTTGAGCCACTGATCGCCCGTCACCACGGTGATACCCAGCACTTCGGTCTGCGGCGACTGGATCAATAGGAGGATCGACTGCTGATCGGTTCCCGCCGGTCCAGCCGCGTCCTGATCAATGATGATCTTTCGTTTCGCCTGGCTCCAGCAAGTGAGGGATGTGAGTAGCATTACAGCGAATGCGACAACTTTGGTCCCGGAGAATTTCATCAATATCCTCAAAGTGTTGAGATTCGTATTGTATGTACAGAATCAGTATCTACGGTTTCTCGAGCATTGCGCACTATAACTCAAAGTTCCGTTCGCCGTCAGTTCATGGCTTTTCAACACGGCTTCAAATTCATTGGCGGCCATGATAGTTGATGCGTTATCTTGTCGAATCAACCATGCCAACGAACATCGAAATCAAAGCGGTTTTGACAAATCGTGCTGCGACGGAAGCCGCCACCGCCCGGTTAAGCGACTCTGGCCCCGAAACGATTCATCAGGAAGACTTCTTCTTCTGCTCCGATCGCGCACGATTGAAGCTTCGCGTGTTTGCCTCGGATCGTGGTGAGTTAATCCGCTACGAAAGAACCAACGTCGCGGATGCGCGCGGGTCGCATTATCTGATCGCCCGCACGTCTGACCCTCAAAAGTTGCTTGAGATCCTTCGCGCTGAACTCGGCGCCGCCGGTGTTGTCAAGAAAACAAGAACTTTGTATCTCATCGGGCAAACGCGCGTTCACATCGACGAGGTGAGCGGGCTCGGCGAGTTTTTGGAACTCGAAGTCGTGCTTCGGCCGGAACAAACCGAGGCGGAAGGTAAGAAGATAGCGAACAGCTTACTCGCTGAACTTGGAATCGGCAAAGAGCAGTTGCTCGCAGAAGCCTATGTCGATCTCCTGGCCCGGAAATCAAGCTACGCGGGACCTCAGAAGGCTGCGGCCTTGCCAATTGCCGATCGCGATTCGAACGGCTAAAATTTAAAATTACGAGCATCCTTGTTTTTCTTGTCTTTTCTACTTCGCGCACTATGAGCCGTTTCTATCACAACGCAGCCTTGGTTCTTGGGCTGACAGTACTTTTGGCTTCGGTTCTCGATCAATCCGTTCAGGCACAGGCGGATGCTGCGCAGCTATCGGCGGGGAAAGTGCAGGGGGTTGTGCGCGATTCGAGCAAGCAACCGGTTGCCGGTGCCACTGTCTGTTTGCAGGCGGATGATAAACAAATTCTGACAGGCCATACCGATTCAACCGGAGCCTATGTTTTTCCAGCAGTTCACCAAGGGAAATATACTTTGCGGGCTGAGATGTCGGGCTACGACGAGGCCACGTCGGTCCCGTTCGTTCTCAAATCCAACGAATCAAAAACCGTCGATCTCACTCTGAACACGCGAAAAACAAGCGCGACTAAGAACTCGTCAGGTGCGCAGCCTGAGTTTTTCGACGAGCCGCATTTCACCGTGGCGGGCGTGACCGATACGACCAATCTCGGTGGCCATGGTTCCGACGT
>JBAUVJ010000602.1:0-8642 GCA_049583165.1 Candidatus Sulfotelmatobacter sp. | reverse complement strand
GTGCCTTTCTCGGCGAAGACCCGTGCCGGAAGGGACGAAGTCTGGAGCAAAATTCGGCAATCCGTTGCGGAATTCTCGTCGGTCGCGTCCCGTTCTTGAGCTTCTCCCGAAATGAAAATCACCCGCTCCCTTCCTCGCACGCCACACTCCGTCGTTAAGTTTTCAGTTCGGTTGTTCCGATAGAGTCAAAAAGACTTGCCTCTAAGCAGTGGCTAAAGAGGCGAGTCCGCAGCTATGTCGGACGAAAACAGCGCCGGAGCGTCCTATCTCGCCTCTTTAAAGCGGTCCTTGCCTCAGGCTGCCGGCACAGCGGCGGCGCGTGCGCCAATCCCATCGGAAACCGGAACTGGAGGGGCCGTTTCACTTGAAAAGCAGGCCGATAGTTCCGAAAAGCGCCAGAGCCCGCGCTACCATTGCCAGGGTAGCGCGTACCTGCGCGATGTGCGCAGCGGCGTAGCAACCTGGGCAACCTTCACCGATATCAGTTTGCACGGATGCTACGTAGAAGCTATGTCCACCTTTCGCGTGGGGTCTCCGCTCACCCTGACCCTCGAAGTGAACGGCTTTCGAGTCGAGAGTAAGGGCGAGGTCAAAGTCGTGTACCCGAACCTGGGCATGGGAATCAGTTTCACTACCATGTCGGAAGAGAATCGCGAAAAATTGCGCGAGCTATTGGGATCGCTATCGAGACCTTCAGTGATCTTGGGTCCGCGAGCTTCGGCCCGTCCTCAGCCAACGCCTAAGCCCGAGTCGTTGTCGGCCGCTCTCAATCCGGCCGCGGTCCTCAAGGCGTTGACGAATTTTTTTGAAGAGCGCCAAATGTTGAGCCGGGACGAGTTTCTCCGAATTCTGCGAAAGATCCAGAGTTCGGGCGTTTAGGGAGGTATTCTCAAGGTCCGGTTCTCAATTTCCTCCATTCAAAATCACTGCGCCAGCCGCGCATTACTTTGGTTAGTCCGCGTGCATTGTTTTGTCGCTCCAGAGCGCCGAGTCGATTGGTTATGATGAAAGACTATGGCGCTTTATCTCATTACAGGTATCGGTGGCTTCATTGGATCGTCTCTGGCACGGGAACTGTTGCAGCGTGGGGAGCAAGTTCGCGGAATTGATAATTTTTCTACCGGAAAGCGCGAGAACCTTGCCCGAATCCTCGGGCAAATCGATTTTCGTCAGATCGACATTCTCGATCTCGAGGCCGTAAGGCAGGCGTGTGCTGGTGCGGATTACGTTCTGCACCAGGCTGCAATCCCATCGGTTCCAAAGTCGGTGCTCGATCCTATCGGCAGCAATCGGGCGAACGTGGATGGCACTGTCAACGTGCTGGTCGCCGCGCGGGATGCCAAGGTGAAGCGGGTGATCTATGCCGCATCGTCCTCGGCCTATGGCGATACGCCAACACTTCCAAAACACGAGCGCATGACTCCGGATCCCATTTCGCCCTACGCCGTGGCCAAGCTGGCCAGCGAACATTACTTAACTTCGTTTTATCGCTGCTACGGACTGGAAACGGTAGCGTTGCGGTACTTCAATATTTTTGGTCCGCGACAGGATCCATCGTCGCCATACTCAGGTGTCATGGCGAAGTTCATAACCCAAATGCTGGCCGGTCAGCAGCCCACGATATTTGGCGATGGTGAGACGAGCCGCGATTTTACTTACATCGACAATGCAGTGGATGCGAATCTCCTGGCCTGCAAGGCCCCAGCTACCGATGCCGCCGGTAAAGTATTCAATGTCGCGACAGGACGGCGCATCTCTCTCAACGAAGTTTTCAAACTCCTCCAGCCCCTTACCTCTTACTCCGGTCCGCCGGCGTATGCCGCAGAACGCGGCGGTGATATTAAGCATTCGCTCGCCGATATTTCCCAGGCGGAAAAGCATCTCGGCTACGAACCCAAAGTAGATTTTGAAGATGGATTGGGCCGGACCGTGGACTGGTATCGCAACCCGCAGTCCTGATCCTATCATTACGTTAGTGATCTACGTCGCCATTACTGGTGTGGGTAGAGTTAAGGCATGACACTCTCATCGATGGTAGTTTCGCGCGATTGGCAGGAAGTCAGCGTTCTGGAATGTATCCTCGGAAGTTTGCACATGGATGTTGCCGTAGAGAGCGAACCGCAGCGTGCCCTGGCTCGCATCACGAAATCCAAAATCGACGCCCTGATCGTTGACTGTGACCTGAACGGCACAGGACAATTTTTCCGCCAACTCCAACAAGAAGCTCCGCGCGCGAACACAGTGCCCTTGGTGATTATGGGCTGCAAGCAGGGCAGACCCGAAATGCAGGCGACCGGCGCAATGTTCGCTTTCGAGAAGCCTATTTCCGTGGAACAGGCGGTACGTACGCTCTCCGCAGCGCGCAACATGATTCTCGACGGCCGCTTACGCTACCATCGCGCCGGCCTGGAAGTTCCTGTCACTCTGAGTGGACGTCATCGGAAAAGGGTGGGGGCGCAACTCATCAATCTAAGCCAGGGCGGACTACAAGTACGTATCAACGAAGGATTCGACGCGAACGACCTGCACCGTGCATGCTTCGATTTGCCCGGCACGAAATGTGGCGTCAAAGCGGACGTGGAAGTAGCATGGTCGGACAAACGCGGCAACGTCGGCATCCGCTTTGTGAAGATTGCGGAGCAGATGCAATCCACGCTGCGGATTTGGCTGGCGCAACAGTATTTCGCTAACTAGGAAGCCGCCCTCAGATTTCAGCTCCCAGCGCTTGCGCCACCAAGCCCAGCTCTCGGATTTGATGTGGGAATGCGAGAACGGGTCGGCTGATGCTCTTCTTCCAAGCCCGATGCGGCCTGCGCTAACCGAACCCCCAGGCTTGAACCTCCAAATGCAGTAAATAACGCCCAATAGGTCGCAGCAATGAAAGCAGCCCCAGCCATAGCCGCACCCACGCTGAACGGCCACGCCGGAAGTTCGTGAGTGATGGCAAGAAAAATCAGGGTGAACAAAAGCAGGGCCGCAATCATGACCAAGCTATCCACCAGCCAAGCCAGAGTTCGACCCGAGAGCGGACGGGAAAGCCAGTTCTCCTGAGGGGCGCTCTCCCATGCGGCCTCTGTCAGACTCTCATGCCGAGATTCCCCGAACCGCGTTGTCTCCTCCACCCGGGCGTAAAGGGCTTCCGGTTGGATCGACGGGCGGACCCGAGCAGAAACAATCAGCCCGTCATTTTCTGGGGCGGCAGTTTCTCTTGGCCTGATTTCTTTCGGAGCCGTTTCTTTCGAAGCGATCGATACCACAGGATTCTGTGAGACCAAGGCGTAAGCGGAATCGCGCGCGATCCCCTCCAGTAGATCGGAAAATATCCATTGGCTGATTTCTCGACGGGTGCGTGCAGGCAAGTCTACAAACCGGATGCCACACTGCCCGGAGGAATTCGACCAGCTAACTTCTCCATAGCCGTCGATGCGCAGGCGGGGAAATCTCAACTCAAAACGCAGGCGGACACGCTGTTGCTGTCGCAGCGGGGCGACGGCCTGCACCGCGACTCCATCGCTGTTGAGGTTGCGGATGATCCCGCCATTGGCGGCATCGAGCGTGACGTAGGTCAGCGTGCGCAGTCCATGACGGTAATGGGTGCGTGCTTGCCGCGCGGGAAATGATACGACCTGCATACTTATCCGCCAGAAGTGGTTCGGACGAGCCTGATCCGTCTGATTCTAGTTTCCGGCTGCCACGAACCAGCAGTAACTCCATAGATTCCCTAACCTGGGGCAAGAAAGCTTAGGCCTCATAGTCCGGCTATGGGAATATCGCCGGTGCCTCCTTCGAAATAGACCCCGAAACGCCCGAAATTATACCCCGTTTTCGGCAGATTGCCGCGTCAAACCGCAGTGGGTAGGAAAGTCAGGAACCCGGAGCGCCAGCGTCTTACCAAAGACCATGGCCAAGAGGGCATGTCCCTGGCGCTGTCTGGTCGGTTAGAATCTGCCTAAGCCCTTGCTAATCCGGGCTAAACCGGCTTTGGCCGTATCTGCATCCAAGCTTTGAAGGCTGCCTAAGCTGGCTAGGCCAAGGGGTTAATTGACACGGGCTAATTCGGATGGCCACACTTGCAAAGCGGATTGGGCCGTCCAGCGCGGAATGGCAACGACTCCCACCAAGCCGATGAATCAGGTTGCCGCCGCCGGTCTTCCGGATGCGGGAGTGCCGTCGTGGCCTGGCGCGCGCAGTGCAACCGCTTCGACCGAAGGCAGCGATTATTCGGGTTCTCACAACGAATCTGAGCTCTATGACGAAGAACAGTCGTCCCCATCCGGCGTCGATGCTCTTCAGGCGCTCCTGGGATTCTCGGCACTGCATCAGCAAGTGCGCCACCGCCGGGCTTTGGCTTCGCGGCACCACGGATTTGAAGTAATTGCGCATCCCTCCGAGTTCGAGCACACCGAACAATTCGTTCTGGATGAAGTGCTGCAACTTGTTGCAAGGCGCGCCGTCGTCATCACCGGCGCCGATGGATTGGGCATTGCCCTGGCCGAGCATAACGAGATTGTTTTGCGAGCGTCGGCGGGGACTATTAAGCCTGACGTTGGTGCGCGCATACAGCGTGACTCGGCATTTTCCGGAGCATGTTTTCGCACCGCGCAGATCATCCGCTGCGATGACACCGAGACCGATGACCGCGTAAACCTCGACGCCTGCCGCAAGTTGGGTGCGCGCTCCATGGTTGCGGTTCCGCTGTGCGGCCGGCGGCGCGTCATCGGATTGCTGGAAGCGTTCTCCGCCGAGCCTTTCGGCTTTAACGACAGCGACGTGACCAGCCTGGAATTGCTCGCCGAGCTGATTCTTGGAGCGCTCAAGCCCGAAGATGAAGACCGCTTCGCGGAATCGGCTGAAATGGCGGAAGCGAAATTGGCCGCGCCTGCGCTCCCGCGGGCATCTTCTATACCCGCAGAAAAAGCTCTCGATTCTGAAGCAAGCACCGCGGCGGTTGCAACCGCACCGCTCCTCGAAGATGCCGCCTCGGTTGCGTCTTCGTCTGCGTCGCCCGCAGCCATAGAAATTCCAGAAATCGAACTGGCGCTGCCGGCGATCGGTGAACCCCAGCCCGAGAATGCAATCGCAGAAGGCCCAGCCCCGCTACCGGAGCCGGCGACCACTCGTCATCCTGGCATCGTCTTCGTCTTGATTCTGCTGGTCGTCTTCGTTCTGGTAGCCGGTGGACTCTGGTGGAAACTGAAAAATGTACAGCTAGACAATACGTTAGTTCAACCATCCAGCAAGAGCGCGGCAAACCCCGCGGCCGCTGCGAAACGGCCTGCAGCGCCTGCCAACTCGTCCTCCGCCGCCCCCTCGACCGCCGTACCGCAAACGCAGACGCAGGCCAATTCGACTGCTCTTTCTCCTTCGAGCGCTCTGAATACGCCAGCTGTACCCCCAACCGCAAGCGTGACGCCGCAGGAAGTATCGAAGCTGACGCGCATTACCGGCATCCGCCACTGGTCTTCCACCGATTCCAGTACGGTCGTGCTCGATTTGCAGGATCAAGTCCAATACGAAGCCCATCGCCTCACGGGACCCGATCGAATCTATTTTGATTTGCATGACACCTCTGTCTCTCCAGATATTGAAGGAAAGACCATCGAGGTCGGCGACCCGTTGCTCGCAAGAGTGCGCGTGGCACAGCCGGTTCCGGGCCTGACCCGCGTGGTTCTGGAGACCAAAGGAAACTCAAATTTTTCCGTCAGCCTTGAGCCAAATCCCTACCGCCTCGTCGTCGAGGTCCGAAAGCTTGGTGCAACCAGCAAGAGCGAAGTCAATCTTTTCCCCGGAACCGCGCCCTCCGAGCCTAAAAGAATGGCGATCGTCATTCCTCCGCCCACGCGCGAAGACCTGCAATTGCGCGCGCGAGTACCGAAGATGCGCATCGTCGTCGACGCCGGCCACGGTGGATGGGATTTAGGAACCGTGGGCCGTCGAGGACTGCTGGAAAAAGATCTGGTTCTTGAGATCGCCCAGCGATTGGGCAAACTGCTCGAAAGCCGTCTGGGTGCGGAAGTTATTCTCACCCGCAACGACGACAATTACATTCCTCTCGACGAACGCGCCGGAATCGCCAATCAGTCCCAGGCCGATCTGTTCGTCTCCGTGCACGCAAACTACAGCGACCTGCCTTCCGCGCGCGGTGTGGAAACTTATTACACGAACTTCTTTTCGGCGCCCAATGCAAAAGATGTCGAGGCGCGCCCCGATGGAACCAGCAACAAGAACGCAGTAGCAGCCGCACTCACTCCCGCCGACTTGCATGACAGGATCGAACAATCCCGCCGTCTGGCGGCCAGCGTGCAGCGCTCGCTCTATGGAACGCTCTCCATGCAGAATCCCGGCCTGCGCGACCGCGGGGTCAAAGAAGCCTCCTACGTGGTTCTTACCGAAACTGCCATGCCCGGAATACTCGCGGAAGTTTCCTTCGTCAGCAGTCCCACCGACGAGCAGAAGCTGCGCAGCGATGGCTACCGCGAGCAGATCGCCGAGGCGCTGTATAAAGGCATCGCAAAATACGCCGCCAGCTCGCACAGCGTGAAGATGGCCAGCGCAGCGAAATAGCCACCGGGCGTCCAGCCAGACAGAACCTACTTTCGTTATGAGCGTGGCTGGAGCTTCGGGAAGTCCCATCATTCTCCGGGCTCTGTCGGAAGCCACACGCGGCGGCGCTCCTATACCCTCCCGCGCAAGACGTGGCAGGATATTAGGCATGGGGAAAGAAAATCCAGTGTTGGTGTTGGCGGCGAAAGACGCCCCGCAATTCGCGATGCTGAAAGAGCTGCCGCACACGGTATGCGGCGAGGTTGATGTGTGCGCCCAGTCGGTGCAAAACGCAACCGTGATTCTGCAATGGTCGGGCACACAGGAGTTGCTGCGGGCGTTGTGGCCGAAGTGCGGGAATGTGCGCTGGGTCCACTCCATGGCCGCGGGCCTGGACAAGATGCTGTTTTCCGAACTGGTGGAGAGCGAGGTCCTGTTGACCAACGGCAGCGGCGTGTTCAGCGCGTCGCTGGGGGAGTTCGTGCTGGCGGCGATTCTGTATTTCGCGAAGGACTTCCGGCGGATGATTCGCAATCAGACGGCAGCCGTATGGGAACAGTTCGATGTGGCGGAAATTGCCGGACAGACGGTTGGAATTATGGGCTACGGCGACATTGGCCGAGCCGTCGCCAGCCGTGTGCATGCTATGGGCATGCAGGTGCTCGCGACCAAGCGGCATGTTCCCGCGGCAGCCGATCCGCTGGTGGAACACTACTACAAGCCGGAAGCCAGACAGGAGATGATGGCCCGTTGCGACTACATTGTGGCGACTGCTCCATTAACTGACGAGACGCGGCACATGATCAGCGACGCGGAATTCGCGGTGATGAAGCCGACGGCAGTGGTGATCAACGTGGGACGCGGGCCAGTCATAGACGAGGCAGCTCTGCTGCGCGCGCTGGCAGAGAAGAGAATCAAGGGAGCGGGATTGGATGTCTTCGAGCACGAACCACTGCCAGCGGGACATCCGTTTTACAAACTGGAGAATGTTCTGCTGTCGCCGCACTGCGCGGACCACACGGCCGATTGGCAGGATCAGGCGATGCGCTTCTTTCTTGAGCAGTACGACAGGTTCCAACGGGGCGAACAGCTGAACAATATTGTAGATAAGCGGCTCGGATATTGAGGATGACGCATGGGAAAGGCGGCGATGGACGCCAGTTATGTGCGCGGCATAGCTATAATTAAGGAAAGCGTGCTACAAGTGAATCTGGAAATGCAAGAGTTCCTCCGCGTGTCCTCCCCCTTGTTTTTGAGATAAGGAAATGACAACCGGGACAATGCACCTGTTGCACCATTACTGTGCCTACGATCATCGAATAAGCTCCTCTAGAAGAAAAAATGACGATCGCCCATCTACATCCTCTGCAAAAAATCCTCGAAAGTAGGATCGCCATCATTGATGGAGCGATGGGCACGACCATCCGCACCTATGGGATGAAGGAAGCTGATATCCGTGGACAGCGTTTCAAGAACTCGACGAAGGACTTGCTGAACAATGGCGATCTCTTCGCGCTGACGCAGCCGGATATGATCTGCGATATCCATCGCCGGTTTTTGGAGGTTGGGGCGGACATTATCGAGACGAATACCTTCGGAGCGACTAGCATTACCCAGAGTGAATTTTTTGTGGACGATCCGCGGGAGCATGGTGGGCGGAAGGACCCCGAGTTTTACCAGAAGATCATTGATGATCCGCTGCTCGGCGATCTGGCAGCCGAGATCAATGAGAAATCGGCGCGGCAGTGCCGCGAATGGGCTGATCGCGTCGGAAGCGCGACTTCGCGTCAACGATTCGTGGCAGGGGCGATTGGGCCGCTGACTGTATCGCTTTCGAACTCGCCGGATGCCGATGATGCAGGATTCCGCGTAGTCACTTTTGATCAAGTCAAAACCGCATACGCGCAGCAAGTGCGTGGTCTCATTGCCGGCGGCGTTGACCTGCTGCTAGTTGAGACAATCTTTGACTCGCTCAACGCTAAGGCGGCTCTTGTTGCCATCCGGGAAGTGTTTGATCAGGACAGGAAAAATCTCCCCGTGATGATCTCGGCGGCGGTGGGACGTGGCGGCGAGACGATGATCTCCGCACAGACCACAGA
>JBAUVJ010000601.1:0-4083 GCA_049583165.1 Candidatus Sulfotelmatobacter sp. | reverse complement strand
CTTGAGGACAATGAGAAATTACGCTCTGCGGCCAAAGATCTGATTACCTCCCCAACCGAGTTGTTTCGAACCGATATCGGTGATGGCGTAATCCTGGACGGATGGATCATCAAACCGAAGGACTTCGATCCTTCGAAAAAATATCCGACGCTCGTCTACGTGTACGGCGAGCCGGCCGCCCAAACCGTGACCGATCGATGGGATGAATGGAATGGAGTTTTCCATCGGATTATGGCTCAAGCAGGCTACATCATCGTGAGCTTCGACAACCGGGGCACGCCCGCGCCCAAAGGGAGCGCCTGGAGGAAAGTCGTTTACGGCAATGTTGGAGTCTTGTCGTCGAAAGAACAGGGTTTGGCTCTGCAAGCCCTGGAGCGCGCCAGACCGTATATCGATGTAAGTCGCGTCGCGGTCTGGGGCCGCAGCGGCGGCGGTTCCAATACGCTCAACCTTATGTTCCGCCATCCAGAACTCTACAAGGTTGGCATGGCCGTAGCCCCTGTCGCCGACCAGCGTCTATACGACAGCATCTATCAAGAGCGTTACATGGGGCTGCCGCAGGACAATCCTGAGGGCTACAAGGCTGGGTCTCCCATCAATTTCGCCGAAGGACTGCAAGGCCATCTGCTGCTGGTCCATGGTTCGGGAGACGACAATGTCCACTACCAGGGCACGGAGTTACTGGTAAACCGGCTAATCGAGCTGGGGAAGCCCTTCGACTTCATGACCTACCCCGGCCGCACCCACTCCATCATGGAGGGGACGGGAACTGCGTATCATCTTTATTGCCTGTTGGCGAGGTACTTGGAAGAGCACCTTCCACCGGGCGCTTCGGGGCCGTAAACAGGCTCCGTTTGGATATAACATGCGATATAGTAGAGGCTGCATACGGGGACCGCGCTTTCAATCTCGCACCGCAACGCTCGAAACATGGACCTAGAAACTGCATCGGATTCAGCAATCCCGCGACAGTCGCTTACTGTGGCGGTCGCCGACAAATTACGCGATCAGATTATTCGCGGAGAGATTCCAGAGGGCGCCCAACTCCGCCAGGACGCGATTGCGGGCCAGTATCACGTCAGCCGTATTCCGGTTCGCGAAGCGCTGCGGCAACTCGACGCAGAAGGTCTGATCGCAATCGTTCCCAACCGGGGCGCTGTGGTACCGGCTTTGTCTCCTGATGATATTGGAGAACTTTTTTCCATTCGCGCTTTGCTCGAACCCGAGGTGTTGAAGCTTTCGATTCCGTGCCTGAAGGAAGAAGATTTCTCGGAAGCGGAAGCGGTGTTACTGAACTTTGAAAGTGAACTCAAGCGCGAGGATCATCTGTCCGCATGGGGGCGCCTCAACTGGCAGTTCCACTCGATTCTTTACTCAAGGGCCAACCAGCCGCGCTTCATGGCGATCATCCGCAACGTCAACAACAGCGGAGAGCGTTACACTCGCCTGCAACTCTATCTGACTCACGGCATGCAGCGCGCCAATCAAGAACATCATCAGATATTGGACCTATGCCGCCAGCGTAATGTGGCCGGAGCCTGCAAACTGCTGCGCCTGCACATCCAGCACGCCGGGGAGTCGCTGAAGAAAGCCCTTGAGGACAAACGAGTGGCCGCGCAAACGATTAGCGGTAATGGCGGCCAGCGACCTAAGTCCTAAGAACCTCTTTTTGCGAGACGCAGGTGTGCTCAGCCGAGTTGACCAATCACTTCGAACTTCCTTTCGCCCTTAGTTTCGATGATGACGGTGTCTTTGTGAGCTCCGCCTAAAGTTACAGGCCGGCCGTTCACCGCCACTGTTTGCAGCGAAGTTTGTGCTGGCAGCCGGAGCTTGAAATGCATTTCCTGCGGCACTTTCGCTCCGCTTAGTTCCACTTGCGCGACAACCGACTTGGAACTTGTTTTCGTCACCAAGCTGAAGCTGACTTTGCCCCATCGCGTGGGAGCCTGCTCAATCCGAATTTCTTTTCCGGAAGCGACCCACTCCCGGGGCAGACCTTTTGCCAGGTACAACTTGTCCTCGTCGGAGTCCTCGAGCACCAGCATCCAGCGAACCAACAACGGAATGGTTTGTTGCGCGGGAACACAGTAGGTCGCCGAATCACCGGTGATGCCCGTTACTTCTCCAGCAGTCCAACTGCCCCGCGTGTGCGCATGATAACGATGAGAATAGAGAAACAACAAGAATTCTTCGATACGGTCGAGGCGTAACGACATCTGCGCGTACCCGTAAGAGATAAAACCAAGAATGTCACGGCCGCCAGTCTGAAAACGCCCGACGTTGGCGACCACTCCCAGCGTAGTGGCTCCGTAACCCTTCATGCAGTCGATCACCTGATTTGCCAAGTACGGCGGAAGAATGTCCGCCTGAAGCAATTCGGCATAAGGACGGTGCGGCCATTGCTGCGGACTTGGCCGCTCTTTTTCCATCGATTCACGAAAAGTAAGCGTGGTGCCAGGAAACAATCCGATGTAAGGCGGAGTCTTGTCGCGCTGGATATTCTTTTCGATGCTTGCGATAGTGCGTTCCTGAAGCGTCTGGCTGCGTTTCGCCCAGCCTTGCGCCAATTTCTCCATATCCGGCGAAGTGTTGATGCGTGACATTTCTTTCCAGGTGCCAGCGATGTCCTTGAAACCTCGCGACGCAAATGCACTATTGGCGTAGTAAGGCTGCCAGTACAGAGAAGGATTTTCACTGAGGCAGGAATCTGATTCGCTCCATCCCCGGATCAGTCCGTAGCCGGGGTTCTCCGACGGCAGGCGAAGACTTTCATCGTGCATATGGGCGAGCAGCTTCGCGGTGGCTTCAATCTTCGACCTGTGCTTCAACAGCAGCGCGTGGTCGCCGGTGTAGTGGTAGTAGCGAGCCAGCAGAGAAAGTGTCATGCCAAACTGAGCGGTCTCGGGACCGCGCATATCCACCATTCCTTTGGAATCTACATATTCCGTGAAATAGTTATCGATAAAAAGCCGCGCCGTTTCTAGGCGTCCCCACTCCATGTTCGTATAAATTGCGCTAGTGAAGATGTCCTGGAAGCCGTCATACTCCGAGCCGGCATAGTCGCGGTCCACTGCGCCGTACTTGGGATAAATGCCGCCCGGCCGCGTCATTAACTCCTTGGCGAACGAGTGCTTCGACATGTCGACCCATGCGTTCTGAGGCAGCGTCGCGGGGGCGAAATCGTGGAGTTGCTCGTCCCAATAGTCCGCAAACGCCAGTAACGCGCGATAAAACTCCTCCGGTTGTGGGTCTTCGCGTCCGGGCGGATACGCCGGGTAACTATGGCCGTACACGACCTTGCCGACTTTTCCCCCTTCGATGCGAGCGGTTCGGTGCCAAGTGTGTACGATGTATTTGTTTTTGTTCGGGGCCACGTCGCCAAACAAGATTACTTCCCAGTAGTCGCCATCGGAGATCGGGATTACTTTCCGGACAGCCGGCATCCAACCGCCGACTAAGCCATCATAGAAATGTCCTTGTTTTAGAGCCTCGCGCAGTTCGGGCGAATACTGGATAGGATGGTAGGTCCGTGTGCTGCCGCTGCGGTAAACCGGCGTAACGTCATAAGCCTCCCGGGTGCCGACAAACGTGGTCCAGTCACGTGGATTCTTGTCCGCAGATGCCATGGGCGGCGCAACCGATTTCACTTTTTCCGGGTCGGGGTCGCCATCCTGCAAAAGACGATCGGCGAGAAGATCAGGCGACGATAAACCTATTTCTTTAAGCGACAGCCCCAGGTACGGCGTTCCCTCCGGCATAGATGCCTCAGCACTTTTGGTGAGTGCGCGCGCATTGCTGGAAGAAGATTTAAACACGAGAGAGCCTTCCCGCGTGCGCAGGTCTTCGTAGACCTTCCAGGAATCCGCGTCAGTCTTGAACTCAGCCACCAGCGTGTAGCCTTCAATCGAGACATCGGCGGCTTTTCGTGAAGACTTCCGGACGACCGAAGGGCTGGCTTGAGCGGACGCTGCGCGGCTGCGCGACAGGACTTCAAGACCAGCGGCAGTGGCGGCTATTCCTTGCAGGAAATCGCGTCGGTGCATAAGAATCCTCGTTTATCGCTTGGATTTTTGCTTGTTACCG
>JBAUVJ010000600.1:0-2708 GCA_049583165.1 Candidatus Sulfotelmatobacter sp. | reverse complement strand
AGCCAATCCCGAGGGTCGAGCTGACCAAACCGTTGGTGCCAGTGCCTACACCGCTGGGCGCGACCGTGGTTCCTCCGGTGCCGGAGCCGACCGTCCCGCCGAGGCCGCCCACACCGCCGCCTGGCGTGTTCTGCACAATGCCGGCGTTGACGCCGAGAATGTTGGCGCCCGATTTGGCGCGCAGATAGTCGGTGTCGGCGATGTTGAGGTTATAGCGGGCGATATCGATGTCGAGATTGTTCTCAAGGGTGAGGGCAACGGCGTCGTCGATCGAAAGATAAATCTTGCCATCGCGCATGAGAGAGTCGATGCGCGGCGAGTTGCCCAGGTTCGGCTGCGCTATCTCTTGCGGCTGGTAAGGCTGCAGAAAATGCGGGAAAGCCGGGCGCGGCTTGGAATAATCCTTCAGATGAACTACCTGCGGCTCGGCGGCAGCGGGCGCAGTCTGCGGCACCGGGGCGGCGGGAACGTCGGCATTCTGGGCTTGCAAGACCGGGGTTAGCTGCACGCAAGTCAGGATGGCAAAGGCCGTCGATAGTAGGATGAGCCGCCAGGTGGCCACGGTCGTTCGAGGCAGAGGCAAAGACATGTTTCGTCTCCTTGAGTAGAAACGGTGGTGCATCCGGTTGAAAGGACGGAACAGATTTTGAAAGCTGGATGCTGAAAACATAAGAGCGTCACCCCATCTTAGCGGGAGCAAGCCAGAGAAATAGGTGCGGATTGTAAAGAATTGTGACGCAGAAAAATGAGGCGCGGCTTTACACCGCGCCATTTTGCTGCTCTTTTCTGCCCGACAAAATTTACTGAGGCTGCTGCGGAGCGGCTGGCTGGGGCGGCGGTTGAGCCACCGACGGCATGTCCTTGCGCGGTGCGATGAAAGGCACGCTGGGCATGCGCGTGACCTGACCTTTCGCCGCATCATCGACGCTGATACCGTCATGATCAAGCAGCGTCCCGGTAGCGCGGTCCAGTTCGATGCGCGACTTTTCATACGCTACCGTGGCATTTACCAGGGTCGATTCGGAGGTTGCCAACTGGCTCTGGTACTGCAGAACGAGCGTTGTAGTCGAAGTGCCGAACTGATATTTCTTTTGCTCGGCGTCGAGCGACTGGCGCGCCAGTTCGACCGCTGCCTTGGCGGAATCCACGCTGGCTCGGTTCTGCTGGACGGCGTATTGCGCGTTGCGGATCTCGATCCCCACCTGATTTTCAATTTGTTGCAGGCGCATCTGGGCTTGGCGGTACTCGAGCTCGGAACGGATCTGAACCGCCTGAGCGGCACGGTTGCGCAGGGGGATGTTGAGTTGTAAACCCACGCCCTTATCGGGCGAGGTGGAGTTAACCAGCTGATTCAGGGTGTTTCCGATCGGAGTTGTCGGAAAGGTTGGCTCGGGGTTGGTCGGACTGAGGGGTCCTGGGGCCGCGCAGCCGAATTCTTGTTGCAGTTCCAAAGTCGACGGGTAGCCGCATACATTAATTGGATTCTGAGTGCCGCCCACGCCCGCGCCTCCGTAGTACGCAAAAAGATTGAGCGAGGGCAACAAGGCGCTGCGCACGGCTTTGTTGCTGAGATCACGGCTGTTCAGGTCGATACGTGACTCCACGAGTTCGGCGCGATGCCGCAACGCATCATTAATCAAGTCCTCGGTGGGAACCACCTCTTCTTGCGCGGGAACGTCCATCGTCGAGGTGGGAATCACTTCCGCAGTGGCGAGTGTTGGATCCTTAAGAGTGCGAGTGAGCGCGTTCTTCATCAGCAATTGTTCCAACTGCAGATTGGTTTGCGCCAGAGTGACCAGTTGCTGGTCCTGTGCGACCGTACTCTGTGCGCGCACCGTTTCGATCGGAGCCAGGCTGCCGATCTCGACCTGCTTCTTGGTATCGGAAAGAGTCTTCTGGGCGAAAGCGAGTGATTCATTCTGCACGCGTGCATTTTCATAGGCGTAGACCAGATCCCAGTAAATGTTTTCGATCTGATCGACGGAATCGATGATTTGCAAACGAAACGCCACGTCCGAAAGCTCGCGATTGTTTCTGGCGATGCGGATGAAGCGGGTATTCGCCGGGAATCCGAAGCCCTGGAGAAGAGGTTGAGTCACAGTTGCCTTGAAGTTGGAGGCCAAAGCCGGGCTCGTACTTGAAAAGAAGCTGTTGGTTGTTTGCCGCTGGTTGTTGAAGCCAACCTGCAAATTCATACCCCATTGAAAAGCCTGGTTGTAGGCAAGATCCACAGTGCTTGTGTTCTGAACCAGACTGGTGCCCGGGATTACACCCTGAAAGAGGCTCGTGGCAGTTTGGGTGGAGTGATCGTTTTGCAAGGTTCCGGTGATGACCGGATCAAAGCTGTTGATCACAGGTCCGAGGCCGAGCGTAGAACTTACCAAGCCGTTGGTGCCGGCGCCGATGCCGCCTGCTCCCAGGCTGGTGCCGCCAGTGGAGGCGCCCGCACTCGCACCGATGCCGCCGACGCCACCGCCCGGAGTGTTTTGTACGACCCCAGCATTCACGCCAAGAATGCTTGCCCCGGCTTTGGAGCGCAGCACGTCAGTGTCGGCGATATTCAGGTTGTAGCGCGCGATGGCAATATCGAGATTGTTCTCGAGCGCGAGCGCGATGGCGTCGTTCAGCGAGAGATACAGCTTGCCGTCGTGCATGAACTGGTCAATGCGCGCCGTGTTGGCGAGGTTCGGTTCGGCCAGTTGCCGTGG
>JBAUVJ010000599.1:0-4972 GCA_049583165.1 Candidatus Sulfotelmatobacter sp. | reverse complement strand
CCACGGATGGGCTGGGGGAAGGGGTCTCCGCTGAATCCGCCGGCGCAAAACACATCCGCGTCGCCGGAAGTCGTCGGTCCAGGATGGCGAAATCCGCGTGGCAGAACCCCAATAATTGTGGTGGAATCACCGTCGATCCGGATGGTACGGCCGAGAACATTCGGATCGGCGCCATAGGCACGATGCCACAGGCCATCGCTGATCACGGCCAGTGGAGCGAAACCAGGCGCGAAGTCCTGCCGACCAATCAACCGTCCAATTTGCGGGACCACCCCCAGCATGGAAAAGTAGCTGAAACTGCCATTGACCCCCTCGATGCGCTCGGGCTGTTTGGCGCCGGTCAAATTCTCGCTACCCTCGAAGATCGGGGACACATCTTCAAATACACCCGCTCGCGTCTGCAGGTCATCCAGTTCGGGCTTGGAAAACCTAACGTCCCGCAATCCTACGCCGGGCTCGTTAAAGAAGATTCGTACCAAACGATCGGGATCGCGGTAGGGCAGAGAACGCAGCAGGACGGCGTTCACGATGCTGAAAATGGCCGTGTTGGCTCCCACGCCCAAGGCCAACGTCAGGACCGCCACGATCGTGAAAGTGGGCTTCTTGACCAGCATGCGCAAACCGTAGCGAAGGTCCTGCCAGACCGTGTCAGCCACTCGTCCAAATCCTGGCAGCCCGCGCTGCTCTCGATGGCGTTGTTTAGCCTGTTCCAATCCGCCGAACTGAATTAGAGCCTGCCGTCGGGCCTCTTCCGCCGACATGCCCCGCTCGAGGTTTTCTTCAACGGCAAGCTCGAGGTGGGCTGCCATCTCGGCTTCAAGATCGCGATCTGCGTTCGCGCTAGCGAAAGACGAACGCAGCCGATGCACGAATCGTCGCAGCCAGGCCATCATTTGTTCCCGCCTTCCTGAAGGGCGAGCACCCGGCTCATCACGCCCGCTAGCCTATGCCAATAGACGGCGTCCTCGGCCAGTTGTTTACGCCCCTTTTTCGTAATCGCATAAAATTTGGCTTTGCGATTGTTGTTGGAAGTACCCCACTGGGAAGAGATCCACCCTCGCTCTTGCAGCCTCACCAGAGAAGCGTAAATCGTTCCCTGGTTCAGGAGAATTTCCTGGCCGCTTATTTGCTCGATGCGTCTCGCGATGCCATACCCGTGCAGCGATCCCATGGTTGCCAGGGTTTGCAATACCATGAGATCCAAAGTTCCCTGTAGCAAATCGATTTTGGATTCGGACACCGCTCTCCTGTGTTATACCCACATCAGAATACTATGCTTCCTGTGGAAAGACAACATGAGACTTGAGACTTTCGACATGCCACCAAAAACAATCTTGCTTCCATCCGGCGACCAGTTCGGGTCCCATTGCGGGATGGGATCGTCCGGCATTAATTGCTGAGGACTCCCTCCGTCAGGGGAAACTTCAACAATTCTCGATGGCGTATCTGTCAGCATTTCAAAGAATACGATCTTCTTTCCGTCGGGCGACCAGCGAGGGTTTACGGCATAGCCGGGAGGATAACTCAATTGCAGGCGTTCGCTCCCGTCCGCGCGGATTCGCCACAGCGTGCCCTCGGGATACGAGACATAGGCTACCCATTTGCTGTCTTTCGAGAAGTCAACGTACTCCGCGGAGATGCCTCCTAGAAATGGCGAGAACTCGCCCGACTTCGAGTCGTATCGCACCAATTGGCCGCGAAAAGTTCGGCCCACCACGAACAGCTGTTTGCCGTCCTTGCTGGGCAGCGGTGTGTCCAATGTCAGCGGACTGAAAGTCACTTGGATGGGCTTCGTTTCGGAGCCGAAGAAACCGGCCTTTCGCGGCAAAGTCCAGACTTGGCCGCGCGCACCGAAGACGAAGTATTTTCCATCTGCCGTCCACTTGCCACAGCACTGTCGATCGCTCGGTTTGTTCCAGGCTGGAAGCAAGCGATGCAAGCCCGCCCCATCCACTGAAACTTCCCAGAGCGTGCTCATGCCGCGGACGCTATCCCAGGCTGCGAATCGCAAATGTGCGTTGTCGGGGGACCAGACAGGATTTTCGATTAGAGCGGTGTCCTTCATGGTGATGAGCTTATGGGCTTCGCTACCGTCGGCCTTTGCTAAGAACATGTCGGCGCGGTTGACGTACGCGAGCATAGTGCCACCAGGCGACCACGCGGCGGCGTTTCCCTCCGTGTCCCCTAACCGGCGAGGCGAGCCACCGAGAACAGGGAGACTCCAGAGCGGGCCTGAGGGCGGGTCGCCCTTCGCATCAATCAGGAGAAGCTCAGACCCATTCGACGACAGGCCTGCTGGTGCCATGTCGGGCGATTGTGTCGGAATGCGTATCGGCTCACCGCCCGAAACCGCGATCGCGCCGACGGTATGGGCGAGGTCTGTGCCTAATAGGAGGTAAAGCCTGGAACCGTCGGTTGCGACCAACTGCTTCCGCTGGCCGTCATGCGTAAGTTGGAGGTAGTCGGAGACTTTTGGCATAGCCTCAGGCCGCGTCCAAAAATACGCGAGTACGAGCGCGCCCAAGACTGCAGCCGCCGTCGCTCCCAGGATTGAGGTTCTGAGAAGGCTCGACTTTTCTCTTTGCAGTGGCGGCCGACTCGCCGAGGAGATGGCTGAATCAGACATCGCTTCCAGCGCGAAGGCCAAGTCGTGCGCAGAATGGAACCGCTGCTCTGGATTCTTCTCTAGGCAGCGTTGCACCACGCGCTGTATACCAGGCGGCGTGCTCGGCGCGAGCTGTGCCACGGACTGCGGATCCTCGTTCAATATCGAAGTCATGGTTTCCGCTGACGTCGGCTTGCGAAACGTTTGCTTGCCGGTCACCATCTCGTAAAGAATCGTGCCGAAGGCAAAAATGTCAGAGCGATAATCTGCCGCTTGTCCCCGCACTTGCTCCGGAGACATGTAACCCACCGTCCCCATCACTACGCCCGGTTCGGTTGCCTGCAGCGTGACGGTCTTTTGATCCTCCGATGCGGTTTGAGGCAGCGGAAGCTTGGCCAGGCCGAAGTCAAGAATCTTGACTCGTCCATCTCTAGTAAGGAATAGATTCTCCGGTTTCAGGTCGCGATGGACGATGCCTTTCTCATGCACTGCTGCCAAGCCGTGGGCGATCTGCACTCCATAATCAACTGCGGTGCGCAACGGGATCGCCCGGCGGATAAGACGCTCACGCAGCGTCTCGCCCTCGAGCAGTTCCGTTACCATATACGACACCCCCGTGCGTCGCCATCTGGTAAACCGCAAGAATGTTGGGATGATTCAGTGCAGCGGCGGCCCGTGCTTCCTGCTCGAACCGGCGCAACCTCTCAGGATCAGAACTCACAGACTCGGGTAGTACTTTGATCGCGACCTCGCGATTCAGGCGGGTAGGCCGGACATCTCTATTCTGTCCGATGAATTCCTGGAAGAAGTTCGGCGACTGCCCCAAAAGAATCTGGCGATTGAAGCCCTACGCAAATTGTTGAACGACCAACTGAAGACCCAATCGAAGAAGAACTTGGTGCAGTCGCGACTTTTCTCCGACATGCTGCAAAAAACCATTCAGAAATACCAGAACCGTTCCCTGGACACGGCGGAGATCATTGCCGAGTTGGTGAACTTGGCCAAGAACATGCGCGAGGCCCAGAGCCGGGGCGACAAGCTAAAAATGAGCGATGAGGAAATTGCATTCTATGACGCTCTCGAAGTGAACGATAGCGCTGTGAAAGTCCTGGGTGATGAAACGTTGAGGCAGATTGCGTTGGAGCTAGTGGACGCGGTTAGGAAGAATGCCTCGATTGATTGGATAGTGAAGGAGAGTGTACGTGCAAAAATGCGGGCGATTGTGAAACGCATTCTGCGGGCACATGGATATCCACCGGATAAGCAGGAACAGGCGACGCTGACGGTTCTTGCTCAAGCGGAATTGCTGTGCAAGGACTGGGTCGCTTGAGCTGCTGGCACTTTGTGTCGTGTTTTCAGTAGTTTACATCTCAATGAGATGACAGGTATTTGATTGCAATTGTATTGTTATTTAGTTGGTATTTTGATACACTCGCATTGAGGTTAGGAGATCTCAAAACATGGGAGTATTGACTCCGCCACGACCGGATTTGTTGGCGTACCGGGAAGCGACAACGTTAGAGTTCCCCAAACTCGTCACGGAATTGACGGGAATCCTGGGGAAGAAATTGACGGCCTACATCGCGTCGGTCAAGGACGCAAGAGCAGTAGAGCGCTGGATGGCAGGCTCAGAGTCCTACAAGGGAGTTGAAGAACGATTGCGGCTCGCGTATCGGCTGGCGAAGATGATTAGCGATCACGAAGGGCCGCGCGTGGTTCAGGCTTGGTTTACGGGTTTGAATCCAGAGCTGAATGATCGCGTGCCAGTTCGGCTTTTGCGAGAAGAGAATGTTGAGGCCGTGGGCCCGGAGATTCTTGGCGCGGCGCGCGCATTTTTAGCCGGAGGATAGTCATTCTTGAAAGTCCCCGGCGTGATTTATCGATTGGGAAGGAAGCCCGATCCCTGGTCTGTCCCCGACTGGGCTTCGGCCGGACCGGACGGAACCTTTGGCAATCGGTTTGACGATCCCGAAGGGATGTACCGTGTTCTATATGCATCCTCGCAAAGGCTTGGTTGCTTTCTCGAAACGCTAGGCCGATTCCGTGTCGATCCCAAACTCCTGGCTGAATTGGCCGAAATTGAGGGAGAGGATGACTACTGTCCACTGGGAGACGTACCGTTGGAGTGGGGCGAGAAGCGAGTCATGGGTGTTGCGACTGCTGGCGGAGAGTATGCCGACATTTGCAGCAGCGAGTGGATTGGGCGACTGCGGAACTTGCTGGCGGCTCATCTGGTGAAATTTGGCTTCGATGATTTGGACGCATCCGTGTTGCAGCAGACGGCTCCGCGAAACGTGACGCAGTTAGCATCACGCATCGTCTTCAACGACGGCTTCGCGGGAATCTACTACCGCTCGAAGTATGGAC
>JBAUVJ010000598.1:0-2696 GCA_049583165.1 Candidatus Sulfotelmatobacter sp. | reverse complement strand
GTTGAGGAGCGGCCCACAGAGAAGTCATGGTTAAGGTAACCAGTAAAAGTAAGGCGAGGGTGAGCGCCCGGTGCACAACCTTGCCTCGGCGGGATCGAGTGGCAGACATAGCAATCTCCTAAGCTTTCTTATTTTAACCTGCTTTTTGAAAGGCGGCGAGGGGGCGGGAAGCGAAGGTAATAATAAGCTAGAACCTGCTTTTGGGGGGCATGATCTGTATACAATAGGAAACTGCAATGCCACAGCCCCCAGGCACGGAAACGCGAGCCCGAGCGGACCAGACCCTTCCGAAGGCTGGAGCAGGCGGAACAGCGGATGCGGGAGGCCGGTTGAGGTCGGGGTTGGGAGTGTGGCTGCGCGATCTGATTCTTTCCCTGGCGATTTCGGCGTTCATCATCGTTTTCATCTATCAGCCGGTAAAAGTCGAAGGCACCAGCATGATGCCGTCGCTTGAGGACCAGGAGCGAATCTTCGTCAACAAATTTGTGTATCGCCTGGAGCCGATTTCACGCGGAGACATTGTGGTGTTTCGCTATCCCCGCGATCCTTCGAAGAGTTATATCAAGCGCGTGATTGGAGTGGCGGGAGACCGCATCCGCATCGACGGTGGGCAGGTGTATGTGAACGGCGAGGCGCTGGATGAGGATTACGTGCCGCCCGCCTATGCGGACTCGCGGTCCTTTCCTGAGATGGTGGTGCCGGCGAATTCTTATTTGGTTCTAGGCGATCATCGCTCGATGTCCAACGACAGCCGCGATTTTGGGCCGGTGAATCAGAGTTATATATACGGCAAGGCCGTGTTTGGATATTGGCCGATGGACAAGCTGGGAAGAGTGCGGTAGGTTCGTCGGAAATACTGCGGCTAAAGCCGATCTTCATTTTGAATTTTGACCACTACTGGCGCGGCTGAAGCCGCGCCCCTTCAAAACGCCGGGAGATTTCCACAACTCTACTGCCTTCCGTGCTTGGTCCTGATTGCAATCCCTGATAAAATTCTGCAAATCCACACTCTGGAGCGAGAATGCAGGCTATCCTTGCGCTGGAAGACGGGCGAGTCTTCCGAGGCAAAGGTTACGGCGCCAAAGGCGAATGTTACGGCGAAGTCGTTTTTAATACTTCCATCACCGGCTACCAGGAAATTTTCACCGATCCTTCCTACTCAGGGCAGATTGTTGTCCTGACCAATCCTCAGATCGGCAACTACGGTACCAACCACGAAGACAACGAAGCGACGCGGCCTTGGATTGAAGGCCTGATCGTGCGCGAGTTCTCGAAAGTGAGTTCGAACTGGCGCTCGCAGCAGGTGGCCGAAGAATATCTGGAACAATTCAAGGTGCCCGTGCTTTCGGATATCGACACACGAGCGCTGGTGCGGCATTTGCGCGACCACGGCGTGATGCGCGGCGTGGTCTCGACCATCGGGACCGATGCGGAGAAACTGGTGGCGAAAGCCAACTCGATTCCGAAGATGGACGGGACTGACTTAGCCAAAGAAGTGAGTACGAAGCGGCCATACGTGTGGGAAGTGGGCGAGCGCTCGCACGAGCCGGTGGCGATGGTTGGCGTTAAAGACGAGCCGCCGCGCTTTCATGTAGTGGCTTATGATTTCGGCATCAAGCAAAACATTCTACGTAAGTTACGTGGTGAAGGTTGCAAGGTGACGGTGGTTCCGGCGCAAACTCTTGCGGAAGATGTGTTGGCGTTGAAACCGGATGGAGTGTTTCTGTCGAATGGTCCGGGTGATCCGGAGCCGTGTACATATGCCGTGGATTCGATTCGGCGGTTGATGGGACGGCAGCCGATCTTTGGAATTTGTTTGGGACATCAACTGACTGGCATTGCGCTCGGCGGAAAAACTTTCAAGCTGAAGTTTGGGCACCACGGCGGGAATCATCCGGTGAAGCAGTTGACCACGGGGAAGATCGAGATCACGGCGCACAACCATAATTTTGCCGTCGATCCGGATTCGCTGCCGGAGAGCGAAGTTGAACTGACGCACATTGATTTGAACGATCAAACTCTGGAAGGGCTACGGCACCGGAATCTGCCGCTTTTCAGCGTGCAGTACCACCCGGAAGCCGCGCCCGGGCCGCATGACTCGCATTATCTGTTCAAGGAGTTTGTGAAGATGATGGAGGAGTGGAAAGGGTGAGATCTTGTCTGCTAGCTCTATTGTCAAGAGTTATGCTCTGGCCGACCAGGATTGCTGCGAATACATGCATCGCGCCAAAACCGGTGCCTGTGGCTGCGGTTTGTGGGCAGGTGCATGATCCTACGGGAGAGTTAGTGCCGAATATAGAACTGCAGTTACTGGACGAGCGAGGGGCTGTCGCATCTGAGATCCATGCTGACGTCAATGGTAATTTCGCGTTCCCTCCCTTACCCAGAGGCGAATACGAGATAACGACTCCGACGGCTGGGTTCTTTCTTGGCCGATCAACGTTACAAATTCTAAACAGATGAAAAAATGCAATCAGCCGCTAGACGTAAAGCTAGGATTGATGTCGTGTCAAGGTAGTGTAAGCAGGAAGGGCTACCACGATAAATGGTAAGGATTCAATGTGGTAAATCTTGGTCGCAGCAGCTTTGAAGGGGCGCGCCTCCGGCCGCGCCACGTGGACATGGGAACTAAATTCTGTCATCCCGAGCGAAGAAAATCGTTCGCACGAGCGAACGATTTTCACAGTCGAGGGACC
>JBAUVJ010000597.1:0-7172 GCA_049583165.1 Candidatus Sulfotelmatobacter sp. | reverse complement strand
CACCTGGACTTACCTCAGTGGATCTTTAGAGTTTCCCGAAGTTCGCGAAGCTCAAATCGAAGCCGGAAAATATTTCGTGAATGTGCTGGATTTACAGCGTGGGATTGGGCGGCGGTTGGCGGAGATCACCGGCGCCGAATCTGGAATGATTACATCTGGAGCCGCCGGGGCCATGGCGGTCTCCGCCGCCGCATGCATGGCGGGGACGGATGACAAATACGTGTGGCAACTCCCCGATACGACGGGCTTAAAGAATGAAGTGGTCATGTGTGGTGGACGGAGCGCCTTTGATAGCGCGATCCGGCTTACCGGGGCAAAGCTGGTTCTCGTCTATTCCCCCGACGAACTTGCCAGCGCCATCAACGACAAGACCGCCATGATCTACACCACCGACTTGGGCGACCCCTTGCAGAAGGAACTCGCCATTGCCAAAGACCATAAGGTGCCGATGCTGCTTGACGATGCCGCGGGCATACCTCCCGCTGACAATGCCAAGCTATACGCTCGAATGGGCATTGACCTCTACACATTTTCTGGCGGGAAAGGTCTGCAAGGTCCTCAATGCAGCGGAGTGCTCCTGGGTCGAAAGGATCTGATCGACGCAGCACTCATGAACTCGAGTCCGCGTGAGGGAGCGGTGTGCCGTCCGATGAAGGTTGGGAAAGAAGAAATGATTGGCTGCCTCACCGCTGTCGAGACCTGGCTCACGATAGACGAGAAGAAACTGTACCGCGATTGGAACGCGCGCGTGGATAGCATCAGGAAGCTGGTGGAGACAGTGCCTGGCGTGGAGACGAAAATCTATATCCCAGATGACGGGAACCGCTATCCGACGCTAAGAGTCTCCTGGGATCAAAAAGCTTGGGGATTTACCATCATGGACTGCGTGCGAACGCTGCGTGAGGGCGACCCGGTCATCGAAGTGCTTGGTTCAGACAATCCCAGTCTGGTGACCGCGGTTCGCGAGGGCAACCCAAATCCAACCAAAAAAGAGCACCATCAGGAACCCAACCATATCGAATTAGTTTCCATGACCATCAAGCCCGGAGAGGAAGTCATCGTGGGGCAAAGATTGCGCAGCGTTCTGGGAGCGGCACAGAAAAGAAGCGCAGCAAACTAAAATCTCGGCCACACTGGCCGCCCGTGGAGAGGAGGCTCGAATGAGATCATCGCTGACTAGATTGTGGCTAGCTGGATTTTCACTAGTTGGACTGTTGCTTTCATCTGCGGTCGACTTACAAGCGCAGTCGCCGGCCACTCAATCCCAGGACTCTGCCGGAATCCGCCGTGCCGCCCCCTCTAGTGTGGAAGCGGGAGACTATATCTACATTTCCGGCCAAGTACCACGCGCAACAGATGGCGCAGTGCCTGCGACTTTTTCGGCTCAAGTCCGGCAAGCACTTAATAACTTGAAATCGGTCATCCAGTCTGCCGGATTGACGATGGATAACGTGGTCTACACCACCGTCTATCTCACCGACATCAGCCGATACGGCGAAATGAATAATGTTTACGGCGAATACTTCGGGAAGGTTCCGCCAGCCCGTGCGGTGCTCGGCGTCGCCGGACTTCCTGATGGCCTAATTGAAATCACAGCTGTTGCGGTGCGCAGTCTCTCGGACAAAAGTTCCGTCTCTCTGCCAGGTTATAAGTCCAACGAACCGTTCTCGCCGGGCATTCTTACTCATGATCGGCTATTCGTTTCTGCGATGCCCGTCTCCGCCGGCGACAAAGTTTCGGACGATCCGGCGGCCCAGGTGGACTTCGCTCTCGATCGCGTGAAGGCGGTCGTGGAGGCGGCGGGGCTCAGCCTCAGCAATATGGTTTTCGTCAATCCCTACTTGACCGCGCGCATCCCGTCGCGCGTCATGAACCAGCATTATGCGCGCCGCTTCGAGTTCGGCAACACTCCGGCACGAGCCACGATCGAGGTATCGAGCCTGCCCAACGGCGCCCAGATCGAGTTCACAGGAGTTGCGGTCCGTGACCTCAAGCAGCGGCGGGCCGTGCGTCCCAAGAATATGCCCCCCAGTCCCACGGCGAGCCCCTGCGTCTTTGCCGGCGATACGTTGTATTGTTCTGCCAAGAGCGGTTTTATTCCCGGACCGAACGAGGGAACCTACGGATCAAGCACCGCTCTCCAGCTTCGCCAGACCATGCGAAACCAGTTGGATAATCTGGAAGAAGCCGAGATGAGTTTCTGCCAGGTTGTGTCCACCACCGTTTATCTCGACAATATGGCGGACATGGGGCAGTTCGACGAAGTCTATGCGAAGTTTTTCCCTCGTCTGCTGCCTGCGCGCACCGTCGTCCAGCAAATTGCTCCCGCCGGAGATCGCAGTCCCAATAACGACGGGCAATATCCAGATTTAGAGCAGCTTTCGCTTATCGCCGTCCGAAAAGACTGCCATCCCCAATGATAGCGATATCGCCTAGTGAGCGTGATCGCACAAAGCCGGCTTGAATTGGCTAACTTCAGCGGCCATCTTTAGGAATTCATAGGGATTTACGTCCAAGCCCGACAGGGATGCTCCTATTGCGCCTGGTAGCAGCCGATGTCTACTTTTCCGGATTTCACTCGCGGTGAGCCTTCAAGATCGAGCTCCCCCACATTGGCCCCTTCAGCTGTACCGGCAGCCATCGCGGGGGAATCGGATCGTAGATGGAAGTCATTCTTGGCGGCATCAACGAAATGCGGGTCCGAAAAATGGGAGTGCCTTTCATTCCCCTCCTCAACATATTTATCGAATCCCGTCACGGTGGCTGAAGCCTCTGCCCACATGCTCGCCTGCGCCCCGGAGGCACAGTAATAAAGATTGTGATCGATGATTATGGGCGGTTTCTTTTTGTCGATCTGAGATTTGTTCACGGCGATAAGGCAGCGCGGTCCCGCGTATACGATATTGTTCTCGAAAACATCGTCGGTCATGTTCCACTGCATCTGGAACTCACCGGAGCCGGTTGCCGACGTGTCATTTTCGTAGAGAGTGTTGTTGACCACCGTCGAATGATCGGTGTGTCCTCGCTCGGGCGCGTAGCCGCCAATGGAAACACCTGCGGTGTGGCAGTGATAGATAAGATTATTGCGCGCAGTGATGTAACTAGTGGCGCGGTCCTTATGCTCGCTGGCCAATTCGATTCCGAAGTCCACATCATGCATAACATTCTGCTCGATCAGGATTCTGGTACCACCATCGACGTAAATGCCATCCGAATCCTGGACATCGCCGTACGCCGGATTACCGCGTGAAGTAATGTTGTAAACCAAGTTGCCGCTCACTACTCCATCGCGAGCTTGATCGACGGCGGGGTCAGGCGCGGTGCGCTCAAAACCGATGACGTCGATTCCGATGTTGTTGTTGTCGTGGACGACGTTGTGCGTGATACGGAAGTTTGTGACGTTCCCATTCACGACCAGCGACTCGCTCGAACCGGTCTTCAGGTGATGCACCTCGTTGCCGTCAATGATCAGGTCCGTGATCGGAGTCTTGGCGTCGGTGCCATATACAGCGATGCCAAAGCCGTTACCGCCGCTTCCGGGATGATCACGACCCGGAAAGGTCTGCTCGATGTGATGGACGTTGTTCTTCAGTAGTTCTATATGGGAGCCAGACCCACGAACGTCGATACCCAGCGGGGCGAGCCGATGTTCTGCCGTGCGGAAGTTACGAATCTCGAAGCCCTCGATTCTCACGTAACTCTGGTTGTGGATGGTAAGTATGCCTTGTCGATCAGCGGGCGTGAAATGCTCCGCGTCCAGAATCGCCGTTTCTCCGGGATAGCTTCTAAAAGTGATGAATCCGTCACTCGCGTTGCCGGACGCGTTGATGCTGACGAGCTCCGAATAAATTCCGCCGCGCACGTTGACGGTGCTACCCGCCCATACCGTGTCCGCAGCGTGTTGAACGGTTCTCCAAGGCGCAGTCTGGGTGCCCGGATTCGAATCATTCCCGGTCGTCGACACGTAGAAGGAGGAGTTTTGCTGGCCAAATGCGCCAGAGCCACACACAAACAACACAAATAGAATCGGGAATCTCACGCTTGCTATGCCTCGCAAACTAGGATGACAAATCAATCTGCCCTGGGCTCGGGTTGCGGCGATGGCTTTCAACTTCCGCAGCAGGACCGAATCAGGTTAGCATGCTGGAAAAGATGATCCGCGAGAAAAATGTTTCGCGTCAATTTCGACAGGAACGTGCAGCTGCCGAGGAATTTCTTTTCGAAGATCAGGCTGGAAGCACGCTTTTCATCCAGCCCGTGCATGGCCGTCGCGGTGGACGCCTGACAGCTTTGTGAGCGATACTGAATAAGCACTTCGGTTAATCTTCCGCAATTCAAATCAGGAGCAAATACCATGTCCGCACCCAGCCGCCGCCCGGAAATTCGCCGGCGCCGCGCCCGTCAGCACAAGATCACCACACTCCGCAAGCGCCTCGCTTCGGCTCAGACCGATGCCGACCGCAACCGGGTCACCGCCAAGTTGCACAAGCTCGCGATTGCTTCACCCGGCCAGCCTTTGCTGAAGTAGCTCGCGCGAAGTAACTCGCGCCGAGTTACACTGCGCCAGCCGCAGTCTTGCTGCCCGTGTTCGCCGGCTGGCGCGGAGATTCCACATTGCCCCTCGCATCCAGGACCTCCCGATATACCTCCATGATGCGGCGCACCGATTTTTCCCAGGAAAACTTGGTCGCCTGCCGACAGCTGCGCTCTTTCATTTTTTCGCGCAGCGGCTGGTCGACCAGAACCCGGTGCAACGCCCTCATGATCTCGAAAACATTTTCCGGATGCACGAGCACCGCTGCATTCCCCACAACCTCCGGCAGTGACGACACATTGGAGGCCACAACCGGCGTCCCGTGCGCCATCGCCTCCAGCGGCGGCAAGCCAAAACCTTCGTATAATGACGGGAAGACAAAAATCTTGGCCTCATCGTAAAACGTGCGCAGCACTTCGATCGGCACAAATCCCAGAAAGCGCACATCGTTCTGCACGCCGCTTCGAATCACCGTCCGCCGCAGATCTGGATTGCCGGAAACGTCATCTCCAATAATGATGAGCTTCAGATCAGGAAACAGATGATCTTTTTCCAGTTCTGTCTTCAGCGCGGAGAAAGCCTCGATCATGCGCACCACATTCTTGTGCGGACTAATTCTGCCGGCATAAAGTAAGAAAGGATACGTCACCTGATAGCGCTCGACGATTAGCTCCCGGTCCGCCGGAAGTGCGTGCCCTTGCAACAGCCTTTCGTCAATCGCGTTGTAAACCACTTCGATGCGGCTGGATGGAATCTTGAACAGCTTTTCAATTTCTAACTTGGTGAAGTTTGAGACTGCAAAAATGCGCGCCGCTCCCCTCAAGACCCGCTTCGTCAACTGGAAGTGCATCGATCGACGAATTCCGGTCTGTTCGCGGGCGCGCGAAAGATGCTCCAGAATGTCATGCACCGTCATCACATAAGGGCAGGGCAGCGCGCGCGGAATGGAAAACAGATTCGGAATGTGCACCAGATCACATTGCAACCGTTTCACCACCTGGCGGAATTCCCGGTACCCCATCAGGGAGCGCTCGGGTTCGGCTAGCGGAACCGCGTGAAAGTTAGGTTGCAGGGGACCGACCTCGGCAATTCGAGCGGGCGAACCGATCAGAAAATATGTGGTCTCGCGGTCCAGCCTTCCCAGCGTGCGAACTACATTGCGGATGTAAGTGCCAACGCCAAACTCCGTCATCCGCCGAACATCGATGGCAATCTTCACCGAAGGCATTTAACCATATACGGCGCGTGGGTCACAGAAGATTGAGAGCGCCAGCAATTGGCAGTTAGCAATTAGCCGTTAGCCATCAAGCAAGCCGGCAATACGCTAGTTGCTGACGGCCAATTGCTTGGCTAATTGCTAACTGCATCTTCCTGCGCCCTGGCCCTCCGCTCAGCGTAGAGCGGGAATTCTTCACAAAGCTCAAGCACTTCTTTCCGAACCCTCGCCAGCGCCGCTCCATCATTCCTCTGAAGCAGCGCATCGGCAATCCAGCGTCCCACCTGCCGCATCTCCGCTTCTTTCATTCCGCGCGTAGTCAGGGCCGGCGAGCCGATGCGAATGCCGCTCGGCTTCATCGGCGGATTGGTATCGAATGGAATTGCATTCTTGTTCACCGTTATTCCCGCCTCGCCCAAAACCTTTTCGGCCTCGCTGCCCAGCATCCCTTTCGAAAAAACATCCACCAGCATCAGGTGCGTATCCGTCCCGCCGGAAATGATGCGGAATCCCTCGGCCGCCAGAGTCTCCGCCAGCACTTTGGCGTTGGCCACAACCTGCTTCGCATAATCACGGAACTCCGGCTGCATCGCTTCCTGAAAACAAATCGCCTTCGCTGCAATGATGTGCACCAGCGGCCCACCCTGCATCCCGGGAAAAACTACTTTGTCGATAGCCGCAGCGAACTCCGCCTTGGAAAGAATCATTCCCGCGCGTGGCCCGCGCAGAGTCTTGTGCGTGGTGGATGTCACAATGTGCGCGTGTGGAACCGGCGAGGGATGCGCCCCACCCGCGACCAGCCCGGCAAAATGCGCCATATCGACGAGAAAGAGAGCGCCAACTTTGTCGGCAATCTGCCGCATGCGCGCGAAATCGATGATCCGCGGATAAGCGCTTCCACCGCCGATAATCAGCTTGGGACGCTCCTGCTCGGCCAACTTTTCCAGGCCGTCATAATCGATCGTCTCCGTCTCCTTATTCACCCCATAAGGAACGATCTTGTAAGTCTTCCCGGAAAAATTTAAGTGATGCCCGTGCGTAAGATGACCACCATGAGCCAGGTTCAAGCCGAGAATCGTGTCACCCGGCTGCAACACGGCGGCATAGGCTTCCATGTTCGCCTGAGAGCCGGCATGAGGCTGCACGTTGGCGTGCTCGGCCCCAAATAATTGCTTGGCGCGGTCGCGCGCCAAATTCTCCACTACGTCCGCATACTCGCAGCCCCCGTAATAACGCTTGCCCGGATATCCTTCCGCATATTTATTCGTGAACACCGATCCCGCGGCTTCCAGCACGGCTTCGCTGACAAAATTTTCCGATGCAATCAACTCCAGTCCTTCGTGCTGTCGGCGAGTCTCATTATCAATAGCGGACGCAATCTGCGGATCGGCCTGGTACAGCGGGCGGTACATGTTGTTAGAC
>JBAUVJ010000596.1:0-3705 GCA_049583165.1 Candidatus Sulfotelmatobacter sp. | reverse complement strand
CAGTATCTGTATCTTTCGCTCGAAAACTTTGACGTGCCTGATTTTGAAGGCGCGAAATATGTATTTACTCCGCCGCTCCGTGAGAAATGGCATCAGGAAAAACTTTGGAACGGCCTCAAGCGCGACCACCTGCAAGTGGTCTCTACCGACCACTGCCCCTTCTGCTTCAAGGAACAAAAAGAACTCGGCCGCGGCGACTTCACCAAAATTCCCAATGGTGGTCCAGGCGTTGAACATCGTATGAGCCTGATCTTTTCTGGCGGTGTTGCCCAGGGCCGTTTCAGCGTGAATCGATTCGTCGAACTCGTTTCCACCACTCCGGCAAAACTCTTTGGCCTGTATCCGCGCAAGGGAACCATTGCCGTAGGCAGCGACGCCGATCTCGTGATCTTCGATCCCAAGCGCAAACACACCATCAGCGCGAAGACTCACCACATGCGCGTCGATTACTCCATGTTCGAAGGTATTCAGGTAACCGGCATGCCGGATGTCGTTCTCTCTCGCGGACGCGTGCTCGTGGACGGAGACAAGTTCCTGGGACGTGCTGGACAAGGAGAATTTCTAAAGCGGTCAACCTACTCGCAAGTGAACGCCTAGCTTTTCAATCGACGCACGCGGGCGCAACAATCCTGGCGTAGTGCCGAAGCAAGAGCCTCCTTCCAGCGCCGGTTGTCGATTTGCCAGCACACTCTACGTTTCCGTCCAGCGTGCAAAGCTAATTCCCGTCCGGTTCCAATTCATTGTCCACTCAACGGCGCGGCTGAAGCCGCGCCCCTTCAAAGCTCTTTGTTAAGACTTGCCACTAAGACTTACTGCTAATACTTGCCGCTAATACTTCTTCTCGAATGTCGCGAACTCGGCTTCGAGTTTCCATTGCATGCGGGCGCGTTCGCTGGCTTGGAGAAATTGCTCGCATGAGGCGGAGGGTTTTTCCGCGGTTGGGGCGTCGGTGGCGCAGGCTGAGGTCACGCGAAAGACCAGTTTCGTATCTATCCACAGGCTTTGGCCGGGGAGGAAGCTGTGTTTCAGGCTTTGACGCGCCATGCGCTTCAGGTCGGCGTAGGAGAGGTGGTAGGTTTCGACGGCGCGCAGATATTCGTGGGTCAGGTCGGAGCGGTTCACGCCTTCGTCGTCGGTGGCGAGGGCGACGGGAACGCCGTACTTCATGTAAATCGGCAGGGGGTGGTCATCGCCGCTCACGCCAAGAATCATGTCGTTCGAAGAGAGGCAGATTTCGACCAGGATATTGCGGTCGGCCATTTCGTGGAGTAGGCCGATGGGATCTTTTTCGTTCATGATGTCGACGCCGTGTCCGATGCGCTCGGCGTGGCCGCGCTCGATGGAGGCGCGGATGTGAAACGTAAGATCCTCGGGCGGAACGAGGCCCATGGCGAGTTCTCCGGCGTGCAGGGTGATGTGCACTTTGGGGTAGATGGAGTGCAGATAGTCGAGCATGGCCATGTGCTGGTTGAAATCGCGGATGGGCACGTACCAGTCCTCGGCGTTGACCAGATTCAGACCGACGAATCGGGGATCGGATGAGGCCAACTCGAAGCCCAGCAGAATTTGGGAGAAGACGATTTCGGGCGGCAGACCGCGAAGGACCTGATAAAGATAGCGGACGGTGACGCTGCATCCGGGCTCTGCATCGGGCGTGCCGCATTTGAGGATTTCTTTGGCGCGGGCATCGTCGGCGGCGAGGCGTTTGCTGGTTTCTGAGGCAGCGTCTTTCATGCCGGCGGCGAGGAGCGCGTCGCGCATTTTGGCGTAATCGGGAGTCCATTCTACTTTTGCCGCGAGCCGGGCGGCCGCGCCGAAATCGGCGGTGTGCATCAACTCCACGTATTGCAAATGATCCATGCCGGCAAGTTTGGTGGCGGCGGCGATTCCCTCGGCGGTGTGAGTGTTCGAGGCCAGGAGGAATTTATCGAAGGTGGCGAAGAAATGATCGTGGCCGGATTCGTCGCCCTGCTTCAAGTTACGCATGGACCAGGCATCGATCAGCTGGTTGTAGAGAACCTGATCGCCGTAGCTGCAACGGGCCGCCGGTTTGGCGGTGTAGAGTTCGCAGGAATCACAGGGTGGCGCGAGCAGGCGGGAAGATGTGCGGTCTACACAAAGGCCGCCGGAGGCGGCGAAATCTATGAAGTCCTCGGCGTAGATTGCGCCATCGAGGTGGTTGTGCAGATCGCCGCCTTTAGGAAAGTCGCGCAGGAAGGGCAGAAGCAAACCGGGCTGCTTGCGAACGGACTCCAGATAGTGCGCGGTACGTTGTTCAGAGCTCTGGGCTGCGGCTAAGGCGCTCAACAGCAGGAGCAGCAGGTAACGGCCAACGCGCATGGTTCGGGGCACGAGCAAAACCTCCCGTTAGTTCTTTGGTTCAGAGTTCAGAGCTCAGAGTTCAGGTAGGGAATTGTAATTGGTCGGGGGTGAATCTGGCTTTGGGGCTAAAGCCCGGTTCCAAATTGCTGTTCTAGCGGCGCGGCCAAGGCCGCGCCCCTTCAAAGCCGGTTTAGCGCATCCAGGCGACTACGCCGATGATGATGGCGACGACCAGGAGTGCGCCAAGAATGTATTTGTTGGAGGCGAGCCAGGAGTCGTGCTGCGCCGCCGAGGCAAACAGCGTGGAGTTTTCGTCGTCGTCGTCGTCTCGAGCGTTGGCTTCGGCTTGGACTTTCGCTTCGACCTGGACGGGGGCAGGGTTCGATGGGATGGTGGGTGACGATGTCTCGGGAGCTTTCGGTACAGCGACCTCTTCGATTGCGGCGGACTTTGCCGGCTGGGAAATCGAATCCGGAGTTTGGCTGAGCGCAGGCGCGGCTGCCACTGCGGCAGACGTACTTTTGAGTTCTGCAATCGCTGTAGCACTCTGGACAGCAGCGGGAGCGGAAGAAGAATTCTGAACTGGAGTTTTTGCCGCGGCTTCTGGTGCGGTTGCTTTAGGAATCGCCGGCAAGGGCGCGACTGGCTGCGACTTTATGGCTGGCTGGGTTAGGCGTTCACCGCGCCATTGTTTCTCTTCGCACTCCACGCAGAAGGTGCGGCCCTGGGAAACGGGAAAGCCGCAGGCCTGGCACTTCTGCAAATTTCTCAGCACGGGTGGGACGGCGAGGATGTCGGTGTTCTCGCGCGCCGGCCCGGCAGCAGCACGTATGGCGGCCGACCAGAACAGGGGCTTGCCCGGAGCGGCAGCCGATGCTTCCGGTTTGCGAGCCGCGATTTCTGGTTTGGGAAGCGGAGGAACCAATCTGATCGGCCGGACATGGAGTTCTGACTGGGGGGCTTTATTCTCGGTAGCTTTATTCTCTGCGACTCTTGTTTCTGCAAATCTTGTTTCGGTAACTCTTGTTTCGGTAACTCTATTCTCGACAACTTTATTTTCGGGAACTTTATTTTCGGCAACTTTATTTTCGACAACCAGGGTGCCGATAACAAAATCTTCGTCGGCGATGTCGGTTGATACTTCTACTCGCGGATGGATTGGCGGAAGAGCGACTTCCGGCGGGACGGCGGGCACTGTCTTTGTCTTTAGCTCTATCTCTTTTTTTGCCGACACGATTTTTGCCGGCATGGATTGCTTGACGGCGGTTTCCACCATTTCACCCAGGCGCAGAAGAGCGGAAAGATCGCGTTCATCGAAGGCGCGGGGCTTATCGGACAGAAGCTCGAAGACGCCTATCACGGCATCGTCGCTAACGATTGGCA
>JBAUVJ010000595.1:0-9968 GCA_049583165.1 Candidatus Sulfotelmatobacter sp. | reverse complement strand
GAGTGGGGCAGTTCGACTGCCGTACAACGTTCTCACTGCTTGTTCGCGCTTTCGTACAGTCCATTCCGACTCAATCTCTATGCGCCCTTTAGCGCCAGTTGTATGGTGGAAAAAACTGTCTGTGAAGGATGAACATCCCCACTCAAGCCAAAAGACGGCTTGAGTGGGCCACCCGCCGGGGCTATATGCTTCGCACAGAAGAATCGGGCAGTTCGATAGCTGGGCAGAGCGTTCCCGCCGCTCGTTCGCGTTTCCGTGCGGTCCTTCCGACTCGATCTCTACGCGTCCTTCGGCGCCAGTGGCGTAGTGGAGAAAGCTGCTCCACTGCCAGTCCTCCGGGCGCTCGCATAACCCGGCTTTCACAGGATTGCGGTGAATGTAGCGCAGCTTCCCTACAAACTGCGCGTAGTCGCGAATGTTTAAATCGTAGTATCGCTTTTGCCAGAAATGTCTCCCACTCAAGCCAAAAGCTGGCTTGAGTGGGACCCCTGTCCGCTTCCACAGCACCCTTGTGACATCTAACCTTGTCCCCGAAAACGATTGGGGTCATTATTTTCTTATCGTCGCGAAATGTGTCGATAGAGGGCCTCCACGGGAAGCGATTCCGGCGGGGGCTTTTGATTTGGTCGGTGTAACGACGCTACAGAGAGGACAAAGGCGGTGCTATGAGTGAATGGATCGGGGATCTGATGGCGGTGGCCGATGATGACGACGCGCACGAACCCGGTCGCACGCCAAAACGCAGGAAGCAGACTCGTAGCAAAAAAATGCAGGCGCAAAGTGCGCCCGAAAACCTATCTCAAAAAGATCCTATCAAATGGAAACAATTCCCTCCCAAGCTTAGGGGAGAGTTAGGCGAGTTGGATTTTCTGAGGAAGACACTGGGAATGGGAATGCTGGTATCGAAACCCTGGGGCGACAGTTATCGCTACGATTTCATCGTGGATTGGGAGGGCAGGCTTTCGCGGACGCAAGTGAGGTCTACAGAGCGCATCAACGGGCCGAGTGGCTACGCGGTGCATGCATCGGTCTGGGTGGGAACAGAGCATGTGCCCCTGACGGCGAAGGATATTGACGTGCTCGTCGCCTACGTTTCGTCCAGGAACATCTGGTACGTGGTGCCGGTAGGAGCGTTCTCACCGAGAGCACGTTTGCATTTCTATCCGGATGGAAGCACGAAAGGTGCTCTGTTTGAAAATTACCGCGAAGCGTGGTGGGTAATGATGAGAGAAAAGTAGGAATTAAAATCCCACTCTTGCAAGGAACTAGAGTGGGATTTACTTTTTCACTTTACGTCAATTCTTCCATCGCAGCTTTCAGCGCTTCGGGTCCCGGACGCGTGATGGATTCCGGCAGTGTAGCCAGGGGTTGATCGATCATGTTCAGCATGTCAAGAAAGCTGGGTGCTTTGGTGTTCACGTAAAAGATTCCGGTCAACACTTCGCCTTTGTCGTGCGCCTGGCTCAGGCGCGTCATGGCTGCGATTCTGTCGGTGGGATCGTACTCTTCCTCCAGCTTGCGGAGTTGCAGGTGAGAGCCATCGTGCATGGTGACGCTGACCGTGGTACCGGGGTCGTACTCCACATCGATTTCTTCGAAGTGGGGAACGAAGCTCACCTCCTGCAAAGTCTCTTCGTGATCCTTCACATATTTGTACGACTTGGTGGAACCTTCGTGATCGTTGAAGGTGACGCAGGGTGAAACCACGTCGAGCATTACGGTGCCGTGGTGAGCGATGGCGGCTTTGAGCATGGCGCTGAGCTGGCGCTTGTCGCCGGAGAAGGAGCGTCCGACAAAGGTTGCGCCGAGTTCGATGGCCAACCCGCAGGTATCGATGGGAGGGAGATCGTTGAGCACTCCCGATTTCAGCTTGGAACCGAGATCGGCGGTCGCGGAGAACTGGCCTTTGGTGAGGCCGTAGACGCCGTTGTCTTCGATGATGTAAATCATGGGAAGATTGCGGCGCATGAGGTGAACGAACTGGCCGATGCCGATGGAAGCGGTATCGCCATCGCCGCTGACGCCGAGAGCGATGAGATCGCGATTGGCGAGCATGGCTCCGGTGGCGACAGATGGCATGCGTCCATGGACGGAGTTGAAGCTATGGGAGCGGTTCATGAAGTACGCGGGACTCTTCGAGGAACAGCCAATGCCGCTGAGCTTGGCGACTCGCTCGGGCTGCACCCCCATCTCATACATGGCTTCGATGATGCGTTCGGAGATGGCGTTGTGGCCGCAACCGGCGCAGAGCGTGGTCTTGCCGCCTTTGTAGTCGATGACGGTGAGGCCGATGCGATTGGTCTTTGGCTCCGGAGATCTGGGCTCGGCGGTTGGCGTGGTGGCCATTTACTTACCCTCCATGGTGCTAAGTTCGTCGGTGACGGAGCGGGCATCGAGCGGCAGGCCGTCGAGATGGGCGATGCTGCGGAGACGTCCGATCAGTTCGGGTTTTAGATCGAGCTTGAGCAGGCTGAGCATTTGTGCGTCGCGGTTTTGCTCGACGACGTAGATGCGCTCGTGCTGCTCGATGAATTCGTGGACCTCCCGCGTGAACGGATATGCCCGTAGCCGGAGGTAGTCGGTTTCGATGGCATATTCGTTGCGTAGCTGATCGCGGCTTTCAGTTATGCCCCAGTGCGAAGTACCGTAGGCGATGATTCCAATTTTCGCGTTGTTGCCTTTGACGATCTCCGGGCGCGGGACGAAAGAGCGGGCGGTTTCGAACTTGCGATTGAGGCGCTCCATGTTGTTTTCGTAATCGTCGGGGCGCTCGCTGTAGTTGGATTTGTCGTTGTGCCCGCTGCCGCGGGTGAAGTAGGCGGCGGCGGGATGCTCGGTTCCGGGCAGGGTGCGATATCCCACGCCATCGCCATCGAGGTCTTTGTAGCGGGCAAACCCGCCGAGCTTGGTCAGATCGTCTTTGTGTAGCACCTTGCCGCGCTTGATCGGCGTGGTGGGATATTCGAAGGGATCGGACATCCAGTTGTTCATGCCGAGATCGAGATCGGACATGACAAAGACCAGCGTCTGGAACTGCTCGGCCAGATTGAAGGCGTCTTGAGCCATGCTGAAACATTCCGTGACGGAGCACGGAATCAGCATGATGTGCTTGGTGTCGCCGTGGGATAAGAACGCCGTGGCGAGAATATCGCCTTGCGATGTGCGCGTGGGCAGGCCAGTGGAAGGACCGACACGCTGAATGTCCCAGATGACGCCGGGGATTTCCGCGTAGTAGGCCAAGCCGGCGAATTCTGACATCAGCGAGATTCCGGGGCCGGCAGTTGCGGTCATGCTGCGCGCGCCCGCCCAGCCCGCGCCGATTACCATGCCGATGGCGGCCAGCTCGTCTTCAGCTTGAACGATGGCGAATGTGGCTTTGCCATCGGGACCGATGCGGTAGTCTTTCATGTAATCGATCATCGTCTCGACCAGCGAAGACGATGGCGTGATGGGATACCAGGTGACCACGGTGCATCCGGCAAACATGCAACCGAGCGCGGCGGCAGAATTGCCATCGATGATGATTTTGCCGGCGGTCTTGTTCATACGCTCGATGTAAAAGACCCCGCGCTTTTGCAGGCTGGCTTTTGCGTATTCGAACCCGGCCTGGGCGGCGGCCAGATTCAAGTTGGCGGCCTTTACTTTCTTGGCGAACTGTTTGCGGATCGCCTTCTCGACTTCGCCCATTTCAATGGTAAGTAGTTGAGCAACTACTCCCAGGTACACCATATTTTTGACCAGCTTGCGCAACTTCGCTTCCGGGCAAACCTGCGCGACCAGTTTGTCGTAGGGAACAGAATAGAAAACCAAGTCGTCGCGCAATTTATCGAGGGCGAGTGGTTCGTCGTAGAGGACGGAAGCCCCGGAAGCAAGCGACATGACATCGTCGTGCGCGGTTTCCGCGTTCATCGCCACCAGGAAGTCGATTTCTTTTTTGCGCCCGATATAACCGTCTTTGTTCGCGCGGATGGTATACCAGGTGGGCAGACCGGCGATGTTCGAAGGGAAAAGATTCTTGCCCGAGATCGGCACGCCCATTTGAAAGATGGCGCGCAACAATACTGTGTTTGAACTCTGCGAGCCTGAGCCATTCACGGTAGCAACCTGAATGCTCATGTCATTGACGATGCGCTTGCGCCCCAATTGCCCGCCTGCTCCCTGGGGCACGACATCCGTAGTGGCCATCCCAACACCTTCCTTTGGTTGTGGAGCGGAGTGATCCGCCCGAATTTCCTGAGGGGAAACAGATAATTATACGGCGATGGCGCTCCCGGAGCACGCCTAATCGCCCGTCCGAAGCCGGGAGGAACCCATTTTGAAACGAGAAGAAAGAAGGCTCCGGACTTCAGGACTCGGTTTTGAAGAACTGAGCCATGTTCCGGAATTTATTATATCGTGACACGATTAAATCAGAGGATGGAATTTTCTTCAGCTCGGCGAAGTGTTTTTGCAGGCTGACATCGAGCAGATTGGCGGCGGCTTCGTAATCGCGATGAGCGCCGCCCTCCGGTTCGGGAACGATGTCATCGATGCATCCCAGTTCACTGAGATCCTTGGCGGTGATGTGCATGGCCTCGGCGGCCAATTCTTTCTTGGTGGCGTCGCGCCACATGATAGCGGCGCAGCCTTCGGGAGAAATGACCGAGTAGATGGAGTTCTCCATCATCGTCACGCGGTCGGCGACGGCAATAGCCAACGCGCCGCCGCTGCCGCCAACTCCGATAACGGTGGCGATGATAGGCACTTCGATGCGCGCCATCTCGCGCAAGTTGTGGGCAATGGCCTCGGCCTGGCCGCGCTCTTCGGCGTGGATTCCGGGATAGGCGCCGTCGGTATCGACCAGGGTAAAGATTGGACGACGGAATTTCTGTGCGATCTGCATCACGCGCAACGCTTTGCGGTAGCCCTCGGGATGTGGCGTTCCAAAGTTGCGGTAGACGCGCTGCTTCATGTCCCGGCCTTTTTGGGTGCTCACGACGAGGATTTCTTCGCCGTGAAAGCGGGCCATGCCGCACACAATCGCAGGGTCGTCGCCAAAAGTGCGGTCGCCGTGGATTTCGCTCCAGTGGGTAAACAGGCGCTCGATGTAGTCGAGTGCCTGGGGACGCTGGGGATGGCGGGCGAGTTCGGTTTTTTGCCAGGCTGTCTGCGAGGTTTTCAACTCCTCTCTCAGGGTATGGATACGTTCGTGGAGCTGCGCCAACTGGCGGCGAGTGTCTTCATTTAGTCCTGCGTCTTGTCCTGCGCTGGCTTCAATCAGCGCCACCTGGCGCTCGATGTCTTCCAATTCCTGCTGTGGTTTGTCGCGTGCTTCCATGTTTGCGGTTGACGTTTTCAGACGACCCTATTTCGCCTAATCGACTTCAGGAAATCACCCGAACGCTGCCGCGCCCGCACAACTGTTCGACGCGAGCGATGAAGTTACGATCCGGCAGGACATTATAGCCTTCCGCTTCCATCACCACCATGAAATCACCGGCACGTTCCACGTCGAACAAGACCCGGGCTTCGCCTTTGCGCTCCTGAAATAAGGTGTAAAGATGATCAACCGTGGATTCGGCGGCAGTTTCGAGAGGAACGCGAATGCGAAGGGCACGTGGCAAAGGGATTTTGGCGTCTTCCAGCGGCATGATTTCGGCTGCGGTTATTTTCGGGTTGGCTCCCTCTTCGATCCTTACTCCCGCGCGCACCAGCACCGGGACTTCGAGCTTGACCTTGTCGCCTAACTTCTTGTAGGCCTCGGGGAAAACAATCATATCGATGGAGCCGGACATGTCTTCGAGCGTGGCTTGCGCATAAAAATCTCCGCGCTTGGACTTCAGGACGCGAACGTTTCCGATAATGCCGGCGGTTGCGATGGTTTCGTCCTTGCCGGTGGATTTTGTCATGGCGCCGATTTCCACGATGGATAGGGCTTGCAAGTCTTGCAGTTTATCTTTGTATTTTTCCAGGGGATGACCGCTCAGGAAAAATCCGACAATTTCTTTTTCTGCGGCGAGACGTATTTGTTCATCCCAGTCGGGAATGTTGGGAAGCTTGTCATTGTGCGCCTCGGCATCCTCCTGCTGGAAGACGCCAAACAGGCCGTGCTGGCCGGATTCTGCATCGCGTTGGGCTTTCTGGGCGCGATCCATAGCGCGGTCGAGCACAGCCATTAACTGCGCACGGCGGCCAAGAGAATCCATTGCGCCGCTCTTGATTAGCGATTCCAGCACTCGTTTGTTGAGGAGACGGAGATCGACGTTTTCGCAGAACTCATAAATTGATTTGAACCGGCCAAGTTTTTTCCGCGCAGCCACGATCGATTCGATGGCATTGCCGCCAACGTTTTTTACGGCTGCGAGCCCGAAGCGAATCGCTTCGCCATGTGGCGTAAAGTTCGCGTCAGAGACGTTGATGTCCGGCGCCTCGACAGAAATGCCCATCTCGCGGCATTCGTTGATGTACTTCACTACATCGTCGGTGCTGCCGGTGACCGAGGTCAGCAGAGCGGCCATGAATTCGACGGGATAGTGAGTCTTTAAATATGCGGTGTGATACGCCAGCAAGGCATAGGCGGCGGAGTGCGATTTGTTGAAGCCATAGCCGGCGAACTGTGCCATGAGGTCGAAAATCTTTTCGATCTTTTTAGGTGGGAACTTGCGTTGGGCGGCGCCTTGTACGAAGCGCTCGCGCTGCGCCGCCATTTCTTCCGGCTTCTTCTTGCCCATGGCCCGCCGCAACAGGTCGGCTTCACCGAGCGAGTAGCCGGCCAGCGTGTTCGCCGCCTGCATCACCTGTTCCTGATAGACGAAAACTCCCAGCGTCTCCTCCAAAATCTCTTTGAGCTCAGGCAGTTCGTACTCAATCTTGCGCCGTCCCTGCTTGCGATCGATAAAGTCGTCGATCATTGCCATGGGCCCCGGGCGATAGAGCGCATTCAAAGCCGTCAGATGCTCGACCGAATTCGGCTGGTAACGCCGGAGGACATCTCTCATGCCGTTTGATTCAAACTGAAAGACGCCGGAGGTCAATCCCTTGTGAAAAACCTTTTGATAGGTCTCCGCATCGTCGAGGGGAATGCTTTCCAGCGTGATTGGCGTGCCGCGAGTTTGAAGAATCAGTTTCAGCGCATCTGTAAGAATCGTAAGCGTGGTAAGGCCGAGGAAATCCATCTTCAACAGGCCCATCTTTTCGATGGCAACCATGTCGAAGGCGGTGACGATTTCGTCGTTCTTGGTCTTGTGCAGCGGAACGAGTTCGGTGAGCGGGCGCGGCGAAATGACTACGCCAGCGGCGTGGACGCCGGAGTTGCGGACCATGCCTTCGAGCTTCTTTGCGGTTTGCATCAGCTCGCGAATCTGGCCGTCTTTTTCCATGGCCTCGCGGAGTTGCGGGGAATCTTCGATGGCCTGATCGAGGGTGATGTTGAGCTGCGTGGGGACCATCTTGGCGATGCGATCGACATCGGCGTATGGGATGTCCATGGCGCGGCCAACGTCTTTGATGGCGGCTTTGGCGGCCATGGTGCCGAAGGTGATGATCTGCGCGACGTTGTCGCGGCCGTATTTTTGCGTCACGTATTGAATCACTTCGCCGCGGCGGTTCATGCAGAAATCGATATCGATGTCAGGCATGGAAACCCGCTCGGGATTGAGGAAGCGCTCGAAGAGCAACTCGTGCTGCAAGGGATCGATATCGGTGATGCCGAGGGCGTAGGAGACGAGCGAGCCGGCGGCCGATCCGCGACCCGGGCCCACGGGAATGTCGCGCTCTTTGGCATAGCGGATGAAATCCCAGACGATCAGGAAATATCCGGGGAACTTCATCTGCTGGATGATGGTGAGTTCGCGCTCGAGGCGCTGCTCGTAATCCGATATTGGGTGCTTGAGCTTGCCCTGTTCGTGGAGCGGGCGCAGGACTGCAAGGCGGCGCGCGAACCCTTCGCGGGAGACGTGCTCAAAATAACTGTCGATGGTGTAGCCGGGCGGGACTTCGAATTGCGGAAACGGCGTGGCAACTTTTTCCAGATGGAGGCTGCAGCGCTCGGCGATGTCGAGCGTTCGGGTGAGAACTTCGGGCGAGTCTTTGAAGACGCGATACATTTCGTCGTGGTTCTTGACGAAGAACTGGGTGCCGTCGAATTTCATGCGCGCGGTATCGTGGATGGATTTGCCGGTCTGGATGCAGAGCATGACGTCTTGCGCGTGGGCGTCGTCTTCACAGAGATAGTGGCTGTCGTTGGTGGCGACCAGCGGCAGTCCAAGATCTTTCTCCAACTGGAACAGGCCGGGATGGATTTTGTGCTCCATGGCCAGGCCCTGGTCCTGAATTTCTAGATAGAAATTTTCCTTGCCGAAAATGTCGCGATAGGTTGCGGCGGCGGCGAGCGCGGCTTCATACTTCCCTTCCGTCAAACGCTCGGCGACTTCACCTTTCAGGCATCCGGAAAGGCCGATCAGGCCGCGGGAATGCTCGGCCAGAAAATTCTTGCTGACGCGCGGCTTGTAGTAAAAGCCGTGCAGCGAGGCCTCAGAGGTAATCTTCACCAGATTGCGGTAACCCTCTTCGTTCTGGGCCAGCACGAGCAGGTGGTTGTAGGTATCGCCGTCGGGGGCGGTGCGCGCGATGTTGTGGTCGTCTTTTTTGCAGATGTAAAGTTCGCAGCCGATGATGGGTTTGACACCATACTTATGCGCCGCGTTCACGAAATGTACTGCGCCGAAGATATTGCCATGGTCGGTCATGGCCACGGCGGGCATGCCGAGTTCTTTTACGCGCTTACAGAGTTGTTCGACGTCGCAGGCGCCATCGAGCAGGGAGTAGTCGGTATGCAGGTGTAGGTGGACGAATTGAGACATAGAGTTCGATTTAATCTTACGGCAGTTGGGCCATTCTAGCTGGAAGGACGGCGGGAGCGAGGAGAGAGTTATGCACAGCGTGCGGAAGATTGCCGCCCTGCCCCGGCCGGGCTGCTAGTTGTCCACAGAATGGTACTCGAGAGTCAGCGTGCCCTGTACGGTCGGCACGCGAAAGTCGACACCGCGATCTTCGTTGGCCTTGGTTGTGGCGGAAAGATCGAGGTCAGACAGCGGAATCTTCTGGGTATGCTGCGGAGCAAAGTTCCATAGCGTCTGGCCCACGATGGCGTAATTGTTCACTTCCTGCGTGCTGTGATCGTGGAATACCAGCACGGTGGGAGTAGCAAGCTCCGAGCGCTCTGGCACGCGGGGTGGCAGAGGGGCCTGGCGCGCATATAAATCCCGATCCCCTTGCTGGCGCATCTGCTGCTCATCGAGGCTTTGCGCATTCATCTCGTTGGCCAAGCCGATCTGATCTTGTTCGTCTTGATCATAGGAGGAATCATTGTCCCCCCACCAGTAGGGATCGACTCCCCCGCCCAGGTATGGGTAGCCGTAGCCCCAGCCGCAAGGGAATCCGAAACAATTATTTCTGAAACCACGGGTGCGGATTCGCAGGCCAGTCGAGCGATTGAAGTTCCGCGACGTCACGCGCGAGGATAACGGCGCGCTGAAAGAGCGGTTCAAGGGAGGCCGTCCGAACGAAGATCGACCGAGTGACGACGGGCTGCGCGCGAAAGAATGCGAGGCGAAGCTTGAACCGGAGCGCGCACCGGCGAAGGCATGACCGCCAAAGCTACTGTGTCCGGAGAATCCGCCGTGGCCTCCGCCGGCAGCGTGACCACCGCCGCGTTGGGCCTGGAGCGGCATGGACAGAGGCAAGAGCAGGAAAAGCGCAATGGCCGCCGGGTACCGCATGAACCTAATTATATGCCTGATTCGGCGAGAGGATTGGGAAATTGCAAGAGGCGGTGTCATCGCCTAACTTCATGGATGAAGACTGTCGAGCTGCTCTCGACCGGACAGCCCCTTCGGCTCCGCTCAGGGTAGGCTTGGGCGGCTGTCCCTACATAGGCGCCTCTCGGTCTAGCGCTTTTTTGATTTCTTCGCGGGCACTTTTTTAACAGC
>JBAUVJ010000594.1:0-2728 GCA_049583165.1 Candidatus Sulfotelmatobacter sp. | reverse complement strand
GAGGCGGACCAGGGAGGATTGGGATTGCCCGATCGCGATTATTACCTGAAAGAGGATGCGAAGTCGGTCGACCTGCGCAAGGCGTACGTGGCGCACGTACGAAAAATGTTCGAATTACTCGGCGACCAGCCGGATGCCGCAGCCGCGGAGGCACAGACGGTGATGCGGATTGAAACCGCGTTGGCCAAAGGATCGACGACGCGGGTGGAACGCCGCGATCCCAAAAATCTGGACCACAGGATCACCAGTGGCGAACTGGAAAAGCTCAGCCCTCAGTTTCAGTGGAAGGTTTACTTCACGAAGGTCGGGCTGCCCCCGATGGGTTCTCTGAATGTTACATCTTTAAACTTTTTCAAGGCGATGAGCGCCGAGATCAAAAAAGAAAGTTTGGCCGACTTAAAAGTTTATTTGCGATGGCACCTGGTTCACGCCTACGCGCCATTCCTCTCTTCGGGTTTTTTGAACGAAAATTTTGCTTTCTACGGAAAAACTTTGCAAGGCCAGCAGGAGTTGCAACCGCGATGGAAGCGCTGCACGGAGTATGTGGACGACGATCTGGGCGAAGCTTTGGGCCAGGTCTACGTGGAAAAATATTTCAGTCCGGAGGCGAAGCAGCAAGCGTTGAAGATGGTGAAGGAAATCGATGCCGCGATGGCGCAAGATATCGAATTGTTGCCATGGATGTCGGGCACCACAAAACAGCAGGCGCTCGCAAAACTGCACGGCATGGCCAATAAGATCGGCTATCCCGACAAGTGGCGCGACTACAGCAAGCTGGAAATCATCCGCGGAGACGAAGCTGGCAACGTGGAGCGGGCGCGAAAATTTGCGTTCAACCGCGAGCTGGCCAAGATCGGCAAGCCCGTGGACCGCGGCGAGTGGGGCATGACTCCTCCGACCGTGAATGCTTATTACGACTCGCAGATGAACGACATTAATTTTCCGGCAGGCGTGCTCCAGCCCCCGGCGTTCGATCCTGATTCCGATGAGGCTCCAAATTACGGCGATACGGGTGGGACCATCGGCCATGAACTAACGCACGGCTTCGACGACGAAGGCCGCCAGTTCGACGCGCAGGGAAATCTGCGCGACTGGTGGACGGCAGACGATGGCAAAGAGTTCGTGAAAAGGGCGAGTTGCATTTAAGATCAGTACTCAACGTACACAATCATCGACGACATCAAGATCAACGGAAAGCTCACGTTGGGCGAGGATGTTGCCGATCTTGGTGGGCTCATTCTGGCTTACATGGCGTGGAAACAAGATACGAAGGGACAAACTCTTCAACCGATCGACGGCCTCACACCGGATCAAAGATTTTTCGTCGGCTACGGCCAAAGCTGGTGCGGCGAGACGCGCGACGAAACCAAGCGCCTGCGTGCCACAGTCGATCCGCACTCTCCCGAGAAATACCGCACCAACGGCGTGGTTTCGAACATGCCGCAATTCCAGGAAGCATTTCATTGCAAGGCGGGATCGCCCATGGTGAACCAGAACCGTTGCAGAGTGTGGTAACGCTGAGTCTGGTAATAACGTGAGGTCGGAAGTTGCAGCACGAAATACTGCGGGCGATTCGACAGGAGCTATTCGAGTTCTTCTTTGGTGGGGTTATAAAAGAAACGGAAGCGCAGCGCCAAATATTGCCCGCCAAATTCGCTGGGCAGGGGTGGAAACGGATCAGAGCCCTGAATACCGGCCCAAGCCGCGCGATCAAGCGGAACGTCCCCGGAAGTAGTGATCAGCTTCATGCCCGCGACTTTTCCATCCTTGGTGATTGCAAACTCGATGATCAAATTCCCATGCTTCATTTGCGCGGATTCGGGAATTGCGCTGTACCAGTTCTCGCGAACGTCGTGAAGAACCCGCTGCAAATAGGGGCCAAAATCCACGCCCATGGTATCGCTAAGAACTTCAAGGTTCCCCATCTGGCGTCCGTGCGCGCCAGTGCCTAAGCCAAAATCTCCACCGTTACCCTGCTGACCAGTCCCACGCCCAGCGGCCGCAGCCCGCGCAGCTTCTTCAATAGCGGAACCTGCGGACATGGAGCCAGCGTACTTCTTGAACTCATTGTTGATATTCGGCGTGGCCGGCGTTTGCAGTTGCGCAACCTGCGGATTGGGCGCTTGCTGAGGAGCAGGCGGCTGGTTTTGCGCCAGGCCGGCGGAAGATGGCGGTGGCGGGGGCGGTGCCTTGGGCGCATTCAAACCGGGCGCTCCCGGCGCCGGCGTCGCCAGAATCTTACGTAACTCCTTGACGTCCAACTCCGGGTGCCGCGTCATTGCGATGCGATTCTTGTCGGAAGCAATGTTCGTATTGGGCTTGGTCTGCAACTTTTGCAGGTCTGAGGGAAGCTCGAGGAACGTCACATCTTTGCCCGTCGTCAGATTCTTGGTCGCGACGGCCGTATGCCACGGAAGATATTTTTCAAACCAGTCAAACTTCACCAGGAAGAAGATGAGGATGATGTGGACAATAATCGAGATCCACGCGGCCTCGCGGCGGCGCGAGCGCGTAAGGTCGTCCTGCAACTGGATGAGCAGGTGCGGTACGCGGGCATCGTCATCGAGATTACGATAGGCGGTCTCCCATCCCTGGGCATCGTAGAGCCCAAGCTGTTCAGGCTGTGGCTTCTCGGGAGGAGCCACTGGGTCCTGGAATGGAATTTGCGTGATGGGCATGAACTAAGTTTGTCTGAGCTGGGCGTATCTGAGCCAGGCCTGTCCGTTAG
>JBAUVJ010000593.1:0-7112 GCA_049583165.1 Candidatus Sulfotelmatobacter sp. | reverse complement strand
GGTCAGAGTCATATGATGGAACCCATTCGAACCCCAGGGAAGACACGGCTTGCCAGACTGCGGAACGACTTGGTCCCGGCGCCGCTCAAGAATAAATGAATGATCGTGCCTCCCACAACCTGCCTTAGCACCAAAAATCGAGCGCTGCTGCATTTGGATACGGAACTTACGCATTCCATAACTTCATTCCTCCGGGTTCGATGCCAGTGGAGATCGTCACCAGGGCTGCATGACAAATGTCACCCCTGGTTTGCAATACGTGGTTCGCAATAACATAGTTCGCGTTAACTAGTGATAACTGTGTGGAGCAGAATAAAGTTACGGACTTGGTGGCTCTCGAGAGAGTTCCAGGAAATCCTGCATCTGCTGTAATGCCTCGTCCACCGACCCTGAAACGCTCCGCCGCGTGGCCGCGGGCCGGCGAAGCCCAGCTCGTGCCGTAGCCGGCCATCGACCACCTTGAGATTGGCCCAACCCAGCATTTGCTCGCCCCATAGCATGGGCATCGCGTAATGGCCCATGCGGCGCTTTTCGGCCGGCACATAGGCCTCTAGCTTGTATTCCCATCCCCAGAACAACTGGAAGCGTCGCCGATCCCAGACCACAGGATCGAAGGGCGAGAGGAAGCGCAGCTTGTCATCGATTTGGTTCCGGGCGGACACGGGCTTCTCGCCCAGCGGCCAGAACCACAGCAGGCCGTCGAACTGGGCATGGGCATAGCGGGACTTGGCATGCTCCAGAACCTGGCGCACCTCGTCCGCCAGATGAGGCACTCCATTGCGCAACAGTCCGCACAGATAACGCAGACTGGGCGCGGGCAGTGGCGCATAGAGCTGCACCAGCATATCCAGCAACCGTCCGGCGCGAGAGAGTAGGGTGTCATTGTTGTGGTCGATTACCGGTTCGATCATCTCTTCAATCGCCTGGTACACGCGGGTGCCGGCCTCGCGCCGCGCAACGCGCAGCAGCCCGCAGTAGTGCAGGCCCTCCAGCAGATGCGAACTGACACTCAGGTTGCCGCCCCAGCGCTTCATGCGGCCATGGTCGAAATGCGCCTGCACGTCCCTGGGGTAGGTGCAACCATTCTCGCGCACAAACGCCAGCACCTCTTCGGCGCGCGCCCGCATTTTGGCGTCCCAGGAGCACGGCATCTCGCGCGGATGCAGCAGGGCCAGCGTCTCGCGAGGCAGGAAACCGTAGTTGATGAAGAAGGCCTCCTCGATCGGCAGGCGGGGGTAGCGGCGCGCAAGGTCGCCGGCGCAATAGTTCTTCACCCGGTGCGCGAGGATCAGATCCTGGGCGCGAGCGGGAGCGCGCATCGGGTCGGCCTGGACAAAGCCCAGGCGCGCAATGGCTCGCGGCAGGCTGGTGGGCTTGAAAAGACTGCGCACGATTGAGTAGTGGCGAAGCTGGCGGAGAGTGGGGACTTTCGGGCTCATTCGTTAAAGCGAGCGGCACTCATGACTTAAAGATCATGACTTAGATCTTCACGGCATAGATATAAGACGATCAGAATCCGCGTTCGTCAGCAGAGGGACCGTAGAGCGCCGGAACCGGCGCACCATTCAACCGCAGATACACGGTCAATTGGCCTCGATGGTGCGCCAGGTGATTGAACACGGCATCGCGAAGCATGACATGCCGGGGTTGCTCATTCACCACGTGCCCGGCTACAAGCAAACGCCACGGCGTCAGCAAATGGTCATCCGTTGTTTTTGCCAGGGCTTCGCACGCTTTGGCCACATGGCGATCGAAGGCATCCAGAAGTTCTCTTCCCGTCCGCAAATCCTCTGGCTTGTAGCGCGAGCCGCCGGGCGGGTTCATATCCAGTTCGTCCTGCTCAACCATCATGGCGACCCACGACGGCATGGTTGCGACCAGTGTGGCAAGATAGCCGAGCGGCATCGACTTCTCGTGAGGCTTCCAGTCATTGCATCCCTCGGGCACGCGCCCGAGGACATGGCGCGTCCCCGCCGCTTCCCGTTCCAACTCACTCCGAAACAGACCCGTCATTTTCATGGGTCTCTCCAATCCGGTTCTGTCCGATCTGGTTCTTACAATCTCGTCTTCGCATCGAGGGCCCGTGCCTTTTCGATAGCGAGAAAGCTAGCAGACATTGCGGACAGTTTTAGTCCTCAATGTGAAGCCGGATGTGGCAGAATTCTGACATGCTGCAAACCTCAGCCCGATTGCTTCGCCTGCTGTCGTTGTTCCAGGCTCAACGGTACTGGTCGGGGGCTGGACTGTCCGAAGAGCTTGAGGTGACGGGGCGCACTCTGCGGCGGGACGTAGACCGGCTGCGGAGTCTTGGCTATCCCGTGCATTCCACGTCTGGTATAGCCGGCGGCTACCAGATGGGCTCAGGCGCGATATTGCCTCCGCTACTTCTTGAGGATGACGAAGCTGTGGCAGTTGTCCTCGGGCTGCGCACGGCGGCGGGGGCAACCATCACCGGCATCGAAGAGGCGTCGCTGCGGGCACTGTTGAAGATCGAGCAGGTGTTGCCGTCGCGGTTGCAACGCAGAGTGGCCGCGCTGCATTCGTTTATTGTGCCCGTGACGATGGCCGGGGCTGGTCCCACGGTCGACGCGCGGCTGCTGGCGTCGATTGCCGGCGCGTGCCGCGACCGGCAGAGAATTCGCTTCAGCTATCGCGGGCGCGCTGGAGCGCCGAGCGAGCGGGCGGTAGAGCCTCATCGCGTGGTTCACGCCGGGCAGCGCTGGTATCTTGCGGCGTGGGACGTGGGCCGCAAGGATTGGCGTACCTTTCGCGTGGACCGCATTGATTCGCGCATAAAGACCAGCACGATGTTTGTGCCGCGTGACCCGCCGGATGGAGATTTCGCCGCCTATGTCGCTCGATCGGTTTCATACGCTCCCTATCCGTACCGCGCGCGGGTAACACTGCATGCTTCGGTGGAAATCATTGCGAAGCGGATTCCGCCCGGAGCCGGAGTTCTGGAGGCGATTGACCAAAACTCCTGCATGTTACACACCGGATCGAATTCGCTGGATGTGCTCTCGATGCACCTCGCAATGATCGGCGTCGATTTCAAAGTACACGAACCTACAGATTTGATCGATCACATCCGCGAGCTCGTGGGGAGACTTAGCCGCACCGTACAGGCCCGGGACTAAACCAAAAGAAACACCGTAAAACTCGCTTCGGCTGCGGTTTTAACGCTATGTTCCTGCCTCGAATGTCCACAGTTTTTTCAGTACTTTGGTAACTCGAACCCGATTCACGCGAGCGCTATCCTAGCGGTACTGCCCAGGTTCTTAGCCCACGCAGGTTCCGAGGGGGAGACTGCGCGGCGTTTACTGGGATGAGGCACGGAGCAAATGTCCATTAAAATCGGCCACTTCGAGATTCAGAGCGAGCTGTCAAAGTCAGCCACTTGCACGGTCTACAAGGCCAATGATCCGCAAACCAGTCAAACCGTCGCGCTGAAAGCCATCCAGTTATCAGCCTTCGGCGACAGCGCGGGCGAACTGGAGAAGAGTTTGCTGGAAGAGGCCGAGACCACCAAGGTTCTAAGCAATCCCAACCTCACACCCGTATATGGCGCTGGAGAAATGGAAGGGCAGTTTTGCGCCGCCATGGAGTACATCCAGGGCAACAGCGTTGCGACCATGCTGGCGCGGAAGGAAGGATTTTCCATTTGGGACCTGCTCGATATCGGTCGACAAGTTTGCAGCGGCCTCGATCACGCGCACTCGCACAAAGTTTTTCACTATAGCCTCGAGCCGGCGAAAATCATGTGCGGCTGGGATGGGACCGTGAGGGTTCTTGGATTTGGCGTCTCCAGCGTGGGCAAGTTCACCGCACAGATGCCGGAGTTGCCGTCGATCCTGCATTACATGTCGCCGGAGCAGATTCGCGGCGAGAGTATTGATGCGCGCTCAAATATTTTCAGCCTGGGCACGCTGTTTTACGAAATGGTAACGGACCGCAAGGCTTTCGATCGCGAGGATGCGGAATCCGTGCGCCAGAGCATTCTCGAAAGCACGCCTGTGCCGCCGATGCATGTGAATCCCAAGCTTCATCCGCTGCTCAGCGATCTCATCATGAAGGCGATCGCGAAGGATCCGGGCGAACGCTACCAGAGCGGGCGAGAGCTGCTCGACGATCTGGAGAAATGCAAAGAATCGAAGCCGCAAGCCGCGAAGGCTGCGGCCGCGGCGTCTAAGGCACCAGCGGTTGCGGCCCCGATAAAAGCGGCGACGCCTCAAGCGAAAGCCGTGTCGGCTCCGCCCAAGCCGGTCGAAAAGAAACCTGTAGCCGCTCAGGCTCCAGCGGCGCCGCGTCCATCTGCGACACCAGCGGTTGCAAAACGGGAGCCGGCTGCCAAGGCGGCCGCTGCCGCAGCGGGATGGGGAGGCGCGGAAGCCGCAGCCGAGCCGCAGTTCCAGTCCAAACTCGAAGCGCCGACCCCGCCCAGCACTTCACGTGGCAAGGCGAACGGCGATGCGTCGCCATTTGCCGTGTCCATGTCATCCGCTACTCTTGATGAGTCGGAAGTCGCAGCGCCAAGCGTTGAGACACCCAACTTCACCGTTGATCCCATGATGGCTGGCGACGCGCCGGCGGGCAGCAAGGGGACAAGTTTTTCGGAGATGACCGAACTTCCCCCGCTGAAGGAAATTTATATCGCGCCGCCGACGCCGTCCGCGCCGATGCAGCAGGAGGCTGTACTCCCGCCGACTGTTTACGAGGGCTCGGAGCCGGAGAGACCGAAAATTCAGCCGCGCGAAGTCGCTGAAAAGGCGATCAGGGAAATCAAGAATGTTCCGCCCAGCCTGATGGTTTATTCCATCGCGGGCGCGGCCGTGTTGATTCTTATTATCGCGATCGGCCTGGTCCTTCACATCAACCATTTGAATAGCGACGACGATGCTTCGCGTCCAACACCAGAACCGGCGTCTCAAGCGGCCGCAAGCCAGCCTGCAGCACCGGCGCAACCTGTGCAGGCGCAACCGCAGCCCATCCCTGAGCCAGTGCAGGTTGAAGCTGCGCCCACAGTGGTAGAAACGCATACAGCGCCCACTCGCGTCGCGTCCGCGGCCACGAGAGGCAAGGCCGGCAGAAAAAAATCAGCGGCACCGGTCGCTCCCGTTATCGTTCCCGGACTGATGGCCATCGATTCGACTCCGCAGGGCGCGCAGGTGCAGCTCGACGGAAAAACCGATCCGTCATGGGTTACACCGTTCACTCTGTCGGGAGTTAATCCCGGCCAGCACAGCGTTACCGTCAGCAAGGCCGGCTACTCCACCGATACTCGCACGGTTGAAGTCGCCTCAGGCAGCAAGGCATTTGTGGTGAGCCATCTCTCGCAACTGATGGCGACGCTTTCGGTGGCCAGCACGCCTGCCGGCGCCAACGTTTATATCGATGGCAGAGATACGGGCAAAGTGACTCCCGCGCAAGTCTCAGTGGATAAGGGGCAGCACACCGTGCTCGTGCGCAAATCGGGATACATCGATGAAACCACGAGCGCACAGTTCGTGCTCGCGCAGACAGTCAGCTTCTCGCCGACCCTGCGCTCGTTGGGCAACGTGGACGACATCAAGACCGTGGGCAAGATGAAGAAATTATTTGGCGGTAAAGAAGCCCAGGGCATGGCGACGGTCAGCATCAAGACTCAGCCGAAAGGCGCTCAGGTGGCGGTGAACCAGCATATGCTGGAGAAGAGTTCGCCGGTCGACGTGATGCTCGATCCGGGCAACTACATCGTGGACATCACTCTCTCGGGCTATGCGCCCATTCACAAGGTCGTTACCGTGGATAAGGGCGGCAAGGCCGTTATTGATGAGGTGATGCAGCACGACTAGAGAGCAAGGCGCGTTTGACTTCTCTCAACATCGGTTGCGCTTAGAGATAACTCAGCCACCAGTCCCGTCGTGTGGCTTTGACTTTTGTAAACCATCGGCAGACAGGATAGAGAAGCAGCACCGTCAGCATCCAGACTCCATACACAACCCACAAGCCGTATCCGAACCTCGCCGGAAATAATTGCTGCGGTCCGCCCATCGAGGGCAAGGGATGGAAGATGAACTTGGCGGCCGACGCGCCGTAGCGGAGCCACGCTGCGAGCACCGCCAGGGCGTGTATGAGGTAGAAATGCAGAACGAAGTAAAACATCGGCGCGCGTCCAAAAACAATCAACGGATTGGAAATCTTGAAGCTGCGCGGATCGAGGTACCCCAGCACAAGGAGTGAGGGGCCGATCGTCATCAGCAGGAAATCGAGCGATCCAGGATATTTTGTGCAATTGAGAAACGAGAGCAGGGTGAATACGGCTGATTTCTGCTGCGACCACGGCACCGGGTCTCCATAGCGATTGATCGCGCGGATGACGACGAACGCAGCCGTCAGCGCGAGTCCAGTTCTGAGCATGATCCGGCGGCGATGCGCGGGGTCCAGAAGAAATATTCGAGCGAAGCAGTAGCCCACCGCGATTACCGCGATCCACGGCAAAAAAGTGTAGCTTACCAATACTCGTGCGCCCGCAAACGGGATAATGCCCGGTTCATGCAACAGATTCCAGACCATAGCGCCCGAGCCGAACTGCGATGCGTCGATGCCATCCAGGCAACTGTGAAACAGGATGACGGCCATGCTGAGCGCGGCGAGCCAGCGCACCGGCACATAAATCAACACCGCCATTGCGACCATGCAAATGCCGAAGATCCAGAGGATCAAAAGATAAATCACGTTGTGGTGGGAAAAGTTAAAGTCGTAGGCGAATTGCATCACCGTGAGCTCCAACAGGATAAACCAGAGGCCGCGCGTCCACAGGAAGCGGGAGAGGCGAGCTTTTGTATGGTTGCGCTCGAAGAGGAACGCTCCCATGCCGGCGGTGAACATGAACACAGGTAAACAAAAATGAGTGATCCAGCGAGTGAAAAAGAGGAGTGGAGTAGTTCGACTGAGATCGGTGGGGGAGAATGACATGGCCCCGATGTGGAAGAAATCGCGAACGTGATCGAGAGCCATGATGATCATCACAGCGCCGCGAAGAGCGTCAATGGAGGACAGGCGCGATCCGGATTTCGGCAGCGACTCCATCGGAGTGCCCCATTGTCCCGCATCCTGGCGAAAATGTCAGTGAG
>JBAUVJ010000592.1:0-9711 GCA_049583165.1 Candidatus Sulfotelmatobacter sp. | reverse complement strand
GAGTTTGGTGGCTTATATCCGCACGCTGAGCGCGGCCAAGTAGGCTTACACGGAGGGGAGTCTAACTGTGGTTTCTCCCGGAACGTTGACGGTTTTGGTTTTCGCGCTGAGCCTCGGGCTGGCTGCGCTGCTGGTCGCACGTCCCGTATTCACCGCGAATCGCGGCGGGAAGGTTCTTGCGTTCCTGGGATTATTTCTGCTTCCAGTTCTTTGCAGCGTGATCGGAAGCTCGGCAAAAATGGAATCCTCGAAGGAGACAACATTCTGTCTTTCCTGCCACATCATGGAGCCCTACGGAAAGAGTCTCTGGGTGGACGATCCGCACTATGTGGCGGCAGCGCACTTTCAAAATCATCGCGTTCCCGCCGATCAGGTTTGCTACACCTGCCATACCGACTACGTTCTTTATGGAGGAATTCGAGCTAAGTGGCGCGGGTTGCATCACGTATATGTCCAATACTTAGGCAAGCCCATGAATCCAATTCGTCTGTACGTGCCCTACAACAATCGCGAGTGCCTGCACTGCCACCTGGGCGCGCGATCGTTTGAAGAATCTCCTACGCACGCAGCGCTGCGTTCCGACCTGGTTTCGAATCAGACTTCGTGCATGACCAGCGGCTGTCACGACACGGTACACAACACAGCCGGACTCGGCACAGTAAAGTTTTGGCAGGAGCCGTCGCAATGATTTCATCCAGTGGTATACAGGCGCGAGTGCGTATTTCCGCCGTGCTGATTCTGGCCGGCCTGCTCGTGGAACTACTGTCCCTTCGCTGGGTACAGCCGTCTGCATTTCTTGTGTTTGCGATGGTTGGATTTCCGGTCGTGTTCCTGGGCATCCTGTTTTTTCTTTACTCGCTGGTTTCGGCCAAGGCAGACGATTCCAATTGAGACTCATTCGGCGCTGAACCAAGATATTCCAGGTCCAGAAATCGAACGCGAGAAGCGCAGGAAACGGCCCGGCGTGCCCAAGGAATGATGAATTAATCCGGTGCCCGGTTTCCTACTCAGTTGCTCAGCCGGACCCGAAGCGGCAGCGACCAGTTTCGTCGCTTGGTCGCGGCATTGCTGCGCGCGCAACGCTGACCGACGTCCGGGTCGATTGCGCTTGTCCATCTGTTATCTTCAGGAGAATCGTCATGAGAATTGTCGGCCTACTCTACCTGGAACATCATGGGATCGTAGCCATGAGCTCTTGCGATCCCAAACGCAAACAACGGTACGCCTTCAACGATCCAGCAACCCGGCGATCGCATCTGGTACGGCGGATTTCCGCTCTGGTCACTGGCTGAACGGCAGGGCATACGCACTGCTTGTTTTTTCTGGCCTGGCTCAGAGGCAGAAAACGCAGGGGAACGGCCATCCCGCTACCTGCATTTCGATGATCATCTACCAGATGAAGCCCACCTTCGTAGCATTGCATTGTCCCGGCAGATGATACAATACTTACAACAGTTACAATTAGGAGGATCGATGAAGCCTGCGCGTTCCATAGTTCTCAGTATGCGTTTGCCGGTGGAGAGTGGGAAACGTTTGAAACGGATCGCGAAGCGGCACGGCTGGACACCGAGTGATGCTAGCGCTCGCTTGGTGGAAGAGGGCTTAAGGAGGTCGGAATTTGCCTTCTTGGATTTTCGGGATTCAGCGGCAGGCCGGCAGGCCTATATCCAAGGAAGTACCCTGGCGATCTGGGAAGTCATGTTGCTGCTTCGCAGCTACAAGGGAAATGCCAAGGGCGTGGCCAAACATCTGAATTGGCCGGAAGCGAAGGTTCGAGCTGCCCTTAACTACTCGGAGGCGTTCCCCGAGGAAGTGAACGAGGCATTAGCAGAGAACGATGCATCCGACTTCGACAGCCTAAAGCGCATGCTTCCGCAAGCGGTCGATTTTGCCGCCAGAAAGATCAAGCGCGGGTGACATGCTCAAGCTGCTTCTCGACGAGCACATTTCCCCGGAGGTAGCGAGTGGCGTTCAACGTCGGAATCGATCCCTGCTCATCCACTCGATGGTGCAGTGGGAGAGTGGAAACTTTCTTGGGAAGGAAGATTCTGTTTGCTTGTTAGAAGCGGCGAAGCAACGGTTGACTCTGGTCACGTATGATCGCAGGACGATCCCTCCATTGCTAAAGCTCTGGGCGGAGGAAGAGCGATCCCATGGCGGTGTGATCTTTGTCGATGAAAAGACAATCTCGCCGGCAGACATTGGAGGCCTCGTCCGGGCGCTGATTTCGCTCGCTGGCGAGGCCGGGGAAATGGACTGGACCAACCAAGTGTACTTCTTGCGGAGCGGACGCTGATGCGTCTGCGTGATCACACAACACAAACTTTGGGCGAGTTCTCGGCTGCTGCGTTCGTGCGAGTGCACGACTCTCGGTGTGCGAATCGTGTGCCAGATTTCCGATGATCCTAGATCCGTAAAGACGGCAATCCGACTTGCGGCCGATCAGTCGGCATCTCTGAAAGCTGACCCTGACACATTTTTCACGCACCACGTCTCGCTATCCTGATGCGTTTGCGACCACTGAGCCCACGTTGCGCCGACGCGAAGTCTGCGATTTTTCAAAACAATCCCCTGATGCGTTTTTTTGCCTCTGACCGCTTTTGCGCCCCGATGCGTTTCGGGTCTGGCGGCAAAGAGCGCGGCTAAGCAAAATTTCCCCTCGCCACGCACTGACCGCAACCATCTTTGATTTTGCTGCACACATCCGCTTCTCCCTTTATCTATTGCACTACCTGGACGGCCAAACGAATACCGTTGAGGGCGTAGAGGGCGCAGACGAAGACAGTGAAAAAATCAGGTGGTCCTATCCGTAGTATGTGGAGAGATTGCGCTGACCATGCTCGAGGGTGGCGGCTAGCGCTGGTGCGAGCGCCGTCCCAACCTCAACGGCCTTCACCCCTTCCGACAGTCTTCAGAAAGCGCGGTTCCGAAACGTTCTAAAACGCCTGCAAGAACCCCTCGCGCAGTCGGCCAATCAGCATTTCACACTTTCGAGTGTGTTCGGGATCGTTGCGCGAGGACGCGACAACGACTTGATTGGCGAGTTGTTCCATGAGCGCGTCAGACTCGAGCGATTGGAAAATGGCCGGGCCTGGCTTTTATCCGAATTGGCCTGCTGAGGATCAGTTCTCGGCGACCCGGCATTTCGAAAAGAAAATAATGCTCCAGCTGAAAACTACATGATCAGCGCAACGTTCCTATTGCGGGGCTAGGGTTACGGGCAAAGAAATATAGCTTGCCTCACCCGGTTCATGCCAGATGCGTTGCGTCGCTCTTATATAGTCCGCAGGCTTCGCGTAGAAGATGTTAGGCACGAAGCTTTGTGGGTTGCGATCGTAGAGCGGGAACAGCGTGGACTGCACCTGCACCATGATGCGGTGTCCGACTTGGAAGGTGTGGTTCACATTCGGCAGCGCGAATTTATACACTAGCGGCTGATTGGCAACAATCGCTTCAGGCTGCGAAAAGCTGGTGCGATAACGGCCGCGGAAAATATCGATGGCGATTGGAAGTTCATAGCCGCTCATGTCCGGTTGCAAACCTAAAGTACCGGGGAAGGTTCCGTCAATATCGATGCGAGCGGCTTGGCCGTTTGGATAGACATCGATCAGCTTGACCACCCAGTCGGAGTCTGTGCCGCTGGTGGAGGCAACGAGGTGCACGATCGGTTCGCCGGCCAGCTTCATCGGCGAGGTCAGCGCTGCGGACTCATAAGTCAGGACGTCGGGACGCCCATCAACGAAGCGCTGGTCGGTGAGAAGCCATGTCCGCCAGCCTCCGCCGGCGCCTACCACGGGCCGGAGGCGGTAGGGTACGGGCTTGGCTGGGTCGGAGACATACTCGTCATATTGCGCACTGCTAGCTTGCGGATGGTCGAAAGATAACTTGCCGTCTGCAGCTAAATAGAGCGCCTTCGAGATTCCGCTGCAACCTTCCTCGCAACTTACCGGCCACTTCTGCAGCGTATTCCATCGGTCGGCGCCGGTGTCATAGACCCACACAGGCGGGGTGTTGGCCTTTGGCGAGCCGGGCTCAAGGTATTGTTTGAAGAACGGCAGCAGAACGTCGCGACGCCACTGCTCGGTGGTATCAGTGGCCCATACGAACGGGCCGATCGCACGGCCCTGACGGTTGATTTGTGAGTGGAACCACGGTCCCATGACCAGAAAGTTCATGGTATTGCTGGTGTCCTGCGGCTCCCAGGCGTGATAGCTGTGATTTCCGCCATACATGTCTTCCTGATCCCACAGGCCTTGCTCCCACATCGTGGGCACGGTCAATTTAGTTTTGGCGATCAGTTTGTCGAGCGCTTGCGCCTGCCAGAAGGCATCGTAGCTTGGATTGTCTGTTATATCTTTCCAGTAAGGCAATTGATCCATGCCGAGAGACTGGGCATAAGACCCGGCTGAACCCTGTTCGAGAAAATTGGTGTAGTCGTCGCCAAGATGCGGGTCGGCAACGCCTCGACCGCGTCGGCTGGTCTGGCCGAGGATGTAGTCGATGTTGGTCTGACGAAACGCGCCGTAGTGGAACCAATCGTCGCCCATCCAGCCGTCGACCATTGGGCTCTCGGGCGCCGCGACCTTTAGCGCAGGATGTGGATGCAGCAGCGCCATGACCACCGTAAAGCCTTCATAGGAGCTTCCGATCATGCCGACGCGGCCATTGGATTCGGGCACGTTCTTGACCAGCCAGTCGATGGTGTCCCACGCGTCAGTGGTATCGTCCGCGCCAGAATTGTTGTAGCCCGAACCGAGAGGCGGCGGCGTCATTAGAGAAGCACCCTCGGAACCGTATTTGCCGCGCACGTCCTGGTAGATTCGGATATATCCCGCCTTCACGAAATCGTGTTCGGCTAGGGGCAAGGCGTCGAGCAGATGACTTGCGTCGGGCGCACCAACGTGGTGCGCCGCATCATAGGGAGTGCGCGTCAATACAATGGGGGCGTCGTGCGCACCCTTCGGAATCCAGATCACAGTGAAGAGTTTCACGCCGTCACGCATGGGGATCATCACTTCGCGCCTGGTGTAATCGCGATCGAAGGAGGGAAGCTTATAGTTCTCGTTCAGATCATCAGTGTAGGGCTTCTGCTGCGCGGGCGCGGCCCCAGTTATAGCTAGAGCAGCAAGACAGAGAGCAAGTGTGTCCCACACATACTTCATGAAATCTCCAGTTCGGTGATGCGAAGAAATTTTCACAGCAACTTGTGCAGAACTATTGTACCGGCTTGACGAGACCCGGGTGTCGCGTAGCGGACAGTCATGAGATCGAACTGTTCTCCCACGGAAGGATATATCAAGGGAGGATTTCCATCTCACCGGAGGTGTCCTATGAAGCTCCGTCGCAAGGAATTTTGTCCTATATATCGATCATTTTCTAGCTGTGGCCGGGAGCCAATACGAAAGGAACGCGCAACGTTAATAAGGATAGGGGTGCAGCGCATTGAAGATCCACACCACCCGCGTGGATATCGGGAACTTCGATCTCCTGCCGAGATGCGGAAGCTCCTGAACCGCAAGATCCGTCAACAAGCTGGCATATGCGCCAGCTGCCACGAAGAGTTGACCGATTACAACGACATCGTGCCTGACCGCAAGAATCCGAAAGGAATGGGCGGGGTATGGAGGGACAATCATCCGGACAACATCCAAGCGACACATTGGTGGTGTAACGAAGAGAAGGGATCAACCAGAATGGAGGAATGACGGCCGATCAGCCGGCTCTGCTGACTTGCCCCTTCAGTGCGCCCTGGCGCAACCGGCAACCATGGCATATACTCATGTATATGCCACAAGAATCCGCGCATCCGGAGAGGCCCATGCAACGCAAAGCGAAAGTCTTTATGAATAATCGGAGTCAAGCCGTCCGCTTGCCCAAGGAATTCCAGTTCAACACGCAGGAAGTGTTCATACGCAGGAAAGGAAACGAGGTGGTCCTGTCTCCTCGGCCGTTTGATTGGGCTGCCTACCTTGCTGAGGGCCCTGTGGCGTCGGCTGATTTCATGGAAAGGGTCGAAGATCTGCCCGTACAGGAGCGTGAGCCGTAATGCCGCGATACATGCTGGACACAGATACTTGTTCCTACATCATGAAGCGCTCCAATGATGCGGTTCTCAAGCACCTGCAGAAGGTTCCCGTCAGTGATGTCTGCATCTCTGTAATCACGAAGTCGGAACTCCTGTTCGGGGTCGAAGTGTCTCCGCGACGACAGCAGGATGGAGCGGCGCTGAATGCTTTTCTAGGTTACGTCGAGGTTCTAGATTTTCCCGACATAGCATCTCTGCACTATGCTCAGATTCGCGCTGCTTTGGAGACGCCTGGCACGATGATCGGGGCCAACGATTTGTTCATTGCGGCCCACGCCCGAGGCCTCGGGTTGACGCTGGTCACGAATAACACGCGAGAATTTGCGCGAGTTCCGAAGTTAGTGATCGAAAACTGGACAACGATTCCCTGATTAATCTCGTCTCGTCTTGACGAGAAACTTGGATGCTTGAACATCCTTGTGTGCGAGTTGTGTGCCGCGTTTGGGGGGAGATGAAGTCGCAGCGAAGGGTCGCTGTGAATCAGTCTTGCGGTTCGCTCGACCCGACTGCTGGTGAGAGAGTATTTCGCCGCCCCTCCAGAAGCATACCAAGCACAAGAACGCCTTCGGGCTGTACTCGATCCCTCGTTCATCATGCCCCTCCTGAAGAGAGCGCGAAAGGAAGGTCTGTCGCTGGTTCTAACGCATACGCACCCTTTCGCCGACGAAGCTCATTTTTCGCCTGTTGACGATGAGGGTGAACGCTTGTTGATGCCAGCTTTGTTTTCCCGTACCGGTGACTGTCCCCATGGTTCTCTCCTTCTGACGCCGAAGGATTGCATAGCGAGGATTTGGACTGCGCGCAACTGTGCCCCCGAGCGTCTCTGTCCGGTGATCGAGGTCGGAAGAGACGTGCGAATTCACCGCCGGACGCCTGGGTCCTCCCTTGCGCTCCCTAACCGGTTCGATCGGAGTGTCCGTGCGTTCGGAGCTGAAGGCCAAGCAACGCTTTCATCGCTAACGGTGGGCATCATCGGTCTTGGCGGCATGGGTTCGATCGTCGCGGAACAACTGGCGCATCTGGGTGTCGGAAAGCTGCTCCTGTTGGACCCTGATGTTATCGAGGAAACAAATTTAAATCGGGTTGTAGGCGCCACGCGAAAGGATATTGGTCGATCTAAAGTCGAGGTCGCCGCGGATGCCGTCCTGTGCATAAACCCTGACCTCGAAGTGAAACCGATAGGTGGCAATGTCATCTTGACCGACGATGCCCACCACATCCTCGCGTGCGATTTCTTGTTTTGCTGTACGGATTCGCACGGCAGCCGCGCGGTCATCAATCAAATTGCATATCAATACGTGATCCCTACGATTGACCTCGGTGTGAGGGTGCAAGTACGAGGTGGCTCTGTAGAAAGCGTAACGGGCCGTGTGCAGATGCTTGCCCCAGGGCTGCCCTGTTTGGTTTGTGATGAACTTCTCGACCCCGAGGAAGTCCGACGAGATCTGCTGACGGACGAGGCTCGGACTCGTGACCCGTATATCGTGGGTGCCATAGAACCGCAACCGGCAGTTATCTCCCTAAACGGCACTGTGGCTTCGCTCGGCGTGACAATGATGCTCTCCGCGGTCGCGGGGCTGCCGGTTGCTTCGCGGCACCAGTTGGTTTTATTCAATAAAGGAGTGGTTCGGGCTGCAGCTGGCAGCCCAGATCCGCAGTGTGTCGTCTGTTCACTGCGCGGAGGGTTTGCGAGGGGGGACACCTGGCCGATGGCGGGAAGGCCTGCGTGAATACTAGCAGCAGAAATCGGGTGGTATGGGTGGGGCGCCAAGCCCCCAAGGACCTGCTGGATGTTGCTGAGATTCTTGGCCTTTTTGTTGAATCGACGCGAAATATTGAGCACTTTGACGCAAGCGCCTCCGACCTCTTTGCGGTGATCGTTTCCGCCGTAGACGAGGAGGCCAACAAAGCTCTCGGAAGACTCCTGCGATTAGCGAGCACTTCGCGCATCATTGACTATGGTGTATTGCTCGCGGCGGCATCGAGGAATTCGAGCACCGCGTATACATTACAGAACGATTTGCGAAATAGGACTAACCAGCTGATTGCCGCACTTGGCCTTACCACCGACGGTTTCGCTCGGGTCTTGCGTGCACATCAAGCTGGACCGTCCGCCAATCAAAGGCTGAGTGCGCCCCTTTCAGGCCACGTGAAATATGATCCGCCAGAAGACTACGAACTCGACTCTATTCTTCTGCGGAGGGCCTTCGACGGATTCGCCCGCGTGCAATTGTCGAGTCAAGATGGAGGGTATTCCAAGGACTGCAAAGTGTGGAAAATTGAAGCCTACACTGATACCGGACGCTGCCAGCCATTCGTGGCAAAGGCAGCGCGGAGAGCTGATCTCCAATCCGAATTTGAAACCTACTGCGCATTCGTGCGAGATTTTGTACCGTTCCCGTTCCGGGCACCGGTTCTCGAAAACCGCTTTGTAAAGGGCTCGTCGCGGGCTGTTCTCGTGTCAGCTTTTATTAGCCGATCCCAAAGGTTGGAGAGCTATCTGGCAGCCGCGACGAATCCGGAACTCGTTATCGTGTCTCTGTTTGACGGCGCTTTAGGAACCTGGCGGCGAAACTCAGAAAAACAGCGTTTGTCGTTGGGAAGATTTTATGTCCAGCAGTACAAAGCCCTTGCAGATTCCGGCATGCCTCGCGAGGAGAGAGAAAAAAAGGCGCTCTTGCCCGATCCTTCGTCTTTGGACACAGCCCATAAAAACGCACTGAAAATGAATAAGAAACTGCCCGCCCCCTCGGAGGTGTGGCACAAGTTAGAGAACCTCGCGGAAGGCGATCACTTTTTTTGTCTGATACACGGAGATCTCAATATCCGCAATGTATTCGTGCGATGGAATACCATCGACACGATTTTGATCGATTTCTCGCACTCCGGAGTCAAAGAGTCTATGGCACGCGACCCGGCGAAGCTTGAAACAAGCATCGCCCTGACCGCGCGAGATACGAAAAACAAGCTGCTCTCCATGGCGGCACTACGGAATTTGTACGGGACCCGCCTGCTTCCTCCTCGTGATTTCGAGGAGGGCGATGGCAGGATTGAAGCGATTCGACAAATACGCCGGCACGTTGGAGGAGAAGGAGTCAGCTCAGAAGAATATGAACTGCTGACACTTTGCCATTTTCTTCGATTTGCGTGCGAGCCGGCCAACAACCAAAGGAATTCGCCACCTATGGAGAAGCGACGTGCGCTGAGCTACATGGTGGCCTGTGGACTGCTTGAAAATCTTTAGGGTGTTACCGTGAGCTTTACTTACAAAGACGTTCGGTATTCAAAAATTGTGAAGGCGCATGATCAGGCAGAAGCAATGCACCAGCTTAAACCTGGCGTCTTGGTAGTCATTATCCCAAATGAACGGCCTAAGACATTGAGATTTCTGTGCCCGTGCGTGGCCAGGCGGTTTCGGTTAATCTCATGCCCGGCATTGAAAAAGCCTGGACAATCGATATTAGACCGCGTCGTGGGATTTCTTTGTGGCCGTCAGTGTGCGGGCGCTGGAGCGGAAGGTCAGCAGACGAACTGCTTTCCGGCTGCAGCCCAGCGTCAGGACGAACAACCGTGTGCGCCGATACTTGCGGGTCTCAGGATCGCGCACCATGGGCCCGGTGCCGTAA
>JBAUVJ010000591.1:0-11666 GCA_049583165.1 Candidatus Sulfotelmatobacter sp. | reverse complement strand
ACCAAATCGACTCCAGGAACCAGCTTTACAAGAAACGATGGCAGAAATTCCCAGTGCCAGCCAAGAAGGTGAACCAGCGCGGCTGCGACGCCAAAGTCGAGCAAGTCATCTGCGGGCGATAACGCGCCTTCGACAAATAAGGGAATTACGGCGAGTTGAAGCGCATCCGCAGCGATGGCCAAAATCATCGCGGCTCGAAAGCGCGAACCTGGTGAAATCGTGGTTGGCAAGAGAGTCATGGCAGCGTTCCGTTTAGTTCGGCATATATATTCTAAACCGATTCCGTCAGCGTTTTTAGTCGCTCTCTATCGAGCTTTGGTAGGGCGGACAACCAATGCTGCCATTCTGACGCGTTCTTTCCGAATCATGACAGCCTCAATTGGCGTTATAAGCCTCCGTCAGAGACATTGTCTTCAATGCGCTTTTAATTTGTTCAAGCGTTGCAGAGGACTTTAGATGCAACGTGACGGGCTCGGCGGGAAGCAGATCGAAATAATTATCGGAGCTTTGGACATCAAGATCGCCGAAGGATACATATACACTGCGGGCCAACACTGGTGATTGAAGCGTCACAGTATAATCGCCGACACTTTGGTTGAGAGTTGTTTCGATCTTGGGTGCGACTGGCAATTCGAGATCGTGCATTGTGTTAAAGAAGATCAGATTTCGGGATACTCTTTTTCCCGATATTTCAAGGTCGAATACGAGGAAGCTTTTGTGTAGGTTGGTCTTGGCCGCAAGAGATGCCTCGTCGACCGAGAAATAGATTGCGTTCGATTGCGCGGGAACCTGAACCTCTTTGGTCTGCTCAAGCAGGGAGTTGCCAGAGAAATCGAGCAGGCGCATGTGAATGGTGCCGGTGAGCGGCTGAAGTTTATCTGACACGACGTACACGTCTACTTTGTCATCGTGCAGAAATGGAGAGACCACTACATCGTCGTAAAAGCGGCGAGCATAATAATGTAGGGCTTTCCAGCGGCCGTAGTAGTCGATGCTGGCCCAGGAAGCGACCGGCCAACAGTCGTTCAACTGCCAGTAGAGTGAGCCCATGGTGCGCGGACGCTGCCTGCGCAGATGCTCAGCGCCGATTTTGATGATTTCCGCCTGCTGCACCTGGCTGAGATAAACGAAAGAAGCGAAGTCCTTGGGCTGGCGGTATTCGCGCAGCATGTAGGTGAGAATGCGTTCGTTACCGCCTTTATTTTTTTGGTGCGCCTGCATGACAGTGGAACGAATATCGTAGTCGTCCGGCTTGGCGAAGGTTTCGATGGTGCGCATCTCGGGGAAGGATTGAAATCCGTATTCGCTCATGAAGCGCGGAAATTGCAACGTATAGTCGGAGGCGGGCGCTTGCGCGTGCCAGACTTGCCAGTAATGCATATCGCCGTTGTGCTGATTGTCGGGAACTTCCTCGAAGTTTGCGCTGGGAGAACTGGGGGTGTAGGGCACGGGATCAGCGTATTGCGATACGGTGCTCCGCAGGATGTCAGAGAAAAGAATTACATAGTCCTGCCAGACGCGATCGCGGGCCTCCGGAGAAATTGATTCTTTGAATTCCTGGCGGTCACCCCAGTGGTACCAACCGGTTTCAACTTCATTATTTCCGCACCAGACTACGATGCTGGGGTGATCGCGCAGGCGCTTGACCTGGTCGATGGCCTCTTGCCGGACATTTTCCTGGAAGGCGACATTGCCGGGGACCATATCTCCGCCGAACATGAATTCCTGCCAAACCATGATGCCGAGTTCGTCGCAGATATCGTAGAAATCATCGGACTCATAGTAACCGCCGCCCCACTCACGCACCATGTTCATGTGCGCGTCGCGAGCGGCCTGGAGAATGTTGCGGTGAATCTCTGGTGTGACACGGTTGGGAAAGCTGTCGAAGGGGATTACGTCAGCGCCCTTGGCGAATACAGAAATACCGTTGACCACGAACTCGAAGCTCTTGCCCCATTGATCGGGAACGCGCCGCAGCTCGACAGAGCGCAATCCGGTTTTCGTTTCGGCGTGCGCCGCAGCTTCGCGGCCCATCTTAATCACGGCAAAGAATCGGTAACGATTCTGCGGACCATAACCAATCGGATACCAGAGTTTCGGAGCGGTAATGCGCAGGGGGAACGAAACATGATTGATGCCGGGATTGAGTTGCAGAGTCTGGGTTCCATCGGATGCCGGCGGTCCAGACATTTCGTCGTGAGCCAGAGTAAGAGTTGCAGTCGTGGGCTTGGTTGCGTCGATGTCAAGCTCGGCCGTGACATTGGCCAAGTCACTTGTAATTCTGTTTTGGTGGATATGAAAGTTGTCGATGCAAAGCGCATCCCAGGTTTCAAGGCGTACCGGCTGCCAAATGCCCTCCGTCATGTAACGCGGTCCCCAATCCCAGCCGTAGTTGTAAGGAGCTTTCCGGGTATAGGGAGCGGTTGCGATGTTCTCTTCGTTTCCGTAATTGTGGGTTGAGATGGAGGGCAGAATATAAGGTTGAGCCTTGGCGTATGGAATCATCTTCTCTACCGCCGAATGGAATACGATGCGCAGCGTATTCGGCCCGGCTTTCAGTATCGTTTTTGCCGGGATTCGCCAGCGGCGGAACATGTTATCGGCGTGGAGAATCGACTGGTCGTTCAGGTAGACGTCGGCAAATGTATCCAGGCCATCGAAAACCAGATCGACGTGGTCGTGGGCAAGCGCAGCCTCATCGATCTGGAATGTCGTTTGATATTCCCAATCGGCCAACCCGATCCACTGAAGATGAAATTCGTTATCGCGATCGAACGGATCCGGAATGAGTTTATTGTGCAGCAAGTCAGTCTGCACTACTCCGGGAACTTGCGCGGGATGCCATCCCTTAACATCAGCTTTGACATCGGCTTGGCCGGTGTTGGCGACGGCGCGGAACTGCCAGCCGGAATCGATGTTTCGCGCGGAAGGTTCGGCTGCCTCCAGTGGTGCTGCAATTAGAGAAAGTGAGAACAGACAGCCGAGAAGACAAGAAATGGCGGCAGACGAATTGCGAAGAAAGCCGGAGGGCGACAGTTTCATATCGAGTGCTCCCATACCGAGTTATTAGTAAAATCTAGTGCTGCGAATCTGGTTGTGCGGATGGCTGCGGTTGCGGCTGAACCGCATTGTTCTGCAAGTTTTCGAACTCCTGCATTTCGTGCTTGGCCTCAGCCGTTTTTCCCTGTTTGCGATAGATTCCCGCAAGGCCGAAATGCGCCTGTGCTGCCAGTGAACTTTGTTTTTCGATGGAAAGAAGTTTCGTCCAGGATTTCTCTGCCGCGGCGGAGTCACTTTCCAGGGATGCGGCTTTTCCCAGTGAATAGAGTGTCTCCGGCATCTCGGGCATTAACCGATCGGCGCGCAAAAGCTCCGCGCGCGCCTCGTGTGCTTTTCCCTGCTCCAACAGTGCTTCTCCAAGGCGATAAGCGGCCTCAGCGTTTCCCGGCTGCAGCCTTACTTGCATACGAAATTCTTCTTCTGCCTTGGGCCATTGGAAGGCGCCGGCATACACCTGACCCAGCGCGAGGTGCGCTTCGGGCAAACTTGGACGCAGTTTCAACGCTTCCCGATATTCTTTTTCGGCATCCGGCATTCGCCGCAACACAAAGTAGTTTTCCGCCATGGCCTGGTGGGCGCGGGCGGAGTCAGGATAGGCGGCAAGCAAGGTATCAACGGATTGTTTCGCCAGCAGCCCACTGGCGCGGCCAAGATAATAGAGGAGGTCGGGATCGTTAGGGTGTGCGGCCAGCGAAGCCTGAAGATTGGCCACGGCTTCTGGCAGTTGCCCGGTTTGGATTTGCGCGACGCCCAACGCGGTTTTATCGGGAGAGACTTGCAAGTGCGGAATTGCCTCGCTTGCGTAGCCTTGCGAAAGCAGCGCATAGCCGAGCAGTTGATGCGCCGGCAGCAGATTCGGATTTAACTCCAAGGCATGTTTGAGCGGGGAGATTGCTGATCCATAATCACCGCTCTCCATGTACGACTGGCCGAGGTTGATGAAGCCATCTGCAAATGCCGGGTCCAGTTCCGTAACCTTCTTATACTCTGAGATAGCAACGTCAAACTTCCGCGCTTTATCGGCAGCCATCCCTGCCTGCATGTGCTCGGCGGCTTGTGGCGATGCTGTCTGCCATGCCAACCATAGAATAAAGAGTGCGTGGATCACGGCTTCTCCGGTTCACGCACTTCTAAAAACTGATCGGCGTGAACGTCGTTCAAAGTTTGATGCGCGCCCGATGGCCAGGCAATTTCTATTTTTGCTTTGTCGGCCGCGCCCAGCCCGAAGTGCAGTCGCTTATCGCTCGCGGAAAGATAACTGCCAGCTGAGGTTGCAAAACGCGTTTGTCCGTTCACTTGCACGCGAGCGCCGAAGCCATCCCGATTGCTCCGCGTGCCGCGAAGAGTGACGACGAGCCAGTGACTTTTGCCGCCTCGATTGAAGAATACCTGGGGATGGCCGCCTAAAGTCGTGACGACAACGTCCTGCCATCCATCATTATTTAAGTCGCCAAAAGCGGCTCCCCGCGCGGCTGCGGGAACGGTGCCGCCGGAATCGATGCGCTCGAATCGGCCGTTGCGGTTCGCTGCCAGCAGCGGCAGTTCAAGATAATGAAGAGAAGGATCGATTTGCTCCACGTTGTCCAACACGTGTCCCTGAGCGACGAACAAGTCTTTCCAGCCATCATTCTCGAAATCTTCCAGGCCAACGCCCCAACCGGAACTTCCGCTGGAAAGTAATCCTAGGCCGGTTTCAAGACTGCGATAGGTGAACGTTCCGTCACCGTCATTGTGGTAGACGCCATAGATTTCCCTGGGCAGTTCGGTCACGATGACGTCCGGCCGCCCGTCATTGTCATAGTCTTGAAAGACCACCCCCATGCCCGAAAGGCGGCGCCCATCCTGAGAGAGCGCAGTTCCGGCTTCAAGACCAACTTCCGAAAAAGTGCCGTTGCCGTTGTTGTGAAATAGATATTGCTGCATGCCATCGTTGGCCACAAATATGTCCGTGAATCCGTCGCCATCGTAGTCGGCAAATGCAACACCTAATGCGCGTCCCTTCTTCGATGCGATTCCGGAACGCTGGCTCACGTCCGTGAAGGTTCCATCGCCATTGTTGTGATACAGGATGCTGGTGGTGGAGGGGAATTCTTCCGGCGGACAATAAGTATGGTAGTTGCCGCCGCAATCTTTACTGTGTTTGGTGTCCCAATCCATGTAGCGGGTTACAAAGAGATCAAGCTTGCCATCGTTATCGTAGTCGAAAAAGCCGGCTGAAACTGACCAGCCGCCGGCTGCAACTCCAGCTTTGGCTGTCACATCGGTGAAAGTTCCGTCACCATTGTTGTGATACAGAATGTTTTTTCCGTAGCTGGTGACGTAGAGATCCGGATAACCATCGTTGTCGTAATCGCCGACCGCTACTCCCATACCGTAGTTTCCATCTCCAGCGTTCGCCAGGCCGGCCTGCTCCGTCACATCGGTGAAGCTTCCGTCTTTGTTCTGGCGGTACAGGCGATTCCAGTAGAGCGGATCGTGACGATCGAAATTTTCCGGCGTTTGCATCGGACTGGTCACGCGCCCGCCGTTTACGAGGAAGATATCCAACAACCCGTCGTTGTTGTAATCGAGCAGGGCCACGCCGCCGGGCATGGTTTCAATCAGGTACTTCTGTGGAGTCGGAGAATTGCGCAGCGTAAAATCCAAACCTTTCGGCAGCCTGACCTCGAAGATTGGTGCTGCTGGCTCTGCGGACCACAGAATCAAATTGAGAATGCACGTTACTCGAAACAAAATGTTCAGCAAATCAGAGTTCCTTCAGTGAATCTCGTTTCATTTTCCTGCATTGCGAGCCGGTAAACACAGCTGGGAACCGGGTGCGGAAGAATGAACCTACATCCTCCGGCGTGTTGATTGACGTTCCACAAGCTTGGGTGGAATCAATATTTTTTCTGGACGCATGGAGCGCTTCGAGGCGATGCGCGCGATCAGAAGTTCCGCCGCAAGCACCCCAATTTTGCAGGTTCCCTGGTCGATTGTCGTGAGCGGAACCGCCAGCACATCGGAATAGTGAACGTTCCCGGCGCCGACGACTGCAATGTCGCACGGTAGTTTCAGGCCGGCTTCCAGGATTGCCTTGATTGCGCCGATTGCGACCGGATCGTTGTAGCAAAAAACTCCGTCCACAACCGGACGGACTCCCAACAAATGTTTCATACCCTCGTATCCTGTATCGTCGCCGTGACCACCCGCGACGATGTATCGAGGGTCCGAACGAAAGCCGCTTTCCGAAAGCGCACGGCGGTAGCCTTCTCGCCTGTCCGCAGCGATTCCCAATTCGGGCCCGTGAAGATGTCCAATACGGGAACACCCCCTCTCAATCAAATGCTCGGTCGCCAGGCGTCCAAGCATGCGATTGTCCACGCCCACGAAGCACGCCCGCAGACCCCGGATCGGCCGGTCAATCAAAACATAGGGTGTGTTCCACTCGCGCATCTTTTTAAACATTTCCAGACGCCGGGGTGGTTGCGACGAGGCAACGATTAACCCGTCGACCTGGCGAGCCAACAGGGCATCGGCCTCGATTGCTTCCAGTTCAGGATCTTCTTCAAAAGATGAGATGACCACATGATAGCCGTGAGGCCGCACTGTGTGGGCCACGGCGCGGGCGATCTCGGCAAAGAAGGGATGCGCGAACTCCGGCAAAAGTAGACCGATGGTGTAAGTGCGCCGCGTTACTAAACTGCGGGCCACCCAATTCATCTGATAATTGAGTTCTTTGGCGCGCCGCAGGACTCGTTTTCGTGTCGCCTCGCTGATCCGGCCCTGGTTCCGCAACACCTTGGATACCGTCACCACGGACACTTTCAGATCCTTCGCGATGTCCATCATGGTTGCGGGCATGACCCGGAAGGATACCACTGTTTGTCTAGGGTTAACGATTATTCAAATGGGAATCATTCATTTTATTCTTGACAACGGTTGTGCCGCTGATCAAGAATCCAGCCGCCCTCAAACTTTTGGGAAATTTCTGCACGGGAAAGAGCCAACCATGCCAAGTCGCAAACTCTTCACGCTGCTTCTCTCGCTGAGCCTGCTTTTGTCCGCCTCCGTTTCTCTCTTCGGTCAAAGCACATACGGCTCGATCGCTGGGGCAGTGACTGATCCTTCCGGAGCTGCGGTGACGGATGCCAACGTCACGCTCACGAATCTTGGCACCGCTGAAAAACGTACACAATCCAGCGGCAGCGACGGCTTGTTCACCTTTGTGAACTTATTCCCGGGCCAGTATCGAATTGACGTGGAAAAGCAGGGATTCAAGCACTTTGTGCGCAATCCGATCACGGTCGAAGTGCAGCAAAGTGCCTACATCGCGGCTGCGCTACAAGTTGGCGAGGTCAGCCAAGTGGTGGAAGTGACCTCGGAGACTCCCCTGCTGCAAACCGAATCTGCCTCGTTGGGTCAAGTGGTGGAAGAGCGCAAGGCGAACGAACTGCCTTTGAATGGGCGAAATATTTTCAATTTGATCACGATCTCTCCTGCCGCAGTGGCTCAGGGCGGATCCGGTGGTTCGCCGGTCGGACAGAACCCATTTAGCTGGGGCAACTATCAAATCGGCGGTTCATTCGCCAATCAGGGCGCGGAGTACCTAGATGGTCAACCCCTGAACATCGGTTACATCAACTTGCCAATCATCATTCCGACCCAGGATTCAGTGGGAGAATTTAAGGTTCAATACAGCAACCTTGGTGCTGAGTGGGGCAAGTTCTCCGGCGGTGTCACCAACCTCAGCACGAAAGCCGGCACCAATAATTGGCATGGTTCCGCCTACGAGTACTTCCGCAACAAAGTGCTGAATTCCAACGAATACTTCAACAAAGGGGCGGAAATATTGGCTGGGTCGCCGAATGAAGCTCCGCCGTGGACTCAGAACCAATACGGATTCGAGGTGGGTGGACCCGTCATCAAAGATAAGACATTCTTTTATGTGAGCTGGGAACAATACCGCCAGAGGACAGGATCGCCTTTCACTACCTCGGTTCCAGCGGCAGGGATGACGACAGGTAATTTCGCGGCGCTATGCACAGCCGGTTTTAACGGAGCGGGCGTGTGCAATAACCTAGCAGGGCAAATTTATGATCCTTTCAGTACCAACGCTGCCGGCACTCGGCAGCCTTATGCGGGAAACATTATTCCAACCTCCGAGTTCAGCAACGCGGCGAGCATATTGCTTGCCAAATACTACCCGGCAGCCAACCTCGCCGGCACTGTCAACAATTACCTGAGCGCGGCGCCTGCCGGCGGCAACACAAACGAGTTCGTGGCTCGCGGAGATCAGAACGTTGGAGCGAACACGCGCGTGTTCGGAAGATTCGCCTACTTCGGATTGACTGACCTGGCTGTGAATCCTTTAGGAACCGGGCTATGTCTTGATCGCTGCGCTGAGATGTATCACTCTAAGCTGCTGGCCATCGGTGTGAACCATACTTTCACACCAACCACGATCCTCGACGTTAACATTGCGGGCAGCCGATTTGTCTATGGCAGAACGCCCCTTCTTGGCGGCTTCGATCTAACCACGCTGGGCTGGCCGTCAACTTACAACACTCCTCCAAGTGTCATGCGAACTCCGCCTACACCGGAGACTAACTTGCCGAATGACGTCGGCCACACGCAAGGCAACAGCGCCATCGGAGATCACAACACGCAGTACAATGTGAGTCCGGCGCTTACTTTGATTCGCGGCAAGCACACCATCCAGCTCGGCGGACAATATGAACTCGGATTGGATAATTACTTCCAAACCAACATCGCGAGCGGTGCGTTCGGTTTCCAGGGAAACTGGACATCTTCGACCCCGACCGGAACGGGCGGATTCGCGTTCGCCGACTTCCTATTGGGATTGGGACTGAACCAGGGCACTTTCGCGGGGAACCAAACCGAAGGCGTGGCGCAGGTGCCTGCGCAAACCCAAGGCAAGCAGACGTACCGTGCTTTGTACGCTAACGACACCTGGCATGTGACGCCTAAGGTCACCGCGAGCCTGGGTCTGCGTTATGAATTGCCGGGAACGTGGTCGGAAGCCTTCAACCGGTTGACCTATTGGGATCCAAAAACGGCAAACGCGACGGTGACCGGCTGTGCCGGAGCTGGATCAGCTTGTCCCGGAGACGCGATGTATGTGGGGACGGGGCCCAATTCGACGGATAACAATTTGCCGCTCGATAAGAAGGCATTTTCTCCGAGAATTGGCATGGTCTACTCCCCTGACGCGAAGACGGTTGTGCGGGCTGGGTATGGGGTTTTCTTCATTCCGAACTACGTCTCATTTGCCTTAAATCCGGACAACGACGTGATCAACCTTGCCGCCACCAACTTCACGGCCTCGACCGATGGCTATATTATTCCGGCATCCAGTTTGGACGGCGCCTCCTGCGGGTTTAGCGCAGGTGGCTTTACTGCACCCACCGGAACGTCCGTGTTCACAGCGCCCAAGGGACCTGACGGATTTATCTGCACCCAGTCGGGTCCATTTGGCAATGCGGGAATCCTGCCGCCGCCGGGACGTAACGCGCAACCTACCCTATCGGCTTTCGTAGCTGCAAATGGCAGCCCAGGGCTTGCTCCCTATTACGGATACGGGAACGAAGGTCCGAAATACGGATACGTCGAGCAATGGAATCTCGATATACAGCGTCAGCTGCCGGCGGGGTTCTTCGCGGACGTCGCGTATGCCGGCTCCCACGGAGTGCATCTGCAGCAATACCAGACCAATATCAACCAAATTTCGGATTCGTTCGTGACGCAGGCCGCCGGACAGGCAGCCGGTGGTGCAACTCCTACCATCGGTACTCTAATTAACAACCCGCTGGTGGGTTCTTCTAACACCACCCTGAGCAGCGCCACGATTTTTGCAGGACAGCTGGATCGGCCGTACCCCGAATACAACGGTCTCAACCTTAACGGCTACGGCTGCTGCAACAGCAGCTATAACTCGCTGCAAGCCTCGGTGACCCGCCGATTCGCGGGCGGAGGCACTATGCTGGTGGCTTACACCAATGCCAAACTGCTGAGTAATACCGATACCCTGACGAGCTGGCTGGAAGGGCCAACTGGCGGTGTCGGATCAGTTCAGGATTGGAACAACCTGGCGGGAGAACGGTCTCTCTCCTCGCAAGATATCTCTCAAAGGGTGGTTATCAGCTACGTCCTCGATTTGCCGTTTGGCCACGGAAAGGCATACGCCAATAACATGACCGGCATAGCGAACGGAGTGGTTTCCGGTTGGGGAGTCGATGGCATCACCACCTTCCAACGCGGCTTCCCGCTTAAAATCAACTGGGCCGGCACGAGTACCGCTTTGGAAGGCGACAACTTGGGCGTCGCCAACGTTCGTCCCGATGTGATTTCGGGTTGCGACCTCAAATCCGGCGGCGGTCATATCACAAACTGGTTTAACACGACTTGCTTCGCGGATCCTCCGCAATGGGGGTTCGGAACCGAGGCTCGTGTTGATCCGGTGCTTCGAGCTCCTGGAATTAACAATTTTGATTTCGCCGTATTCAAGCGCACACAGATCGGTGAGAGAATGGGAGTTGAGTTCCGAACCGAATTCTTCAACCTGTTTAATCACCCGTATTTCTCTCCGCCCGCAACCGGTTTCGATGGAACTAACACCAACGGTTTTGGCTCAATCACTTCGACCGTGCAGAGCGGCGTCGCTTCGCCGGAGCGCTTGATTCAGTTTGCTTTGATCTTCCGGTTCTAGCTAATGTCACGGGCCGGGAGATCACTCCCGCCCGTATACAATTCCGGTGCAACTCTATATGCTGGCCAGCGATGGCCAGCATTAATTTTTTTGTGTTCCTCCTCTCATGAGAACAATACACACCATCGATTACTCCGAAGCCAGCCGAGCTGTTGATCTGATTGTTGAGAAAACTTTGCAGATGCAGAAGGCTGTTTCGGTTGCCGTTGCGGATTCGCATGGCGACCTCATCTGTTTTGCTCGAATGGACGGGGCTTCAGTCTCTTCCATCCGCATCGCCATGAATAAAGCCTGGACCGCCGCCCGTGAGCGCAAGCCTACCGCTGAAATCGGAGAAAAGATCAAACATCCGGAGAAAGGCCACGACATTTCCTACTATGGAGATCCGAATTACGTGGGGTGGGGCGGTGGGGTTCCGGTGCGGAAGCAGGGCGAAGTGGTTGGAGCAGTAGCGGTGAGCGGCTTGTCGTCGGAGGAAGACGTGGTCCTGGCTATGCTGGGCGTGGAGTTGATCGCCGGCGCATAAGATTCGCAGTCGTGTTCGCGGAACACGAAAACAAGTGAAAGTTTCCTACCACGTCGTTGAATCCCATTGCGCCCTTGCGCGTCATTTTCCAGCGCTTGTTCGTTTTTCGTAACATAAATCACTTTTTAGCGAAGCCAACGCAGTTTAGTGAAAAACTCGGTGGCAACTGAGGGGGATGAGTGGACCCGACGGACTGTCCGCGCTGCGGAGGTACCGGATATGTTGCTAAGCCCGTGGACATCAGCGGTAAGTCCGATGGCGTGGCTTTTATCCGCGTGAAGTGTCCGGCTTGTGCAGGCAGTGGACGGCAAAGCTCAATTCCACCTTCTACCGCGGGCTGACCGCACGGCCTGTGGTGCTTGCGAAAACGTA
>JBAUVJ010000590.1:0-8755 GCA_049583165.1 Candidatus Sulfotelmatobacter sp. | reverse complement strand
GGCGCAATCGAAACCGTTCTGCGGCCGCAGGCATCTAATTCACTAAGTTCAATCGTCGCCACTTTCATGTCATCCCCGGTCCTAGATTTCGCGCAACTGAAGTCCGGCATGAAGTCTGCGTGGATGGCAGGCGATTTCGGCCAGATTGCCAACCACACCGCCGAAGCGGCCGCGGAGTTTGTCGAACGTATCGCCATCCCGTCCGGCTCTCGTGTCCTCGATGTCGCTTGCGGCACCGGCAATACCACAATTCCAGCAGCCCGTACAGGCGCGTCGGTCACCGGCGTCGATATCGCTTCCAACCTTCTTGCTCAAGCCCGGCAACGAGCCGTCGCCGAAAATTTGGACATACGTTTTGAAGAAGGCGACGCCGAGAACCTTCCCTTTCCCGATCGCAGCTTCGATATCGTGCTCTCCATGTTTGGTGCCATGTTCGGCCCTCGTCCGGAGCGCGTGGCTGCCGAACTGCTTCGCGTCTGCAAGCCCGGAGGCGTAATTGCCATGGCCAACTGGACTCCGGAAGGTTTTGTCGGCAAAAGCTTTCAAATCACCGGCAAAATGTTGCCGCCGCCGCCCGGACTCCCGGCCCCGGTGCTTTGGGGCGATGAGGCCACTGTCCGCCGGCGTCTTTCGCCCGGCGCTTCAAGCTTCAAATTAATTCGCCAAAAAATTTGGTTTCATTACCCGTTCAGCCCCGGTAAAACGGTGGAATTTTTCCGGCAATATTTCGGCCCCACGTATGTCGCATTCTCCCGATTGGATCAGGCTGGCCAGGCCGATCTCGCGGCTCGATTAGAATCGTTATGGAGCGAGCACAACACCGCAACCGATGGCACTACGCGGGTTGAGGCTGAATATTTAGACGTCAGGGCAATTCGTGCGTAAATACGATTATGATGTTGTCTGCTGGCGTTGCCGATGTTTATCAGCAAACCGATGCGGCGTAGCCGCGTAGCACTTAGGGGGATGACGTGGACCAGCAACTTAAAGACTTAATGAAGGAACTCGGGGAAGCCATTAACGAGTCGCTCTCCGATTCGGAACAGATTGCCGAAGTTGTTTCTCGTATTAAGGATGGCGGCTATGATATTTTTCTGGTCCTCGAAGCCACCATCGGCGTTAGCAAGCAGGGCGAGAAAGCTTCCGACAAAACTTCTCTGATCACCACTCTTTCCACCAACCCCGAATTCAAAGTCAATGACCAGGATCTCAAGTTCCTCAAATCCCTTCGCATCAAGATCGAGGAGTCGTAAGATAGATGCCTAAGATTGATTGTTGAGATTTGATTCAATAACCAATTGACCCGCTAACGCGCTCCATTTCCTCTCACTCGCTTAACCCCTAGTCCAGCAATTCCCTACCGCCCGAACGCTTCGGAAATCAACAATCCAAGATCAGCGGCCCTTCACGTATAGCCCAGTCGGCATCGGGTAGCCTAGAATTTATACGGGCTTGAATTCCGCTTACCCGGCAACTCTATGCCCTGTGCTACCATCTACTGTTTTCTGTGGCAGACAACAAGTTGGGTTTTTCTCTTCGGAATTCACGGCGAAAGTTAGAGGCGGTCCGATGAAAGACACACTCGGAGTCCTTCTCGCAGGCGGCGCCGGAGAGCGCCTTTATCCTCTAACCCGCGATCGCGCCAAACCCGCCGTCACCTTCGGCGGAATGTACCGCATCATCGACATCACACTTTCCAATTGCCTTAATTCTGACCTGCGCCGCGTCTATATTCTCACGCAATACAAAGCGCTTTCCCTGAACCGCCACATCCGCGAGGGCTGGAATATCCTGGGCCGCGAAGTTGGCGAGTTTGTCGAGGTGCTGCCCCCGATGAAGCGCGTCAGCGACCAGTGGTATCAAGGCACCGCCGACGCGGTTTACCAGAACATTTATTCCATCGGCTCCGAGCAGCCCAAGTACGTTCTGATCCTATCCGGCGATCACATCTACAAAATGGATTACGGCAAGATGATGAAGCAGCATCAGGATTCCGCCGCCGACATCACTCTGGCCACCATCCAGATCGATCTTGAAGAAACCTCACGCTTCGGCGTAGTCGATGTTGATAAAGACGGCCGCATCAATGGCTTTGAAGAAAAACCCACCAAGACCGAACTGCGCTCTCCCTGGAATCCGCAAAAAGTTGCTGGATCGATGGGCGTCTATCTTTTCAATGCCGATGTCCTGATCCCCATACTGCTGAAAGATTCTGAGGATCCCGCTTCCAGCCACGATTTCGGCAAAGACATTCTGCCCAAGATGGTCGACGATTATCGCGTCTTCGCCTACGACTTCCTCGACGAAAACAAGAAAGAAGCTCTTTACTGGCGCGACGTAGGCACACTCGAGGCCTACTACGAAGCCAATATGGACATCGTTGCCGTGTCGCCGATCTTCAATCTTTACGATCGAGATTGGCCCATCCGCACCCACCAGCGGCAGTATCCGCCCGCCAAATTTGTCTTTGCGGAAAAGGATCGCATGGGTAGCGCGGTCGATTCTATTGTCTCTAACGGCTGCATCGTCTCCGGCAGCATGGTCAAGGGCTCCGTACTCTCGCCCGATGTTCGCGTGAACTCCTATTCGGAAGTTGATGCCTCCATCTTGTTCTCGCACGTCGTCGTTGGCCGCCATTGCCGCATCCGCCGCTGCATCATCGACCGCAACGTCCACCTGCCCGAAGGCACCACCATCGGCTATGACACCGAAGCCGACCGCTCCCGCTACTTCGTCACCGATAGCGGCATCACCGTCGTTACTCGCGACTATTCGCTCTTCGAGAATCCCGTGACGGTGGATTACTTCACCAGCGAGTAGGGTTCCGGGTAGAACATTCCTAATGGCACACTCTGCACCACCAGAAAATCGGGTGCCCCATGTCTCGCTGGTTTTGCGAGACATGGCAGGATCTCACTACAACCGCTGAAGGCTAGGCTTGGCTCGGTTTGGCAGGATTTTGCAGATTTCTCGCGGATCGTCGTAGCCGTTCCTGGCGCTTGCACGATCTTCACCCGTCACAGAAACTTTCGCAGCGCTTCGGTAGTTTCCTTAGGCCGCTCTTCGAGGATCCAGTGCCCGGTGTCCTTGAGAACAATCACGGTAACGTCGGTGGCAACCAATTTGACTTGCTGCCCGAGCGCTTCTCCCAACGACTTGTCGCCACCGATGCTCAAGACCGGCATGGTCAGCTTGGTTAGGGAGAGTTGGGCGAAATCCTTCGCGGCTTGCTGGAACGAAACGAAATAGGCCCATCCCGCATGCATTCGTCCCGGTCGTGAATAAGCTGCCGCGTAGATTTTGCGATCGTCCTCAGGAATTGAATGAGTTTTGTCGGCGGCAAAATCATTCCAGAAATAATCGAAGTAGATGCGCTCGCGACCTTTTACCAGCGCTTCAGGAGTCGGACCGTTGAAGCGGAAATGCCATATGTTCGGATTGTTGTATACCGCCTGCCAACCATCTACGCCCGGCAGGAAAGCATCCATGAGCACCAGTTTCGTCACCTCCGCCGGGAACTGCGTGGCGTAGGCATAGGCAACCATAAGCCCGATATCGTGTCCCACAACCTCAGCTTTCTGCACTCCCAGCGATTTGGCCAGGTCATGGATGCGAGGGCGGCGCTCTTCATATCCAGACCCTTAGCCGGAATGTCCGAGTCTCCGATGCCGGGCAAGTCTGGCGCGATTACCGTAAAGCGCTCTGCCAGAATCGGAATGATCGGTTTCCACATCAACGAAGTCTCGGCATAGCCGTGCAACAAGATGAGTGGCGTGCCTTGGCCAGCGGTCATGTAATGCAGCTTCGCCCCATCGATTTCTGCGGTGCGCTGGGCGATGGTTTTGTCTGTCATCTGCCCGTAAGCCTGTGAAGAAGACGTGGTGAAAAGAAAAAGCGAAACGACGACGGCCAGCCGCACAAGTAAGTTCAGTGCACGTTTCATGAAGAGCTCCTGACGATAGGGAGGCACCCGGCGACAATGGCCTCTCCGAGTGGTCCTGTTTGGTGTCGGCGGCATTCTAGACTATTGAGCGAACCGAAAGATACGCGGCGGGAGAGATGACAGGCAGTGCTGAAGCTATTTGCCCGCGGCCAGAAATTGTCCTATCTTCTCGTTCAAAAACTTCTCATCCGCGGGACTCGCACCGGCGCCGGCCGTGTGTCCCCATAACGACGGAATCGGCACCAGCGAAACTTTAGGAATGAACGCCGCCTCATAGCGGGCGTCTCCAATAGGGAAGTAGAGATCGGTTTCCGACGGCATGTAAAGAAAAGGAACTTGGATGGAGCGCAGCGCCCGCTCCGTGTCTCCGCCGAATCCCGGGGTCATTCCGACATCGTGGTGCTCCCAGGTGCGGCATTGCAGGATCAAGTCGTTGGCATCCGCTCCCGGAATAAAATTCGTGCGGAAATCATGCAGCACACTTTCGAACGTGGTTCCCGGCTTCGCACCTTCCCGCCACAACTCCTTGCGCCACCATTCCTGCGAGAATAACCATGCAGTCCAGACGACGCCAAAAGCTTCCAATCCCTTGGTAGGCGGTGCAGTATAGTCGCCATCTTTGAAAGCGGCATCGGCGGTGAGTGCGGCGATTTGCCCTTCCAGCCGCACCACGCCGTGCCCGTAAGTCTTGGCCGTCCCAGCCGTGGCCACAATGCGGTCGGCAAACGTGGGGTAGCTCACCGCCCACTGAAACGCCTGCTGCGCGCCCATGGAGAAACCGATGATCGCGCGTACGTGCGTGATCTTGAGTTCTTCGGTGAGCAGACGGTGTACCGCCTCCACGCTGTCCCGAATCGTCATCAGCGGAAAGCGCGGGCCGTGAAAAGGCTCGGGCGTATTGCTGGGAGAGGAAGAATGCCCGTTGCCGAACAACTCCGTCGTCACGAGAAACAGCTGCGACGTATCGAGCGCGTGGCCGGGACCGCTCAGCCACTCGTAGCCGTGATAGTCGGCCATGTAGTGCGAAGGAAGAAGCACGACGTTGTCCTTGGCCGCGTTCAAGTGTCCGTAAGTTCCGTACTCTATACGCGCCACCGGGAGTACTGCGCCGTTCTCAGTACGAAAGTTTGCGATTACGAATTCGTGGGCCTCGCCGGTATCGGGCTTCTTCGCTGTATCCTGCGCCCAGGCGGCATGGCAGATAACAAGCAGAAACAAGAGCTTCTTCATAGGCGGCGGAATTCCTCTCTAGTTAGGGCAGAAGTATATGCCGTCTGCATGGAGCCAATACCGGGATCACCGTCGTCCCACACGACTATTCAGTTTTTGAAAATCCTGTGATGGTGGCTACCTCGCCACCGAGGAGGCTTTGCTTTGGCCGGTACGGGCTTCGCCACTGCCGTTTGGGCTGTAATATCCGCGACGGGCGTAGACGCGCAATTTGTGGCCAGACTTGCGCGCCGTCACTTCGATGGTGCGGTAAGAGCCGTCCGCCCTGAACTGAGCAGGTTTGTAGGAAATTAAATAGCGGCTGCGCAGCACCTGTTGCAGGTCGGAGAGTCGACGGTCCAGATTGCCTAGAGAATTCGGAAAAAATGCGGCACCGCCGGTGCGTGCAGCTAGAACTCTCATCGCGCCATCGGCTGTCGAGGTAACGGGGCTGTCTCCCCCCACCAACTCCCTGGTGCTCACGGTGTAAACAATAACTTCCTGGCGTTCGGCACTTTCAATTGCTTCCTTTAGGGTCGCGCTGCTCGAATTGTCCTCCCCGTCGCTGATGACGACCAGTATTTTTGCCACGGGCTGCCGTTCGGCGACGTTGCCGAGTTTGTCGGAGGCAAACTGGACCGCGTCCCACAGCGCCGTTCCACCCGCGGGTGCCAATTGATCAATGCCTTGAGAAATCTTTGCGCCGTCACTGGTAAAGTCCTGGACCAACAACACCGCGTTGGAAAATCCCACCACAAACGCGAGGTCTTTCTTTCCAGTCAAAGATTTTCTTAGAAATGACGCGGCTGCCTTCTGCTCGAACGCAAACTGGTGAGTAATGGAAGTGCTGGTATCGATGACCAGCCCCAGCCGCAAAGGCAATTCAGATTCGTTGCGAAATCCCAACACGTTTGCGGGGAAGTTCCCCGCGTCCCGAACAACCACGTCCTTCTGCGTCAGATCGCTTACCGATTGTCCATGATCGGTGGCCGCAAAAAATACTGCAACTTCGTTAACCGTACTGCGCAGGGTGTAGGGAGCAATATTCACGCTAGAACGCCGGACTCCGGACGACGGCGTGCGGGGCAGCGAGTTGGTGGAACAGGATTCACAGGCTCCCTCCGGTTCCGATTCCACTTCTGCCAGTTGTTCCTGCTCCTTCATTTGCTCCAGGACTCTTTGCGCCGCAGATGGGATGCCGTTTGACGTGACATTCGGGTCAAGCGGCGATGCGCTGTAGGCAACCTCAACTGCGGGCGGCGGTGGCGGCTGATTCCGCAGGTCTTCGATCTGTTTAATCATCGCCCGGGCCGCATCGGCGGCAGAAGAGGTTGGAGCCTCCCCTAGAAACACTTGCAACTCATCTTCTGTTTCCGGCAGATTGTTCTGCCCCTGCCATGCAGCCGCCGCAAAATAGTGAACAATTGCTGCGTCATTATGTTTGCGACTGTGCACCTGCTGAGCGGTAGCGATCACGGCACTATAGTCGTGATTCATGAGCTGCGCATAGGTCAGCGCCACGAGCAAATGCAGGTCGAGCGGCGCTCGTTCCGAGGCCTTTTGAATGGACTCTTCCGCGGCGGGGAAATTCTGGAGCGCCAGCTCTGCCCTGCCTAGATTGAGATAGGAATACGGTAGATGACTGTCAAGGCCAACCGCTACGGAAAATTCTGTTTGAGCTTTGTCGTTCTGCCCTAGGTTCAAATATGCCGAGCCCAAAGCATTGTGGGCCGACACAAAATTTGGATATATCGAGACGGCCTTCGTCAGGCACTCTACCGCGCTGCTGAAATTTTTTTGGATTAAGAATCGTGCACCCTTTTCATATTCGCGGCGCGCCGCAGTGGGCGCTTTCATATCCAATTTAGAGGCAGCATGGGAAAGGCTTTCCAGATTCCTTTGCCATCGGTCCTCGCTTATGTCCAGAACCATGTCCAACCGCGTTGGGTTGAACCCATTCATGTACTCGTTCGGAGTTAGGATCACCCCTTGCGCAGCTGCGTGCGGCACACGCAACAAGACGAAACAGGCCGACAGCAGGGCGAAAACGACCCGACATCGTTTTGCTTTACACGGAAAATGCATGGATGGAACCGCCTCAGCCGCCGAAGCAGGGATTATATCCCGGTTTCCGACTTTCTCGGCGTATATCCTGCTGCGGTAAGAAGTTAACCTTCAGAGCTTTCCTTATTCGCAACCCTAACTCGGGAATATGTAGTCGGCGGCGGAAAATATCTCCACTGCTACAATGCCCTGTTTCAAATAACTACGCGAATGAAGGTTACCCGCGAACCAACGGTTCTACATCCGCGTACTGTCTTGTAGGGTGCTTAGGGAGCCCTTGCTGTCGGTTATCCCGACCGCCCCTTCAGATAAAAAGTAACGGTTCGGGTAACTCCAGCTTTCCGGGGAGCTCAGCTTTGGAAGATGTCCAGGTAGTTGCGATGCTGGTGCGCCGCTGTGTTGCCGGCGATGCCGCTGCCTGGGAGGAAATCGTTCGGACCTACAACCGGCGTATCTACAACATCTGCTATCGCTTCGCCGGCTCCTCCGACGACGCCGAAGACCTCGCTCAGGAAGTCTTCATCAAGATGTACCGCACGCTTTCGAGCTACGACAGTTCGAAGGGAGCGTTCGTCACCTGGGTGACCACAATCACCCGCAATCTGCTGGTCGATCACTTCCGCAAAACCAAGCAGGATCGCATCACGGACTCGCTCGACGCCAGTTCGTCATCGCACGAGGACGCCCAGCCTCTTAGTGAGCAAATTCAGGACCAATCTGCGCCCCCTGACGCCCACGTGCGTAGCCGGGAAGTCGGGGAAACCGTTCACGCGGCCCTTGGAAAGCTATCACCGGAGCTTCGTGAAGCTGTGATTCTAAGGGATTTACAGGATATGGACTATCGCGAAATCGCAACCGTTTTGAAGGTACCGGAGGGCACTGTGAAGAGTCGAATAAATCGCGGGCGCGCGGAACTTGCGCGCCTGCTACAACGTACCTATAGGCAGGTGATGTGATGCCAGATCACACCAAAGACCAAAATAACGGAATGCAGGGTAACGAGCTGCTTTGTTCTGACTTTGACGGCCTGCTCAGCGACGCGCTCGATGGCGTTCTGACCGGCGCTCAGCTCGACCGCTTCCAGGCTCACGCGCGGCTTTGTTCCACGTGCGGGCCGCTGTTCGCTGAGGTCGAAGCGGGCCGCAACTTGCTGAAGGATCTCACGGAGGTGGAGCCTCCAGTCAGCTTGGTGACGAATATCCTGGCATCTACAACGGGCGTTGACACCCAACGCCTGCGGGTAAACGTATTGGCCCCGCAACCACGAGTCACGTGGATCGAGCGGGGACGCGCGTGGGCCTCGGCGGCCATGCAACCCATCTGGGAAACGGTCCGGCAGCCGCGATTCGCCATGTCGTTCGGCATGGCGTTTTTCTCGCTGTCGGTCGCGTTGAGCGTGCTCGGCGTAAAACCCGCTGACTTGCGCCAGGTGAGCTTGCGTCCCGCCGCAATACGGCACACGTATTACAATACCCAGGCCCGCGTCGTCCGCTATTACGAAAATATCCGGTTCGTATACGAGGTGGAATCGCGCGTGCG
>JBAUVJ010000589.1:0-2925 GCA_049583165.1 Candidatus Sulfotelmatobacter sp. | reverse complement strand
AGAGCAAAAGAAATCCGTAATTGACCAGTATCAGACGCACGCGACTGACACGGGGAGTCCCGAGGTTCAGATCGCCATCATCAGTGAACGCATTGGCCAACTGACGGACCACTTCAAAACGCACCAGAAGGACCACGGCTCGCGCCGCGGCCTGCTTATGCTGGTCAGCAAGCGGCGTCGCTTGCTCGACTACCTCAAGAGATACGATTCCGAGCGCTACAAGACTGTCATTGGGAAACTCGGCATCCGCAAATAAATTGGGTGGCACATCCTATCGCGTTCTTCGCGATAGGGTGGGAATCGATGCGTCGTCTACCCAGGAGTTTTTCCTGAAACATATCTCTGAGAACGCCGCCTTCCTCATGAAGCCGGTGCGGCATTGAGCCAACTCCAGCGTGCGTAACAGAGGCGTATTTTCCGGGGGCGTATTTCGGGACCCAAGCTCTCTTGGCATCCGCTCATCTATATCTATGGCGTACGCGCCCACCCATCCATGCAACCTATGCCAATCGGAAAGCGCGACCGCTCTCCTGATCACACAATAAGGATAAAAAATGAAACCAAATGTGAATACAGTCACCGTCGATCTAGCTGGCGGGAAGCAACTCTCGTTTGAAACCGGAAAACTGGCCAAACAGGCCCACGGCTCAGCCGTTGTGCGCATGGGCGATAACGTTGTGCTCGCCACTGCCACCGCCAACCCCGATCCCCGCGAGGGCATCGATTTCTTTCCCCTCACCGTCGATTACCGCGAATACACCTACGCCGGCGGACGCTTTCCCGGAGGCTTCATCAAGCGCGAAGGCCGCATGAGCGAGCGCGAAGTGCTCACCAGCCGCCAGATCGACCGTCCCGTGCGGCCCATGTTTGCAGAGGGATTCAAGTGCGAGACCCAGGTCATCGCGTTTGTGCTCTCTGCCGATGCTTCGAACGATCCGGATGTGTTGGGAATTAACGGCGCGTCTTGTGCGTTGACTTTGTCGGATATTCCTTTCCTCGGCCCGATCGGAGCGGTGCGCGTCGGCCAGCTTAACGGCCAGTTCGTAATCAATCCTACGTATGACGAGATGCGCGAGAGCCTGCTGAACATCATGGTCGTCGGCACCGCCGATGGAATCGTGATGATCGAATCGGGCGCGAAGGAAGTCAGCGAGGAAGTCGTTGTGGACGCCATCGAATTCGGACATACCGAGATCAAGAAAATCTGTGCCGCCATCAACGATCTGCGATCGCGGGCGGGAAAGAAAAAGCGCGCGGTCACGCCGCCGGAGTTCGATCAAGCCTATTACGACCAGCTGAAGAAAAAAGTTGGAGCCGACTTGTCGGACGCGTTGGATACCAAGAAGCATCCGAAGGCAGAGAGCTACACGCTGGTAAAAGAACTCAAGAAAAAGTTGCAGGCAGAAATTCCGGAAGACGACGAAGCCGCCCAAGCGAAGCTGAAACAATATTTCGAAACCCTGCGCGAACGCATTTTCCGCGACGAAGTATTGGAAAAGAAACGCCGTCCTGATGTTCGCGCCTTTGATGAGGTTCGCGACATCTGGATTGAAGCGGGAATTCTTCCTCGCACTCACGGAAGCGCCGTATTCACCCGCGGCGAAACCCAAGCGTTAGTCACCACGACGCTTGGCACCAGCGACGACATGCAGCGCCTGGAAGGCTTCGAAGGCGAAGCCAAGAAAAGATTTCTCCTCCACTATAACTTTCCTCCTTTCTCCGTAGGTGAGGTCGCGTTTTTGCGGGGGGCGGGACGTAGAGAGATTGGGCATGGCGCGCTCGCAGAGCGCGCGGTGTCGGCGGTGCTGCCTTCGGAAGAGTCGTGGCCTTACGCGATGCGCGTAGTCTCGGACATTTTGGAATCGAATGGATCGTCGTCGATGGCGACGGTTTGCGGCGCGTCTTTGTCGCTGATGGATGCGGGCGTTCCGTTGAAGGCTCCAGTGGCTGGGGTTGCAATGGGGTTGGTGAAAGAAGGCGAGCAGTATGCCATTCTGACCGACATCGCGGGCGCCGAAGATCACTACGGTGACATGGACTTCAAAGTCGCGGGCACAAAAGATGGAATCACCGCGCTGCAAATGGATATCAAGGTCGCCGGCATTACCTCGCAGATTATGCGCGAGGCTTTGGCGCAGGCGAAGCGTGGAAGACTACACATTCTCGGCAAGATGGAAGAAGTGATTACTGCCGGGCGCGAGAAGATTTCCGATTTCGCTCCGCGCTTCTACACCGTGCAGATTCCGGTCGACAAGATTCGCGACCTGATCGGGCCAGGCGGCAAGATGATTCGCAGCATCGTGGAGCAAACCGGAGTCAAGATCGATGTGGAAGATTCCGGGTTGGTGAAAGTGGCATCGAGCGATCAGGCGTCGGCGGCGAAAGCGTTGCAGATTATCGGCGATCTGACGGCGACGGCGGAAGTAGGAAAGACCTATCTCGGCAAAGTCACGCGGCTGGCGGACTTCGGCGCGTTCGTCGAGATTATTCCGGGCACCGACGGATTGCTGCACATCAGCGAAGTGGCAGAGCATCGCATTGCCGATGTCCGCGATGAATTGAAAGAGGGTGACCAGGTACTGGTGAAGGTGCTGGCGGTGGAAGGCAACCGCATCCGTTTGTCGCGCAAGGCAATTCTGAAAGAGCAGCGCGCGAAGATGGGTGGCGGTGATGGCGCAGTGCCGTCGGATGGCGCAGGCGCCGAGATGGAATCCGTTTCCACTCCCGCGCTCACCGGGTCGATGGTGATCGAGGGCGGCGGAGACTTTCCGGATGAAGCGGAACCGAACTTCAACCGCGAAGGCGGGGTGCCGGCCGGTGGAAGCGATCGTCCTCAGGGTGATCGACCACATGGCGATCGCCCGCATGGCGGAGACCGTGGCGGACGCGGCGGACGCCCTGGTGGCGGCGGGCGCGATCGTGGAC
>JBAUVJ010000588.1:0-38047 GCA_049583165.1 Candidatus Sulfotelmatobacter sp. | reverse complement strand
CGTAGGCATCGCGTGCTTTCTTAACGCGAAGATCGTGCACTGTATCGATGATGTGCGGTCTGGCGGCCTCGTAAGTTTCTTCGGTCTGGACACCTTCATAATAAAAGCGGAGCTGATCTTCGGTCGGCTCTGGGACGTGTACTTCAACATGACGCTTGAATAATTCGTTCAAGGTCACGCCTTCTTTCTTTGCCTGCATATCTAATAGCTGGTTATCAATGAATTCCTCGAGCGCATCCCGCTCGGCGAGATAATATTTGTATTTGGCCTGAAGCAATTTGCCGGCTTGCTTTTGCTCCAATTCGTCGACCGTCACTTTTTGGCCACCGATCTCGGCTACTACGCCGGAGTCAGTCTGGCCAATGGCCGAATGGGAAAACGCGCACAGAGTTATTCCCAGTCCGAGCGCAATCAGAGTGTTCTTGGTAGACATTGTGGAAATTCCCCTCTTCTAGGATTAGGAACAGGTTTTATCTTGGGGGAGGTAGATATTAGAACATGAGAACAGTTCGGAGGCAATTAGAACATAATTGAGGTTTAAGAGGCCCGGGCACCGGTCGAAACCCCGATGCCCGAGATGTCTGGCTTTTGCCCGGCTAAAGAATTCACCCTTCAGCCGTTGTAATGGCCCAACCCCCCAGTCGAAAGCCACTTCTTTTGACTAAAAGTCGTGATCTTCCAGCGTGCAGGAGCAGGGGAGACCACTCAGCAGGTTGTCAAAGTAGCACAGGTTCTGCAGGAGCGCCTGTTCCGCGCCCGACAGGTTCGAGTCAGCGGCCTTGGTTTCAGTTACGAAGAAAGCGCCGGTCGTGGCCGCAGCTCTCTGGATGTGGGTTCCCCAAACGCGCAGACCAGCGGTCGGAGTGTTGGGCGCGAAGCTCGTGTTGACATCAGATTCGGTCGAAGATGAAATGACCTTGATGACGCCGCGAGTCGGCTTTTTGCCGGTGATGGCGTTCGCTGTGAGGTTCACGTTGACGTCTTCGGAAAGAAGACCGTCTGGCGTGATCACGCAGCTGCAGCACTCCTGCAATTCCTGGCTGTCATCGAAAACATAGATGGAGGCCCAGAGGTTGCCATTGGTGTCGCCATCGTTGATGATGCGCACATCCGCATCCGGCGCGCCCGTGGTGTTGGCGTTGGAGTAATAGGTGGTGAAATAAACGCTATTATCACCAACAGTTTGAGCCACCGCATTTCCTGAAGCGATTCCCAGCATCAGGGTGATGGCCAGTACTGAAAGCAACAAAGATCCAATCTTCATTACATCCTCCTGTGACTTTTTCGTTTTTTGTGTGGCGTTCTCGGCGGCTGGGGGGAGTATCAGCTAATGAGCGCGCTGGCGGAACTTTCAACCTTTTAAAACTTCTTTACAATTACCCACAGGGCTTAGTCTGAAACATTACGTTCCGAAGCTAATCCTTTCGGAGTAGTTCCCTACCTGCGTTGCAATTCGCGATAGAACGACTTACTGACCACGCCCAAGCTCTATCGACCACTGTTTCCGCAGAAGTAAGAGACGCGTGCAGGGTAAACTGGAATCGTGACTCGGCACAATCCTTCCGACGTGTTAATCACTTTGGCTAGTTCACAAGTTTGGTACGTCTTAACTAGAAGCAGAACTGAGCACGCGATGCCGCGGGGTAACTGGCTCATCTACCAAACGTGTTAGTTCTTTTGGGGTAGTACTTTCGAGGTGCCTTTGTTGAGTACATTTCTTCACGCGAATTTCATGTCGAATACACCGCCAGTTTTCTTGACAATAGGCATATTCAATGGGAAACTTACTCGCTCTCTCCCCTACCGGTTCGCTGGTGGCGGTTAGCAGTACTCCCCTCCGCTCCTGACAAACCTGGGTTCAAATAACCTGACGTCGTTGGCTTTTATTTGCCAAGCCGCATGGTTGTGGCTGCGTCCGGGCGAGCACGTTCGAATTAGTCCAATAACTTTCTGGTCGAAAATGAGGATCCATCTGTGGACCACGAGCTCGAAACGAATGGCGAGAGATTCCTCGAGACCACTAAGGAGTAGCCTATGACCATTGGGATGACGGAACCTGGCTTCCTGATCTTGGATTCCAAGTTGAATCCGATCGCTTGCAATCAGCAGGCGATCACGATTCTCACATTTCCCAACCTGGCCAGTCAGGTAAAGCAAGTGAGTGTGTTTCTTGCGGATAAGATCCGCTTTAGTCTGGTCAATCGCCAGTCGAAAAATTCACTGGAATTTGTCAAGGAGTTCAGATCGGGCAATCGCCGTTACAATTGTCGAATCTTTCATCTGAACTCTCCCGATAAAGGCAGCCTGGTAGTTCTCGTACTCGAGCGCTATTCCTCGCGCACGGCGGCACTGTCACAATTGTCACAGGAGTTCGATTTGACGGTGCGCGAGCAGGAAACGGTCCAATTGCTGTTGCAAGGTCTTACCAGCAAGGAGATCGCCGCGCGAATGGACATCAGTCCCAACACCGTGAAAGCCTTCCTGCGTCTTGTGATGGTGAAGATGGGTGTCTCCACTCGTTCGGGAATCGTAGGCAGAATTGTCGGGCCCATCTAGCCATTCCTGTTGTGAACTAGCCCATTTGAAGAGTTTACTTAGCATGGCGCTCGCGTAAAGATCGCAGTTCATCATGCGATACGAAGTAGAGCGGAGGAGACACCCTCGATTTCCTCAGGCCTTGGAGATTGAAGTCAACCCCATGCCTCCGTTTGATGTCGCCGAAACTCCCCTGCGGCCAATTCTTGGCCGGGCGCAGAACATGAGCAAAGGTGGCATCTGCTTTTCGAGTCAGCAGCCCGTCTCCCAGTCATCGCTCCTGCGCTGTGAAATGAATATCGCGGACGCTCCAGTAACAGTGCCAACGCTTTTGCTGGTGCGTTGGACGAAGAAAGCGAAGATCCGCGGCAACAATTATCTTTGCGGCCTGCAATTTTTGTTTTGAATCAGTAGTATCCAGAGAGGTATTAACCTTATCATTAAGTTAAACAGGGGGCTAGTGCTAATTGCCTACTGCATTTGGGCTAGCTAATAAGAGCACTTTTTGATATTGTTGGGCAGAGCTTAAGCTTTTCCCTGCTCAAGCGTCGCTGATAATCCTCCGATCGGCGATCCCATTCGTTGGGTTGGTGAAGTATGAAACCCACCAAATCAGGAGGAACTCTGCGCGGCGCGGTTGCTGCTCTCGGCTTCAGCCTACTGCTTTCAGTTACCGCAACTACATCTGGCTGTGGCGGCAAAGCCCCGGGGATGAGCGCACCCGCATCGAATGCAACACTAGCCTCCATCTTAGTTTCTCCAGCTGCTTCGAGCCTGGCGTTGGGCCAGAGCCAGCAGCTTACTGCCACAGGAGTATTCAGCGACGGCAGCAAGCAGGATTTGACCCCATCGGTAACCTGGACCAGCGCACAATCTTCGGTGGCGACAATCAACGCTGCCGGGTTGGCGTGGGGCAGACAAACCGGAAGCACTCAGCTCATGGCCACCTCAGGCTCGGGAGTTACGGCTTCGAGCACAATCACCGTAACCCCGGCAATCGTAGTTTCGATCGCCGTTAGTCCGCCCAGCGTCTCGCTGCCGAGTGGCGAGGCGCAACAACTCACCGCAGTCGCTACCTTCAGCGACGGCTCTCAGCAAAACGTGACGAACGCGGCAGCCTGGTCGATCGCTCCATCAGGTGTCGCATCGGTCAACACTTCGGGAATGCTCACGGCCAAAGCGTCGGGCACAGGCGCGATTACCGCGTGGCTAGGTTCCGCGAGCGGAAGCAATACTCTTACCGTTTCAGCAGCCGTCATGATGTCGATTTCAGTGAGTCCGCCGTCCGCTTCGGTCCCGAAGGGTCAAGCGCAACAGTTAACCGCGGTCGCTACCTTCAGCGACGGCTCGCAGCAAAACATTACAGCCGCGGTCGTCTGGTCAGCTACCCCGCAGAGCATCGCGACCGTGAGCGCGACCGGAGCCGTAACGGCTCAAGCCGTGGGCTCTGCCACCGTCACCGCAAGTACGAATTCCATGAGCGGAAGCGGCGCATTGACCGTCTCGCCAGCCGTCTTGACATCGATCGCCATCGCTCCCGCCAATGCATCGATTCTGCTGGGCGCCACGAAACAGCTAGCCTCGACTGGCACATTCAGCGATGGCACCACGCAAGACCTTACCAAGTCAGCCACGTGGTCTTCCGCGAATTCAACGCTGGTGAGTATCAGTTCCGTAGGATTGGCAGCCGGAAACGCTGTCGGCACCGTGGTAATTTCTGCTAACTCCAATGGGCAGACTGGGTCGACAAACCTCACAGTGTCGCCGCAATTCCTGTTGAACTATTTCAGCAACAACGCCGCAGCCAATCCAGACGCGACGGTGCAGGTCACGAACGTGGGAACGACTGGCGGTCCTCTCTGCGCCATGGTGTACGTTTTCGACTCAAAACAGGAAATGACGGAGTGCTGCGGATGTTCCATTTCGCAGGACGGCCTGCGGACTTTTTCAGTGACCAACGATCTAACCGGCAGTCCAGCCACCGGTGTCATCCCACAAGTCGGCGTGATCGAGATTGTCCCGGCTCAAGTTGGTAGCAATCAATCCTGCGACGCCAGCAACGTAACTCCCGGAGGGCAGATGTCGGCATGGGCCACGCACATGCAGGTCGAGGCGGCAACGGTCGCTCCTACTGAATCGCCATTCGACGTTACGGGTCTGTCGACGACTCAATCGTCGGTGCTGCAAGGCCTCTGCGGATTCTTGATGACGAATACCAAGGCGATGTGTACCTGCGGCACGGGCGATTGAATATTGAATACTAAATATTGAGATCGCTGTGCGGACGCGCACGACCTGTAGGACTGCCTCCTCCTAGACCTCAGAAAAATTCTCATCGAATCACCAGTTCAACAGCCTCGCGTCAACTCCAACACAAAATTTATCTCGGCGCCCACAAGGGAATTAGTTCATTCGGGGTGGTGCCTTGCGCTCGGGGAAAGTGTATAAAGCCAAAAAACGAGCATACGAGACTTGGGGTTGAAGATGACGCAGGATCAGGCTCACCTGAAAAATGAAAATGAAGATGCGGACGCGGCTTGGATCGCAAAATATCGAACCGCGCTGAATAACAATCCGGTTCAGCCGTCGCGTTCCCAGAGGGTTCGTGAGTTTTTGCGAAGCGCTCAGAATGCGGCAGTCTCAAGAATCGGAAAAATTATGGCTCGTTGGACCGGTGCACGCGGGCCAGTGCATGGGCAAAAAGCGGTCGCGTCCTCGGTAGCATTGCCTTCATCGCAACCGCCAACCTCAATCACTGACCGAGACTTGGTAGTCCCAGGCCTGGATCAACTACGCTCGCCCATACTGGCCGGCAAAGCGCCCGGTTCGGAGCATAACGAAGCGTGGCAAGAGAAGCCGGTCGCTTGATGGCTACGGTGGGGTTGCGTCGGTGAGCTGGATTCAGGGATTGGCAGGTTAAAAATTGGCGCTTCGGGATTTGCAGATTCAGGATTTGGCCGAGACGACCTTGCCGATAATTCCTGAGCGCGTCGAGACACCCATCTTCACCATCACCAGCCGAATAAATGCCTTTACTGTATTCGGGCTGATGTTCATGCGCTGGGCGATCTCTTTGCTGGTAAAGCCTTCTCTAAGGAACTGCACGGTTTCCAACTCACGAGTGGTCAGGCCATAACGTGCGGAAATCTCTGCCAAGGTCGACGATCCGTTGCTTTTCCGCTCGATGAGAACGATCGCCAGGCTTCCTTGCGTGGCCGAACCAGTCTTATGATTGGCCGCAAAGTCGAGGGGAAAAGAGCGGCAAACATACGTCCGTCTCGCCGACTGAACGTCGCCGGCTATTCCCGATGGTGAATGCCTTTTGGGTAGATCGGAATGAATTTTCTTTGCCAGCCAGCCATCAAGATTGTGAATTTTTTCTGGCTGTTCTGGAAAGGTGAGGATCTGAAGCACTTCCGGATTGGAAGCAACCACCCTCAAGGACGCGTCCACGACCATCATCCCCGGTCGCGCTGGAGCAGAAGGCACTCGGTTTCCCCTTTTTGGATCTGGCGACTTTTCTTTAGCCATCCCTACCCGCGTATCTTAGGTGCGCCGCTTGCCCTCGGCAAGGGACAACACAGGGCATTTCAGGACATGAGAGGACATTTGGGCGGGACATCTTGGCGGTTCATCAGCTGCTGCCTATTTTGCCCGCGAACGGGCGGCGAGCGCCGTTTCGTAAGTTGCTGATAAATGGGGGCCCCGGGCGGAGTCGAACCGCCGACCAACGGTTTAGGAAACCGCTGCTCTATCCAACTGAGCTACGGGGCCGCTGCGAGTCGGTCAATTATCTCACGTCAATCTGGGACGAATACCTGCCCTGTGAAACGGTTCTGAGGGCGGCCCAGTCACATGACACCAAAAATTCCCACACACATTTCGCCTGTTTGCCCCACCCGCGGCAAATGATTTACCCTCGCCGCAGCCCATGATGAGTCCAACCATATCCGCGACGAACACCGGGACAGACTTTTCCCATGCCATGCGCCGGGAGATCTACGAACAACCCCAGGCCATTGCCAAAACCGTAGATCGGCACTTGGCGAACGATGTACTCTTCCCCGGTACGCTGCACCCGATCGATGGCGCGCTGCTGACCTTCGAGAAGCTCATCATCGCCGCCAGCGGATCAAGCCGACACGCCGGCCTGGCCGGCGAAATCATGATCGAAGACCTCTCTGGCGTCGCCGTCGACGTGGAGTACGCCAGCGAGTACTGCTATCGCTCCACGCACGCCGCGGTTGATCCGATTGTCATCGTGGTCACGCAATCGGGCGAAACCGCCGACACGATCGCCGCGCAACGCGAAGCCCTGACTCGCGGCGTAAAAACCATTGCGGTCTCCAATGTGGCTGAAGCGACGATTCCGCGGGAAGCCAGCGCCGCCTTAATCACCGGAGCCGGCCCGGAACTCGCCGTCCCCGCCACAAAGAGTTTCACCACGCAGGTCACGGTCCTTTATATGATGGCGCTGTTCCTGGCGCGCAAGCGCGGCCGCATGACCTCGGAAGTCACGCGCTCTTATCTGCAACGCCTCTTGGAGCTTCCCGAAGCCATCGACCGCAATCTCCACTCCTGGGACGAACTTGCCGAACAGTTCGCGGAGCAGCAGTATCAAGCAGAAAAATTTCTCTATCTTGGACGCGGCGTCCACTACGCCATTGCGCGCGAGGGCGCCCTCAAGCTCAAAGAAACTTCCTACGCTCACGCCGAAGGTTATCCCGCGGGAGAGTTGAAACACGGCCCTAACGCTTTGGTCGATGAAAAACTCCCCGTAGTCTTTCTCGCCACTTGCGACCGCCTCGACCCCGATTCGGTATTGCGCTATCGCCGTACCCTCGACGTGATGAAGGAAGTTCGATCCCGGCATGGAAGATTGGTTGCGGTTGCCACGGAGGGCGATCGCGAAATCACCGAGATCGCCGACGAAGTCTTCTTCGTCCCTGCCGCTCCGGAACTATTGCTGCCCATCGTCGAAGTAATCCCCCTGCAACTCTTCGCCTATCATGTGGCGACGAAAAAAGGTTATAACGTGGACCGGCCGCGAAATCTGGTAAAGGCGGTGGTCACGGAATAACCCAGGTTGCAACCTTGACCACGAGATTCTCCTCTTCATAATTCTGTAAAGAACTTCATGCCCAACGCCAACGCATCCCATGTCGATCTGCAAGCCGCCGCAAAACAGATCATGCAGCTGCATGGATTCCAACCAGACTTCCCTTCCGCCATCCAACAACAGCTGATGGATCTGCGCGCGCACCCTCCGCAGATATCCGGGGGAAAAGATGTGCGCGATCTCCGGAATCTACTTTGGTCATCGATCGATAACGACACTTCCCGCGACCTCGACCAAATCGAATATGCCGAGCGCATGCCCAACGGTGATGTGAAAGTCCTTATTGGCATCGCCGATGTGGATGCCTTCGTCGCCAAGGGAACTCCAATTGACCAACACGCAGCGCGAGAAACTACCACGGTTTATGCCGGAGTCAGAAATTTTCCCATGCTGCCGGAAGAGCTTTCCACGGGCAAGACTTCCCTGCTGGAAAATCAAGATTGCCTGAGCGTGGTCGTCGAATTCGTCGTTGACGCGGGCGGCAAGGTAACTTCCAGCAACGTCTATCGCGCACTCGTTCGCAATCACGCGCAACTTCAGTACAACGCAATCGGAGCGTGGCTGGAAGGAACTGCGCCGGCCGATGCCAAGGTAGCGGCTTCCGCCGATCTGCAAGCCCAGCTTCGCCTGCAAGATGAAACCGCGCAGAAGTTGAAGAGCCAGCGCTTCGAAAATGGAGCCCTCAGCCTCCAGACCGACGAACTCCATCCCCTGATCCTGAACGATCAGGTCGTGGCCATGGAGAAACAACAGAAAAATCACGCCACCGAATTGATCGAGGACTTTATGGTCGCGTCCAACGGCGTGGTGGCCCGCATGCTGGAAAAAGTTTCATCGCTGCGCCGCATCGTAAAACAGCCGAAACGCTGGGACCGCATCGTAGAACTCGCGGCAAATTACAGCGAAAAACTTTCACCCGATCCCGACTCCAAGGCGCTCAACAATTTTCTAGTGAAGCGCAAAGCTGCCGACCCGGATCACTTTGCCGACCTCTCACTGGCCGTGATTAAATTGATTGGCCCCGGAGAATATGTTCTGGAGCGCCCCGGAGAGCCATCGCCCGGTCACTTCGGCCTCGCCGTTCAGGACTACACTCACTCCACCGCTCCCAATCGCCGCTTTCCTGACATCGTAAGCCAGCGTATCCTCAAAGCCCTTCTGGCCGCGAGGCCCGACCCTTACTCGGATGATGAACTCACCGCCATCGCCGCCAATTGCACGGCGAAAGAAGATGCCGCCCGCAAAGTTGAACGCGAGATGTCCAAGCGCCTTGCCGCCATCGCGATGCAAAACAAGATTGGCACCGCCTATGACGCCATCGTCACCGGCGTAACCCCGAACGGAACTTTTGTCCGCGCCTTGCAGGCCCACGTCGAGGGATTGCTAACGCAGGGCGCTCAGGGTCTCGATGTCGGAGACAAACTCCGAGTCAAGCTGGTTCGCACCGACGTGCAACACGGCTACATCGATTTCGCGCGCGCCTAACCGAACAGCAATCGTCCATCCGGGTCATCACGCAAGACAATAGTCCTCAACAACTTCCACGGTTACCCTTGACACAGGAGTCTGTGCGGAAGAAAGGGCGGTTGTCCGTTTGTTCGAATGGCGCAATCTCGTCTGCGGTGTGATGGTTGTCCTTGTGCCGTGGTCACTCGTCGCGCAAGGCACAGACCGTGCCTTGCTTCACAGCGATGGGGGTACGTGGATCAATGGAAGTCCCGCGCCTGAAACGTCTACGATTTTTCTTGAGAATCTTATCCAGACCCAGAAGGGCCACTCCGCAAAGCTGGATGCAGAGGGAACTACCGTCATAGTGCAGCCCGAGACGGTTGTGCAATTCGAAGGTGACCTACTCGTTCTCGACCATGGCAGCCTGCAACTCAGCACCGCGCGAGAAATGAAGGTGCGCGTCAACTGCATTACCGTAATCCCTATTACCGCGGATCGAACTCTCTATGATGTAAGCGATGTCGACGGAAAAGTCAGAGTCGTGGCATCTAAAAAGGACGTGAAGGTTCACGCCCAGGCCTCGGCCTTCCGAAAAACGAAGACGGGAGAAACATCCGACTCCATTGTGCGGGAAGGCGAGGAGAAAACGCGGGACGAACATTGCGTGGCGGCAGCCAAGCCCGTCACAGGCATTCCCAGCAACGGTCCTCTACTAGACAGCCTGGGAGCAAAAATTACCGGAGTTGTCGTGGTAGGACTTATCACCTGCTACGCTCTGTGCCGAGGCCCCGAGCCGGTCAGTCCCGACAAGCCTTAACCGTCAGTTAACATGCAAACGATCCACGTCGGCATTGGTGTAAGTGCGCGTTGCATGCTTCATCCGCGCTTTGTTAAACCCTGCCGCTTCCACCAGAGTCTCTCCGTAGCCAAGTTCGAGCAGCGCTTGCACCGTAGTCAACTGCCAAACACCAGTGTCCAAAATGCTGGCTGGAAGATTCGGCTGCGACGGCGCTTCGCTCATGCTGACCTCGATGAAGCTGACCGGAGCCCCTCCATAATAGATGGGGAATAAATCCACTTGGGGTAGAGCCACTGCGGAAGGCGGCAGTGCAGTCCGATTTTCCGCTCCGGCAATCAAGTCTCCCGTGGCCGTATCGGCGCCCGTTTCAAGCGGCGGCCCACTCAACGATATCGACGGCGTCGAAAGAGACCGTGCGAATAACGGCGAACCCGAAGTCATGAGATATTGCGGGCCGTTGGCGAAATTAGTTTCCTGTCCGAACGCCGATCCCAGCGCGAACACAATTGCGATGCAGCAAAAAGAGATGCGCATAATCCTCCACGAACCAATTCGTGATGCGATTATGAAACAAATAAGGAGGGCGCCGCCAGAGTCGTTCGGCCCTACTTGGCACTTCCCGCGCTGGATTCAGAATCGGTAGGCACAAGCGCCGACAGCCGTCCCGAGCGCAATAAATAGAGCATGTAGAAGACGATGACCAGATTGCCCACAAACACCGCGGAGCGTAAAGCGGTGATGCCGCGCATGAGTTCGCGGACTTCGAGCGGTATGAGCAGTGTTCCCGATCCGAAGGCAAACCACTCCGCCCACCTCCGTTCCCTCCACAAACCGTAGGCCTCGGCGAAACGAAGGACGCAGTAGGCGAATGCCAGCCGCGCCGCCGCCCACAGGCGGGCGTCCGTTATATCGTCGGCAAAATCTAGAAAAAGTTGTGCGGAGCGGCGGTCAGTGCTGATGTGCAAGCGCGCCAGCAAGCTCTCTGCGATCACCCAGGCATCCTTGTGCACGAGCAGGATCGCGCTCAACCCAATCACCAAACCAAGAACGCCTTTGGTGAATTCAAAGGTAGCTACCAACCGCAGAATACGACGCTGCGCGGGACGTAAACCGGATTTCGTTCCTGGCGAGGACATGCCGCAGCGCTAACAATTCTCAGAGTATCACGGCGGCCGCGTACTCCCTTTCCTTACCTCGGTAACTGGAGTGACGGCGATTCTGATGACAAGATCGACGAATGAGAATGACGAGGAAAAGCATCATAAAAACATTCGCGACTGCGCTGGTTCTATCGGCACTCAGCGCCGCCTCAGCCTGGGCGCAATCGCAGATTCCAGCTCCGCAAACCGCCCGCCAGGCCGTGCTGGAGATGTTCTCTCTCAAATCGCCGGGAACTTTCGTGAAGCACTTGCCCGCGGTCACTCTTAGCGCTCTGGAGAAATCGGGCGCGCTCCAGACCATGCAGCAATACTCGACGCTTGCCAGCCAATTCCACACAACCGGAAATCAACTCGAAACTTTCGAGACTGGCCCCGTTTTGCTAGCCAGTTACAATCCGAAAACTGACCAGAAAGTTGAGGTCGTCGTCGAAAACGATTCGCTCCAGGGCGATAACGATAACATCGAGCTCACCTTTCGAACTTACAAGGACAAGCAACCGCAACGAACGCCATTCATGCCTCGCCTGACGTTTGCCATGAGAATGGAATCGGGGGTCTGGAAGCTCAACGAGATTCTCGTCAGCATTCGTGTGCCGCTGGCCGACCCTGACTTCCTCAAGAGCATAACGGAAGGTATGAAATCGCGAGCCGCGGCGCCCGTGACGATGCAGTCCCAGGGCCAGCCATCGACAATATCCTTTGGCGCCGATGCGTCAGTCACAGCCGCGATGCGAACCATTCTAACGGCGGAAAATACTTACGCCAACTCGTACCGCGCGGTCGGCTACACTTGCACACTTTCTGATCTGGACGGATTCGGCGGAGGAGAGGCCAATGAACATCAGGCCATGTTGATTGCCAGCGGCCTCGCCGGCGGGAGAAGGTACGGCTACACATTCACTCTCTCCGGATGCACGGGAACGCCCGCGACCGGATTCCATCTTGCAGCCACGCCAGCAGGAAACAGCTTCGGCCGCCGCGCCTTCTGCGCAGATCAGTCAGGAGCACTGCGCTATTCCGCTGACGGCAACGCCGCCACCTGCGTCGCCAGCGGTATTCCCTTGCCGTGACGCGGTCGCAACTAAAACAGATTCGCAATCCTATCCGGCTTATTAGTTCTTAGCGCCTGCCCGAGCGCACAGCGGCACGCAACTCATTCACAATTTCTCTCGACGCTTTGATCGCCGCTGCGTGCTGGTTCACGTTGAACGATATGGCACCCACGCGCGCGTGCCCTCCGCCGCCGTATCGTTCGCAAATCTTGGCCAGGTTGACCACTGGCTCCTCGGGAGCCCAGGGATTCGATCCCACAGATACCTTCACGCGAAAACTGCTCTTACTCAGCCCCACACTATAAATAGATTCAGGATGAAGGTAGTAAGGAACGAATTTGTTGTAGCCCTCCAGTTCCTGGTCCGTGACGTCGAAAAAGATGGTGCCATCGGTGCACTGCGCACGCTGCCTCAATATCTCAATGGAGATTTCGTGGCGCTTCAGCAACGGTGGCAACAGCGGAGATATGAACGGTTCCTTCAGGATGTCCGCCAGCGGTTTGATGGCAAGAAGAGGAATCAGGTTCGGGACAACTTTTTGATCCGGCGCGGATTCAATCACCATGGTCAGCTTCATGGCAGGCGCTTGCATCTCCACCGCCGTCTTGGCATCGGAATACAAAGCGCCGTCGATCACGTCAGTCCAATGAACCAGATCGGCCACCGGCGCGGGATCGAAGCCAAAACGCTGTTGCCCGATCATGGCAATAAAACTGGTGCAGGATTTAAACGCCGGGTCGTAGAACTTGCGATTGCTCGCGTCGCGCTCAAAATGTGCGGCGTCCGCCGGAGAAAGAAAAGCGCTCTCGTGATGGTCGAACCACCACGTAATCTTCGGCGAAATCGAGTATTTAAAGTCGACGATCGCATTTTCGTCGCCGTCGAAGTGAGTTTCGTCAAACAACGCTCCCGCGCGATGCAGCAGACCGGAAAACTCGAAGTCAACATCGCTTCGGATCCGCTCGCGGTAGAAGCGGGAGAAGAGCGCAGCCGATGACGCCCCATCGAAACACTTATCGTGGTAAAAAACTTTAACTTTCAATCCATACCCCAATTGCCTGAAATTTCCGCCGCGCCGCCCGAAACCGGCACATTTCCACTGCGGAGTAAAAGCTAATAGGAATGACAGCTTAAGAGCGGAAAGTCAAGGGGCATAGTTCGCGAACCTCGGCGCGCACGCTCTGGATATCAGTTCGCATTTGCTTGCTGTTCCGCAAAATTGCCCACCAGCGGCAGTTTGAAGGTCTCGCCCTGCAAGGCTTTGACGACCAGCACCAGCCAGATCGCGAAGAAACCGAGACCTGCCACCATGGAAGAGAGCAACATCAGCAATTGGCCGATCACCGGGATAAAGAACAGGACCAAGTCCACAATCCTAAGCGCGGTGCCGACTACCAATGCCACCAGCCACAATCCAATGCATTGAAAAGAATGAAAGCGCACGAAGCGATTTTTGTTGTAGGGTTCGACCAAAAGAAAAACGATTGCCGGAACAATCGTGCAGTAGGCCAGTGCGCCAGCGATGGTTTGCGGAAGCGGGCCAACGTTGCCTTGGGCACGCTCGACCGGGCGCATGGCACGGCCGCAACCTGGACAGAACGCAGCGGCATCCGGCATGGATGCGGAACACTCGGGGCAGGAAATGGACATGAGCTAGAGTAAACTGCTGCCGCGCACGTTACCAGAAGGCTGCATCGTCGCGCAAACTGGGGTCACCTGCCGTTCCAGTTCCGCCTTGGCGTTGAGAAGCGCCTGGTTCTGGGGAAAAAGTTGCAGTCCTCGAACAATCGTCTCTTCGGCCGCGTTCCAGTTCTGCATCTGGGCGCGGATGCTGGCCGCGCGCAAGATAATCGCGGAGCTTGGCATTTCAAGCGCCGCGCGTTCCGCGGCTTCCGCCGCCTGCGGCATCATGTCCGCAAGGATATAGGCCTTGATCAAACGATCGTGCATCTCGAATTCATCGGGATTTGCCCGCAATGCCTTGGTCAGCCTGGCAAGGCCATTCTTTTTCAATCCCAACGGCACCTCGGTCAGGCCCAACTTGCTGGCTACGCGAGCGTCTTCGGAAAGTATCTGCGACGCGCGGAGATATGCGGATCGAGCGTCCTTGAAGCGCCCCAGGTTATAGAATGCATCGCCGCAAATGCGTTCTTTCTCTCCCGCCGCCCTTCCCGACATCGCAGTGCGGGAGAGCAATTCGAGAGCGCGCTCTTCGGACTGAATCTCTACGTAAAGATTGGCCAACGAAAGGCAGGGAACACTCGCGAAGCGCGGGTTGAGATCCAAAGCCTTCTTGAAGCACTCGATCCCGGCTGAATAGTTTTTGAACTGCTCGTATTCCTGCAATCCCAGCTCGACCCATGCCTCCGGATCGTTAGGAGTATCTTTCACTTTGAGCCGGCCCAGCCTGCGGTAAAACTCGTTCTTCGCGTGCAACTCGGCGGGAGAGCAAAGATGACCGAAATGATGGATCACAATATTGGCCACAGAAAGCGTTAGGCCCAGGGCATGAATCCGTGGCTCCACATGTTCATGCACCCTGCCCACGTAATAGATTCCCGGATGGTGGCGAAACAGGCGGCAAATGGCGAAGTCCGCGTATCCCCGAGCCCGTTCCGCCCTCGGATTCGTGGAATCGGTCGGCCTTATGGAAGGCGCGTGCCCGCCCGACCCGAACTTCACCGGAACATAGTTTCTGTGGGTAACGAGATAGCCGCCAACGGTAACATTTTCAAGAAGCGATGGGATTCTTGCCCGCGCCTCGGAATCGAGCTCCTCGTCGTCGTCCATGACCAGCACCCAGTCGGTGGAGAGAGCCCGCGCTGCGGCGTTGCGGGCCTGAGCAAAATCGTCCTGCCAGGGAAAATCGAATACTTCCGCTCCTAATTCACGCGCCAACTGAGAAGTCCCATCGCTGGAGCCCGTGTCTGCGATGACGATCCGATCCGTTACTCCGGCAACGCTGGCAATGCAGTTGCGCAGAGTGTTCGCGCCGTCTTTCACGATCATCGCCAGGCCAAGGGATGGCATCGGGTCTCTCCACTCAGGCAATTGCCGCCGCGTTATAGAACGCCCAAACAGTTAGGATCGGCGCGGGGACAATATTCTTGATTTCTCTCAAGGACTATGTCTCTCGACGACGACGCCTCCCGATGGCTGTTCGTCCTTCCACGCGGTCTGAAAATGCGGTTTCCCTTTCGGCAATTGAGCTGCACTGTTCCGCCGTGAAGTCCGCTATAATCTCCGACAACCCAAAATGGACTTCGATCAACTCATTACCTTTCTGGAAGTTGCCCGGCAACGCAGCTTTTCTCGCGCCGGGGAGAAAGTCTTCCGCTCGCAATCCGCGGTCAGCGCGCAGATCCGGCAACTGGAACAGGAATACGGAGATCGGCTACTAGACCGCTCCGGTAAAACCGTCAAGCTCACGCCGGCGGGTCAAATCTTTTACGAATATGCGGTCCGCCTGAAGAGCCTGCGGGATGAGTCCCTGATAGCTGTTGCCGACCATGGCCAAACCCCCCGCGGTACACTCATGGTCGGAGCCAATGAGGCCACCTGCCTCTACGTTCTTCCTGAAGTTTTTGGAGAGTACTGCCGTCACTATCCCGATGTCCAAATCAGCATCTACCGCAATTTCACCTACAAGATCGTCGAGAAGTTGGAGAATGGTTCCCTGGACGTAGGCATACTCAGTCTGCCCATCCAGTCGCCCAGCCTGAAAGTCCAGCCAATCTTCCGCGACCGGCTCATGCTGATGGTCAACCCAAAAAATCCTCTGGCAAAGTTGAAGACGGCTCACGTCAGCGAGGTTGTGAAATACCCGCTGCTCCTGCCAAAAACGGGTCATACTCGACGGCTGTTGGATAAATTATTTCGCGAGTACAACGCCGAACTCAAAGTCCGGATGGAACTGCCAAGTATCGGGATGATTAAAAGTTTTGTCGCTGCCGATCTCGGTATTTCGCTGGTCAGTGCATCATTTGCGCGAGATGAGGTAGCGGCCGGAAGGGTGAAGCTCGTTGAAATGGAAGGCGCAGAACTGTGGCGGGAGCTGGGTTTAGCCTACCGGCGCGACCGAACGCTCTCCGTCGCCGCTAAGGCATTCATTACGGTTTCACGGCAACTCGCCACTCACCCCAAGAAGGCAGACGGGCACACCTAGGCCGCTTCCGTAGCTCGACCCTTCAGGCTCTGCACGACCGTCGCGGGAAGCTGTAGCACCCGAATCATCGAGTTCGTCTTGGTTTTGACGCGCACGGCGATACCGTCATTTTCCGGGAATGGGTCTGAAACGACCTCGAACTCCTCGCCATAGAGCCGAACCCGGCCCGATACGCCATAGCCGAGATGTTTCACGTGGTCGCATATTTCAGAAACAGAAGGAGATTTACTATTAGGGCTGGTCATAATGGTCCCATTATATTCCTCTAATCGCAGCCCAGGCCACCGTGCCGGTTTTGCACATCCAGCCCTTCCACAGGCCATCCCTTTTCCGTAGTATCCTCGCGAGTTATAAAATCGCTCGTCAACCTGATCGGCGAAACTTGATCGGCGAAAGGACCCCGCACCGTGCCGCAAAACGCAAATGCCAACTACAACCGTTTTCTCCTGCTCGTAGCAGGGCTGGGAGGATTGCTCTACGGCGTGGATGTCGGCATCATCGCAGGCGCTCTTCCCTACCTGGAAGCCACCTCCGGTCTGAATGCGGGCCAGCTTTCCATCGTGGTTGCGGCCGTGTTGCTCGGTAGTGTCATCTCCACTTTATTTGCCGGCACGCTGGCGGATTGGATGGGTCGAAAGCTGCTCATGGCCCTCAGCGGCGTGCTGTTCGTCATTAGCATTCCAGTCATCGCACTTGCTCATGGGTACGAGCCGTTAGTCTTCGGGCGACTCCTGCAGGGCATCAGCGCCGGATTGATCGGGGTGGTCGTCCCGCTCTATTTGGCCGAGTGCCTTTCCGCCACCGATCGCGGTAAAGGCACAGGCGTCTTCCAGTGGCTGCTGACCTTGGGCATCGTAGCCGCCGCAGTGGTTGGAATGTTTTTCAGTATTCGCGTCGAAGAAGTAGCCAAGCTCGGTGATCCCGCGCGGCTCTTCGCATTCAAAGACACGGCGTGGCGTAGCATCTTCTGGGTTTCGCTGCCTCCCGGGATATTGTTCGTGATCGGCAGCTTCATGGTGGCGGAATCTCCGCGCTGGCTGTTTCGCCAGGGCAAGCGGGACGCCGCCTACGCTGCGCTCCTTCGTTCCCGCAGCACGCAGCAGGCAGATCTTGAACTAGCGGAGATGGAACAGGCAGCCGCCGCGGGGCAGGCGAAGACTTCAACCGGAACCAAAGTGAAGGAATCTCTTCTCCGCCGGAAATATGTGATTCCGTTCGTTCTGGCCTGCGTGATTCTCGCGTGCAATCAGGCCACCGGCGTGAATTCCATCATCGGCTACAACGCGAACATTCTTTTGCAGAGCGGCCTGTCCGATGTCCAAGCTCACTGGGGTTATGTTCTTTTCACCATCGTGAACTTCCTCATGACCATCGGCGGCATCGTGCTGGTCGATCGCAAGGGACGCAAGTTCCTGCTCTCACTCGGCAGCGCTGGCATTATCGTGTCGCTCCTCTGCACCGGCATGCTTTTCCGTCGAACTGAAATCCAGCGCGTGGACTCCCGCGCCGCAGTTCAATCCATGGTCAGCGCCGACCAAAAGATTGCGCTCCATTACGACTCCGAATCCGCGGAGACGCTCCTCTCAGCCAGCGGCGACGCTGGCAAAGCCATCGCCAATCGGCCCACGTCGCTCATCATCATTTATTCCTGCGGAGATTTTCGCGCCGCCACTAAAGTCGTTCGCTCCGACGATCCGGCAGCCAAGGCCATCGAGATCACCCGCGAGGAATGCCTCCCCGCAAACAAAGTGGTGGCATTTTTCTCCAATCCATTCAGCAATCTCGATGCCTCGCGTCAGGCCCCGTTAAAAATCGACAACGCCCTGATCAGCCCCGTGCCCAGCACCCACAATGGCTGGATGGTCGCGATTACTCTCTTCGTGTTTATGGCGTTCTATGCTGTTGGTCCCGGAGTCTGTGTCTGGCTCGCTCTCTCGGAGTTGATGCCCACGCGCATTCGCTCGAACGGTATGAGCATAGCCCTGTTGCTCAACCAGGCGGTCTCTACGGGCATTGCAGCTACGTTCCTGCCAACCGTCGGCAAGTACGGATACTCCACCATGTTCTTTGCCTTTGCCGCGTGCACCGTGATTTACTTCCTCACTGCTGCGCTATTTCTTCCGGAAACCAAGGGCAAGACGCTCGAAGAGATCGAAGCTCACTTCGAAGGCGCGGCTGACAAAACCGGCCTCGCTACTGCGTGAATATGCACAAAAAGCGGAGCAGGCACTCTAGTGGGGGCCTATGGCACTTGGGTGCCATTTACCAAATTCGGGGCTTGGCCTATTCTCGTAATCGAGCAGCACTTGGGGGAGGGCTGATCAACAGACGTCCCAAGACTCAAACTAGAGTCTGGGGCGTTTTGTTTTGCGCGCTAGTTTTCCGATTTTCGATTCCCCTTGACCTATACCTTTTCTGCGTAATAGCCTTGCCAAGAACAGCTGAATCCCAAGTCTAGGATTAAGTCATTTTGATTCAATGCTTTGCCGACAATCTCCGCGACGTAGAGATTTGGTCGACGTTTTGGCTCTAACTCCATGACTCCAATAGACCGGCTGGAGGGGTCTTCCCCACGACCAGCCGAGATTCCAGTCTCGGGAACTATAGGAAAAGTCGGCGAATCTCTCTATATCACGTCAATCCCGCTTCAGCCCAGCCCTTTTGGACGCATCCAAAATCTTATGAGATCCCGCACTTCGATCCTCGCTGCCGCAATCATTTTTCTCGCCACGATTGCCCTCACCCAATTGGCCTTCGCCGACGCCCTCCGCGGAACCCTCGTTAGTGAAGAAACCATCCGCATAGCGCCGAGCGCGGATGCCGCCAGAGTAGGCGACGCCAATCGTGGAAACGAACTCATCATCCTCTCGACCAGTGGAAACTGGGTCAACGTGCAAGCCATCCTGCGCGTGCCCAGCAACGACGAAGACGCTACCGAGGAGGAAGCCGAAGGCAAGACCGTTACCGGCTGGGTTGCGAGTCGAGGCGTGGTTCTGAGCACCACGCAGGATGGCGACAAGATCATCTTCGGTGAAGCCGCCGACTCCGAAGACCAAGCCAGCACACGGCGCGGGCGCCGTGATGCCGCTCAGGACGCGCTGCGTCTTTACTATCGCATCTACGATCTGATGCCCACCTCGCCGCTTGGGGCTGAGGGGCTTTACCGCGCCGCCGATATCCGCTGGCAAATCGAGCGCGCGGACGTTATGTCTCGTCCTTCTGCACATCAACGCGAATCCTACATGCGCGGCCAGATGAAAGAAGAATGGATGAAACTGGTGATCAAGAAATATCCCGGCACCAAATGGGCCGACCTCGCCGCCTATCGCTTGCTCGAAAACAAACTCTGCGGCGATTGGGAAGGCTTGTCGAAATGTCCGGACAAAGAAGCCGATCTCTACGAAAACTACGCGAAAGAGCACCCGCAATCTCCGGCCGCACCGGAAGCCTTGTACGACGCAGCCTGGCGCCGCTCTGCGCTGATCGAGATGTACAAGAACGAACCCAATCTGAAAAAATCCGCGGAATCGAAGGATCGCGCTCTATCGCTGGCGCAGAAAGTTATCAGTCAGTACGGGCAAAGTGATTGGGCCTTGCGCACCCAGCGGCTGATCTTCTACATTCAACAAGGCATCCCAACCTACGGAAACACAAACGACTAGCTTTTTGTCTATCGCTGAATACTCTCCAGTAACTTCCCCGCAGAGTTTTTCTGCGATACTGTTCGCTTATTGTTGGAGGGCGATTGAACGACTATTTGTTGTCGCTGGTGCTGGGAATTGTCGAAGGCTTGACCGAGTTTTTGCCAGTCAGCTCCACCGCGCATCTTCGGCTCTCGGAAGCGCTGCTGCACATCAGCCTGTCGGATGGGTACTGGAAGATGTATTCCATTGTCATTCAGCTGGGCGCAATCCTTTGTCTGCCGGTGTATTTCCGCAGCCGCATCGCTAAATTTCTCTCCACATTTCCCCGTGGCGAGCGCGGCGACCGGACGGTGCTTACCCATCCGCTGGGATTAGTTATGGTTGCCTTCGTGGTTACCGCGATACCTTCGTTTTTACTGACCAAGGTGATCGGCAAGCACCTGGAGAACTTGAACATCATTGGCTGGTCGCTGCTCATTGGCGGAGTCGTCATGTGGATCGTCGACGCTATGAATGCGAAGTCGGAAGCCGCGGGACCATCCGCCGGCGGAGGGCGCATCCACACCTGGAAAATGGAAACAATGAGCCTGGGACAAGCCGTCTGGATCGGCTTCTGCCAGATCTTCTCCGGAGTATTTCCGGGAACGTCGCGCTCCATGTCAACCATCGCTGGCGGACAGATCGCGGGCATGTCGCGCGCCTCGGCTCTCGAGTTTTCCTTCTTCGTTTCGATTCCCACCATGATCGCGGCCACGGGCTACACGCTGTTCAAATCAGTCCTGGGCAAAGGTGAAAATCCTATCGGGGTTTCGCAGATCGATGCCCATGGTTGGATCGTTCTGGCAATTGGCTTCGTAGTTTCGTACATCGTTGCCTACGCTTCGGTGGCATGGTTCATGGCTTATGTGCGTAAGCGCGGCTTCGCGCCGTTCGCGGTTTATCGCATCATTGTGGGAGCGCTGGTACTGGCGTTCGCATCGAGATTGGCTGGATAACTAACCATCCCTAGAAGAATCAACCCTGACGCGGCATTCCAGCGGGAAGCCAACTGTACACTCCCGGCAAAATCCGCCATTGCTGCCGCTCCCGCTTCTTGGCATAATGATGAGGCTCTGGCCGATTTGCGCCACAGGACACTTTTGTCCGGTGAGAAAAACGGCCCCACATGCGTTTTCTGGCAAGCATTTTTGTCCCCACGGGCAACCGGCGGCTGAATGAGCTGATCGGTTTTCTGTTGTGCGTCTCTGCGCTCCTCCTCTTCCTCGCGCTGGCTTCCTACTCGCCGCTCGACCCTTCGCTGAATAGCGCATCCGTGCTGACCGGAACTCATGCGGCCCGCAACTGGGTCGGCGTGGTCGGCGCTCTGATCTCCGATCTGGGGCTCCAGTTCTTCGGCATCGGGGCATTTCTGCTGCCCGTCTTCCCTGCCATGCTCGGGCTGCGCTGGTTTGCCTCCCGAAAGATTCAGTCTCCCATAGCAAAAACTCTGGGAGTGGTCTGGCTGGTGATATTCGTTCCCGCACTTCTGGCTCTATTGCCGGGAAATGTGCTCTGGCTGCATGTGATCCCCATCGAAGGCCTGCTTGGGCGGGTCGTAGGCGATGTGTTGATCCACTACCTGAATCTGGCGGGCGCCTATATCGTGTGCGCCAGTGTGCTCGCGGTCGCGCTGTATCTTACGACTGCGTTCTCGTTTTCATCCATCCAGCTTTGGGTCCCGACCCGGTTCGCATTTGTTACGGCGTTGTGGAACCGCTATTTGGATTGGCAGGAAGAGCGCGCCAAGCGCCTTCAGCAGAAGGAATTGGACAAGCGTCGGATTTCGAAACCGCAGGTGAAGACGCAACTGATTCCTTCACGGCAAACGTTTACGACCGAGCCGACGGTGCAGGCTCGAATTGCGCCCGAGCCGCGGCGTACCGGCATCGAGCGCATGCTCGATCCCGAGCCGAGAGAAGCGGCAACCAACGCGGCAGCCACGACGGGTGGAATTCTGCCGGAGTCCCTGGCTGGAGTCGAATCAGAGGCTGACCCCGAAGTAACGCGGCGCGCGGATAGCGAGCACAAGGCAAAAACAACCATGCCGCGAATCGCTGCCGGCGGCTACAAATTACCTTCGAGCAGTTTGTTGCAGCGTCCCGACGAGCAACAGGCCGTGGATGCAGACGAGCTCAAGCTTCTGGCTCAGGTGCTTACCGAAAAATATGCTGAGTTCGACGTGCATGGGCAGATCACGCAAATCAATCCTGGTCCCGTAGTTACCACGTTCGAATTTAAGCCCGACGCCGGAATCAAGTACAGCCGCATCACCAATCTCACCGATGATTTGTGCCTCGCCTTAAAGGCCGAAAGCATTCTGATTGAGCGCATGGCCGGGAAGTCGACGGTCGGCATTCAAGTTCCAAACCGCGAGCGGGAAATTATCTGGCTGCGGGAGAACATTGAGTCGCAGGAATTCATGGGCACGAAGTCGAAGTTGACCATGGCCCTGGGCAAAGACATCAACGGTCGCATCGTGGTCGCGGACCTTGCGGGAATGCCGCACTTATTGATTGCCGGTTCAACCGGCGCGGGCAAGAGCGTAGCCATCAACGCCTTCATCATGTCGATCTTGTACAAGGCGACCCCCGACCAGGTGCGATTGATTCTGGTGGACCCGAAGCGTCTGGAGTTGGGCAACTACGAAGGCGTGCCGCACTTGTATACCCCGATTATCACCGAACCCAAGCTGGCGGCGAACGCGCTGCGCAATGCGGTTCGCGAAATGGAGCGGCGGCTGAAGCTTCTCGCCGCGAAGGGCGTGCGGAATATTGACCAATACAACCGGCTCTTCGACAGCGGCACGCCTAGTCTCTTCGAGGAAGATTCCGACGACAAACCGATTCCATTCATCGTCATCATCATCGACGAGTTGGCCGACTTGATGATGCTCGATTCGAGCAACGTTGAGGAGTCGATTACGCGTCTGGCACAGATGGCGCGAGCTGTGGGCATTCATCTTGTGCTGGCCACGCAGCGTCCGTCGGTCGACGTGATCACGGGATTGATCAAGGCGAACTTCCCGGCAAGAATCTCGTTCCGCGTGGCGACCAAAGTGGACTCGCGAACCATTCTCGACGCCAACGGAGCCGAGGCGCTGCTGGGCAAAGGCGATATGCTGTACCTGCCTTCGGGATCGGCCCGGGTGCATCGCTTGCACGCGCCGCTGGTCACCGAAAAAGAAATCGCTGCCGTGGTCGAATTCTGGAAGCAGCAAGGTTCTGCGGAGTACCAGCAGCAATTCCTGGAAGCTCCGAAAGAAGAGCGCGAAGCTGGAAGCGGAGCGAGCGGCGGCGAAGGATCGAGCGACGGTGGAGAAGACGATCCCTTATATCAAGACGCGGTAAAGCTGGTGGTCGAATTCGGTAAAGCGTCCACTTCTCTGCTGCAACGCCGGCTGCGCATTGGCTACGGCCGCGCCGCGCATCTGATCGATCTCATGGAGCAGGATGGAATCGTCGGCGCGGCCGACGGCCCTAAGCCGCGCGAAGTATTGAAGCGTCCTGATTGGATCTCAGAAACTGAAGAGACGATGCGCTAGTTCCCTGCTGTCCTGAACCCGCGTCATGCCGAAACGCAATCTGCGAGTACTCAAGTGGCTAGGAACCACCCCTGCGATTGCGGTGTGCATGTTTTGCAATCGCGAGTTCAAAGTTCCGCTCGCCGATTTGAAACGGGTAGCCGACGCACAGGAAAACCTAAGGCAACAATTTAATCAGCACCTGTGCGAAGGAGAAGAATCGCCAAAACTAGTCGACTGATTTCTTGTCTGGCGATTTTATTTCCACATTTGAAGCTAACCGCTTCTCTCTCGCTTCAAAGAGGCGATTAATTTCGCTGACCAATTCCAGCAGCTTCGAAGTTGCTGGTTGCCCTGCTAGCGTATCTCAGGCTTGCGCCAGGAGCGAAGGTTTGCTGCGTAAAGCGCGATGCAGAATAAGTTGGCGGGGATAAAGCCAAATTGCGACGTGCGAAATCCGATCAGGCAAACAATTGCGCTGTTCACCGCGGCAAGAATCCAACCCTCCCAACAGCGCCGCCCAACCAAAATCGTGGAACCGATGGTAAGAATGCAGGACAAATAATCAAGCCGGAACAACACTGCTGAGTCTCCTTGAAGAATAAGTATGCAGCAAATTCGGCTAAAGCGGCAGTAACGGAAGGGAACGTCCAAAAGGTTGGATAAAATCGCATATCCGGAAATTCAACACGAAAGTGAGCGGAAACCATGAAAGTGCTTACGGAATACCTTAAATTTCATACCAAGACGCATCGAGCCTATGTCCACATCACGCCGCAGGTGGAAGAAATTGTGCGCAAGAGCGCAGTCAAGGAAGGCATGGTGCTCGTATCCGCCATGCACATCACGGCTGGAGTTTATGTAAACGACAATGAGAGTGGTTTGATCGAAGATATCGACCAGTGGTTGGAACACCTTGCTCCGTTCTGTAAAAATTACAAACACCACGAAAGCGGTGAGGACAACGGCGATTCGCACTTGAAAGCGCTGCTCATTCACCACGAGGTAATCGTGCCGGTCACCGCCGGAAACCTTGATTTGGGAACCTGGCAGCGAATCTTCTACGCGGAATTCGATGGGCAGCGCGACAAGCGCGTAATCGTAAAGGTGATGGGAGAGTAGAAAATTGTGCGCGGCTGTTGCCAGTTGCCGCTCGTACCCGTACTATCGAGGCCTTGCGATCTGCACTTTTCAAAGACCACTAAGGAGAATCCATGAGCGCCGACGAGCTTCAGGAATTACACGAGCATGCTGAACATGCGCACGAGAACCCCAGCTTGGCGCCCGTGTCGTTGACCATGGCCGTGCTCGCCGTATTGGTGGCCGTGGTGTCGCTGCTGGGACACCGGGCGCACACCGAAGAGGTTGTGCTCCAGGCAAAGTCATCCGATCAATGGGCCTATTACCAGGCGAAGAATATTCGCGAACACGAGGACGAGTTGTTCGCCGACCTTAGCACAGCCGTAGCCAGCAAGGACTCGGGAGTAATGGACAAATTCCGGGAAAAGTCTTCGCAGGAAGCCGAGCGTTACAAGCACGAAAAAGCTGAGATCCAGGACGAAGCACGCAAGTTGGAGCAGGAAGTCGCCACGGAGAGAAATCGCGCCGACCGCTATGACCTGGCGGAAGTGTTTTTGGAGATCGGACTCGTGATTACCTCGATCACCCTGCTTTCCGGAAGACGAATCTTCTGGCATGTGGGAATTGTGTTGAGCATCGTGGGGGTGGTCATCGCCGTCGCCGGGGCGATCATCCACTGACCTATTTCTTTGTCACTTCAGCTCAAAGTTGTAGGACCCAGCTCCAATCTTCACCACGTACGATCCTTCGGCCTGCTCGGATTGCACGGGATTGCCATCTTCCGTGACTTGCGCTCCGGCCCTCGCTGGCAGGAAGACCTTAGCCGACGTATTCGCAGGGATCGTGACTTTCAGGGAAAACGCGCCGCCGGGAGTGTTGCTCCAATCGCTTACGATTTTGCCGTAGATCGAGTCGTATTCCGCGCGTGCTGAGGTCATGCGCGGATCGAGATGCGGATGGATGATGATCTCTTTGTAGCCGGGCGCATCAGGCGCAGTGTCGATTCCCGCAGCGTAGCGATACACCCATGCAATGACCGATCCAAACGCATAGTGATTGTAGGAGTTCATGGAAGGATCGCCCGTATCGCCGTTCCATCGCTCCCACCATGTGGTCGCGCCTTTCGACAACATGTAACCCCATGAGGGATAAGTCTCGTTCAGCAAAAGTCGGTAAGCGGCATCGGTGCGTCCATGATCCGCGAGAGTAAAAAGCAAAAACGGTGTACCAAGAAATCCTGTCGATAGATGCCAGTTCCGCGACTCAATATCTTTGACTAATTTGTCGACTAGCATAGGTTCAAGAGCCTCGGGAGCCATCTTCGTGTAAAGGGCAACCACATAAGAAGTTTGCGTTCCGGTGCCAACCTCGCCGTTTTCTTTGATGTATGCCTTCTGAAAAGCAGAACGGATATTCTGCACAACCTCGTCGTAACGTCTGGCGTCGGCGTCCTTGCCGACCACATGCGCCATCTGCGACATCATGTGCGCCATCAAAGCCCAATAGGCAGTCGCGAGCAGATCTTTATTCGTATTCTCATCGGGCGCCAGCCAGTCGGCGAAGTTGGGACCAACTCCATTCTTGCGGAGGAAATCAGGATTCCGGCTCTGGATAAACTCCATCCAGCGCTGCATGGCGTCCCAGTTCTGTTCGATGACGGCAGTATTCCCGTACTGTAACCATGTAGTCCACGGAACAATCACTCCTGCGTCGCCCCAGCCCGGTGCGCCCACCATGCCCTCACTCCAGGCCGAGGTGCCAGTCGTTTCCCCGCCGCCAAACGGCAGCGTGTTTGGGGAAACATTGGTAAATGCTCCCTGCGGAGTTTGCGCATCGACGATATCCTGGATAAATTTCTGCGAGAATGCGCCGATGTCGAAGTTGTAGCTTCCAGTTCGCCAGAAAACCTCGGCGTCTCCCATCCAACCCAACCGTTCGTCGCGCTGCGGACAATCAGTGGGAATGCTCAGAAAATTTCCGCGCTGTCCCCATAGGCCGATCGACCACATCCGATTGACCAAATCGCTCGACGTAGTCAGCTTCGCGGTCGGTTCGCCGCTCACGCTGCTGACCACATCTCCTTTGAGCGCATCGAGTGCCGGCGTTCCCGGATATCCCGTCACTTCAACGTAGCGGAAACCGTGGAAGGTGAAGTGAGGAGTAAAAGTTTCTTCGTCACCGCCGCGCAGAATATAGGTATCGGTCGCGTCCGCATTGCGAAGATTGGCAGTGTAGATGGTCCCATCGGGATTCAGTATTTCGGCAAAACGCAGCCGTACCCTGGCGCCCGACGCACCTTTTACTTTCAGTGTCACCCAGCCCACCATGTTCTGGCCCATGTCGAAGATGTAAGTTCCGTTCGCCAGCGGCGTTACCTGCTTCGGGTCGAGTGTGTCGATAACCCGCACCGGCGTGGTGATCTGGCTTGAAACGATGATCGATGGCGGGTCCGCAACCACGGACGAACTCCATCGCGAATCGTCGAAGCTAGCCTTTTCCCAACCTGCCTGCTCCAGGCGGGCGTCGTATACCTCTCCGCCGTAAATCTCGGATCGAACGATCGGCGATGCCGCCGCCTTCCATGAATCATCGGTCACAACCGTTTCGTGAGTTCCGTCTGCGTACGCGAGTTCGAGTTGCGCCTCGAAGCGATCGGGAGGAGTAAAAAAATGCATTCCTACCCACGTAAGCGGGCTGCCATACCAACCGTTGCCCAGAATTGTGCCGATCGAATTCTTGCCATTGACCAACAGGTTGGTGACGTCGTAGGTCTGATACAAGACGCGTTTGCGATAGTCGGTGAAGTCCGGCGTCAGAACATCGTTTCCTACACGGCTTCCGTTCAGGTACACGCGGTAGCTTCCCAGAGCCGTAACGTAAAGTCTGGCGCTTTGCACACTCTTTGCCAGAGTAACGACGCGCCGCAAATACGCTGCCGGCTGCGGCAGCGGGCCGGGATCGCCGAGGCGTTTGTCGGTCAAGTCGCCTACGACGTTGACCGTCTTCCAACTTGAAGTGTTTTCGAGAGCGGCCTTCCATTGCTTACCAGTGGGAATCCGCATCACCGAACCGCTGGAGGCCGTAATCTTTACCAAAGCTGCCAGCGCTGCCATTGTGGTTTTGGCCCCCGAATCCGGCCCGTAGCGGGCTGGCTCGGGAGATGTGACCTTCACTTCAATGGAATTATTTCCTACAACAAGTTGATCGGCGATATAGCGGCGTTCGAAGGCACCCCATCCGTTCTTGGTGTCCACTTCGTGACCGTTCACCGTCGCGACGAAATTGCCCCGTACGGCGAGCAGCAGAACTGCGTCCCGCGGCTTTTCCTTCAGGCGCACGTTGACGCGAAATGTTGCCGATGTCTTTGGCGCCGTGGCCAATGCATCTTGTCCCTTGACCCAAATCCAGCGCATTCCTTCTCGATCGGCTCGCTCTTCAGGATCGCTCCAGCGGATCCACTTTGCCTTCCAGTCTTGGGGATGCAGCAGGCCCATTTCCCACCAGGCTGATTCCGACGATTGGGAAAGACGGGCAGCGGAATCCCACACACGAACTTTCCAGTAGTAACGGCGGCGGGACTCGAGCGCCGGCCCAGCGTAGGGAATGTCTACGGAATTATCAGAACTTTTCTTGCCGCTATCCCAAACATCAGCATTGCCCGCATTCAAACGCTCGGCGCTGGTGGCCACAAGAATCTCATATGCGGCCTGCTTCCAGTCGCGCTCGGAACTGTCGCTCTGCCAGGACAACCGAGGCGCTGCCTGATCGATTCCGAGAGGATTCTCCAAATACTCGCAGCGCAGATGGACTGGCGCAGCCGAGGCAGTGGTGGCAATGATAATGGTTGCGATGAGCGCAAGAAACGATTTCGAGCGATTCAAATATTTCTCCTTCAATTCGAACTTGCCTCTGCGTTGGTCGCCCGCATGGGGCTAATCAAACTACACTTCGGGAACGCCGGGGATGGTTGCACTTCATAAGATCGGTGTCAACCACCGCCTTCAGAACGGAACAAGTTTCGCAGTGCAGAAAGCAGCAGAGAGCATTGAAAATTGCAAACGAAGAAGAATTACCGTCATGTCGGCTGCGAAGAGTTCCCGCAATGAACAGATTCTCAGCACCGCAAACAGTTGCCTACCTCGAGTGTGTTCTGCAATGCAGAACAGAAAAGTTGACAGAGCACAAACTACTGTTGCGGTGTCGGATCGACTTCCTGCTTGGTCACCTCATGCGGAGAAAACACCGGCTCCAACTCTTTTTGCTGGTTCGCCCTGTCATGCAGTCGTCGATATTCGGTGAGTGCTTTTTGCTGTTCGGCAGCATTGCCCAGCGTCCTCTGAATTTGGGCGAGGCGATACCAGCCGACTTCACTATCGAGATCAACCGCGACTGCGCGCTGCGCGTGAAGCAGCGCCTGCTCCGGCTGTTTCTTCTCCAGCAGCACAGCAGCCAGTCCCAGTTGTGCTTCGGCAAAATCCGGGTAATGCTGTAGTGCCTGTTCGAAGTACCGTTGCGCATCATCGAATTGTCTTCCCTTGCGATGCAGCTCTCCGAGTTCATAGGCAGCGTTGGCATTGGCGGGGTCAAGTTGCAACTCCTGCTCAAATTCTTTTTCGGCAGCGGGTGGATCGTCTTGTGACTGGCGCTGCCAGAAGCGGCCCATTAAGGCCCGCCCGATGCGATAGTGAATGCCGGGCCGGTTCGGCTCCAGTCGCAGCACCTCGTGGTACTCCTGAATCGCCTGGTCGTAGGAACCCTGACTCTCGTGCGCCTCAGCCGCAGCAAGATGCCGCCATACCGAGGAAGGCGCGACCTGCGCGAGTTTTTCCATGGTCAGAAAGGCAGCGTTTCCATAGATCTTCCCCGTCTCATACAAAATCTCGGGATCTTGGGGATAGAGCCGGTTTAACTCCATCGCGACTTCCACAGCCTTGTCATCCAGCTTCAGGCCCGTGTATGCACGCTGCAATTCCAGCCCGCACATGCGTTTGGTTTCTGCGTCCGAGGTTCGATGAAAGCCTTTCTCCAGACCGGGAAGAGCCTCGCTGTAGCGGCCCAGTTCGGATAGCGAGATGGCGAGGAGAGTGTCTGATTTTTGCAGGCTGGGCTTGAGTTTCCGCGCTTGGCGCAGAGCTTCAACCGCCTGCTCATATTTTCGCTCCTCGAAATAAATGAGGCCGAGGTTTGCGTGAACCTCCGCTACGTCCGGTTCCAACTCACGCAACTTTTCGAAAGCCAGCTCGGCTTCGGAGTAACGCTCCTGCGCCAGTGCGCGTTGTCCCTGCTCTGAGTAGCGCTGAATGTCGCCATCGGAAGATTGTGCGCGGACATGCGCAGTCGCCAGGCAAGCCGAGAGGAGTGCGATCCACCACGAAATCCCGCGATGCTGAACCATTCCGTGCGAGTGTACTTCAGACCGAGTCTACTTAAGACAAACAAACCCGCCAAGCTGGACGGCTGGCGGGTCATTGGGAGGCGCCTGCTAAAAGGTGATCTTGCCCCCAAGTTGCACAATTCTGCCCGGGCGCGCGAGCGTCACCGTGCCAAATCCCGGTCCAGTAATCGAATTGCCCACCGCGGATTGACCTGGAGTCACTCCCGCCTGGCTGGGATCCAATCCGTAGTCTGCGTGATTGAAAGTGTTAAATGTTTCGAGACGTACCTGGAAATGGAGCCTTTCGGTGAAATCGAAAGTCTTGTCCAGACCCATGTCCCAGTTGTTGATACCGGGTTCTCTGAGGGTATTGCGGCCCACGTCACCGAACTGGCCGGGAAGAGGCTGCACGAAGGATGCAGTGTTGAACCAGTCGTTGATCCCATGTGGACTGCCCGGATCTCCGACCTGATTGCAACGTTGCGTGAACGTGATGAGAAGACCAAGCGTGTCGTTGCAGAGTACGGAGAATGGAAAACCTTTTTGGAAGGTGGTAACGCCGGTCAATTCCCATCCGCCGACAGCGGCGTCTGCCGCTTTGTTCATGCCGCTGGCATAACGCTTTCCGCGGCCAATAGGCAGCTGATACACGTAACTGGCCACGAACCGTTGGGGCACATCGAAGTCGGATGGCCCATAATCCAGCCGAGGATCGTGCTCGTCCATGTGTCCGGCAAAGGCGTTGGTCGCGCCCAGGCCGGCGGCAGCGGATTTGTCGTCCAGGCTCTTCGCCCAAGTGTAGACCGTCAAAAAGGCCATGGACTTGGTGCGCTTTTCAAACTTAATGTTGCCTGCGTTATAGTTTGAGTATCCATCCCACTCGCTATCGAGGAAGCCGTTCGCCGACGTGATGTTCGCGTAGGGCCGCCGGTCGGCGACTGGGCAGTTCCCACCCAATCCACCAGTGGATGCACAAAGCGCTGGGTCCGATGGCGGCAAGGGTTGGCCAATATTCGTCCGGTCCAGCAGATGAGTTCCTTTGTTGCCGACGTAGTTCACCTCCAGCGTGGTGTTCCTGGCAAGCTCGTGCTGCAAGGACAGAGACCATTGTTGGACGTAAGGATTCCGCGGTTTCTCCGAGATGATCACCGCGAAGAATTGGCTGCCATCGGTTGCCGGACTGATCTGGTGAAGCGTGACAGGCGGAAACATGTTGTCGGTCAGCTTGGGCAGAGTCGGATCAGTCGTCGGGTTTGGCGAAGCGCGCACAACAAATGGATAGATGTCGCCGGAGTCATCGATCTCGCGGGTTTCAGAGGAATCGAAGAACAGGCCATATCCGCCGCGAAGAACTGTTTTATCGCCGAAACGATAAGCGAAGCCGATCCGTGGAGCGAACGGTTTCTTCGATCCATCCGCGGGATTATGGCGGCCACAATAGTCGTAGAAGCCGTTGCCCGAGGGGGCGATTGGTCCTCCAAGCGCTGAAATCGTTTGCGTTCCCAAAGACTGATCGGCGTAGCACAGTCCACCTCCGGGCTGGTTCACGTCAAACCAGAACATCTTATTGCTCGCCTCAAAGGGCACGGAGCGATAATCCCAGCGCAGTCCAAGATTGAGCGAGAGGCGGCTATTCACCTTCCAGTCGTCCTGGAAAAACGGCGCGACATACAGAAAGTGATACTGATTCAGATTTCCGGTTTCGCCCGCCGGCGTGAACGGCCCCGGCTGGAAGGTGCTGGCATTGTTGTAATAACCCAGCAGAAAGTCTGCTACTTGATTGCCGGTGCCGCAGAGGCCACTCGCGGTCGTGCAGCCGCCGCCATTATTCTGCACGGTGGTATTGTCATAGGTGAAGTCACCCAGGTAATCGGCCGAGAGGTCGCGCTTCTGAACCCACTTGCGGAAATCAAATCCCGCAGTCAACGTGTGCTTGCCCCGCACCGTCGAGATAGAATCGGCGAACTCCCACATCGGTATGTCACTTGTCGTGCTGTCGTTCGCCTGACTGCCGTAAGCGGCAGTTAGACTCTGGAATGCGATGGTTGGCCACAAACGGTAAGCGGCAGGGATATTCTGGAATGTCCCGCTCAGACCGAGTGCGCTTACACCCGCGGTGGGAGCCGGATTGCCGCCCTGGTTGGCAATGGCCTCAAGACGGCCAAAGCGAAAGTTGTTGATGATGTTGTGACCGAGCGAAATGGTATGCGAAACCTCCCAGCTGGTCGATTTCTCCGAGAATATGCTAACTCCTGCCGGTACCGAAACCGACCCGCTGATGCCATCGTTGGCATAGTTTGAGTTGGTGTATCGGAAGAAGACCGATCCCCAGCGGCCAAGCGTCTCATCCAGCTTGTAGGTTTCCTGGTTGACGGTATTGGGAAGTGTGGTGTTGAGGCGGTAGTTGCCTTGCGGGCATCCGATGCAATTCGGAGCTGGGAAAAGTCCTGCGCCAAGTTCCGTCGCCGCGAGACGCGAAAAGCTAGTGGTTGGAATCGAATTGCCGGGAAAAGCTGCACCCGTGGTCGGATCGACCGGCATACAGGGCAAGTCGTTGGTAAGCGCGGCCGTGCACGCCGCCGTTCCGTAGGCAGGAAGATTTTCCGCCGAGAAGTTTCCCCCAAGTTCCGTAGCGTCCGGAGCGCTAAAGAAAAGGTTAGTGCCATTTCTTATGCGCCAGCCTTCGTAGTTGACCAACCAGAAGGTATGGTTGCGGCCGTCATAGACTTTCGGAATGTACACCGGGCCGCCAACCACAAAGCCGAATTGGTTTTGGCGCAACTCGGGAATTGCGGTCTGAAACGGCGCCTTGGCGTCAAAATCATCATTGCGATCAAATTCGAAAATCGACCCGTGGAGTTGATTCGTCCCGCTCTTGCTCACGATATTGATCTGATTGGCGCTGAAGCCGTACTCCGCGGAATAGGTCTCACTCTGAATTTTGAACTCCTGAATCGCATCCTGCGAGAGAATCACAGCCGGCGTGTTCAGCGCGGTATCGGTGTTGGCTAGGCCGTCCAGCGTGTAATTGCTGGATTCAGGCCGGCTGCCGTTGATGCTGATGGCGTTCCCCTCGCCTTCGCGCATCTGGCCCATTTCGCCATTCGTCTCGACCGCGCCTGCGCCGATAAACAGCAAACTCAGAAAATTACGACCGTTCAGCGGGAGCTCATTGACCTGCTGTTGCGTAACTGTCTGCGAGACGGTTGAGCTGTCGGTATCCAGAGCCACTGCATTGGCCTCGACGGTCACACTCTCCGAGATAGAACCCGGTTTCAGCGTGACATTCGCGCGCGCTTCCTGCGCGACCACAAGACCGATGTTTTGCACCACCGACTTCTCAAAGCCTTGGGCTTCGACCTCGACCCTGTAGGATCCAGGTTGTAGATACGGAAAGTTGAAGTCACCTGACGAACTTGCAGTGCTCCGTTTCACAACCCCAGTAGCCATATTCGTGATCGCAACTTTTGCGTTCGCGACGACGGCACCTGAATTGTCCGTTACGGTGCCCAGGATTGTTCCGGTGGCGCCGGCCTGGCCAAATAGCAAAACCCCCGAGGAAATGACCAGCAAACACAGCAAGAGACTACGTGTCATCGTGGACATGTTGATTCCTCTCTTCTTTTCAGCGACTATGGGCCGCATCCATTTGGGTATGGCGAAGCGCCTTTCGGCGCTGGCTGCGGACCTACCTCAATAGCTGACACCCCGCCCCACTTGCCTTTGTCGCCTTCACTGACGCCGGATGCTCACACTGGTCGCCAATCACCGTCAACCTGCAACTGGAGAGCATGCAGTGTTTCGCAATGAGAAATGCATTTGCGGGGGTAATGACAAGCCTCAAACGGTTGACCTGACTGTGCGCTCGCACCGAGAACAGGATGCAGGGAGATGGTATGGAAGTAGTTGGGAAGGCTGTCCGGGGATTCTGCAATACAAAATATTTTCAGCGGCGATGGAACATAGAGGGCCGCTAACAAATTCTCAATGAACGGGATATTGACTATAGGTGCCGGTCGGTTCCGCTCGCACCAGTTGCGCCAGCCCATCGTTCGGATAGTAATGATCAACCGTGCCCGGAGTAATGAGTTTGTGCTCTACGAAAACAGCGGGCGGTACCGGGCGCTGGTTCAGAATATCGAGACTCACTCGAATCAGGTTCTCGCCATATCGTTCGGGAAAATACGCAACTGAGCCAACAAACCTCGTCTTAGGTTGGCGAAGTTCGACTCTTCCTTCGGGCGAGGCGTTCTGTCCCATGATTGCGCAATTCTCGGCGCGGCCCGCTTCCTGAAAAGCGCGCAATGCTCCAAGCGCGCTAGGATCATTGATGGCGCCGACCAGCACGTGCCTGGCATGCGAAGAACGCAAGTGCCTGCGCACTGCTTCAAAGCTGGGGCCGAGTTCCCCGCCGCCTTCAAGGTAAGTCACGCGGCAATTCGCGGCACTCGGGAGCAGGAGGTTTATCCCCACCAGCAATCCCGACAAGCGCATGCGCGGAAGGTTTCCGGCCCGCTTTAATTCGAGCAGAAGGATTTCGTCCACTTCCGACTGCCAGTGCTCCTTTACCCATCGGCCCAAGTAGCGCCCACCGATCAAACCTGCTTCGTAATTGTTAGCTCCGTAGTACGTAGCGCCGGGATGAGGAATATCAATCGCGATCATGGGAATGCCCGCTTCGCGATACTTGGACGCGACGATCGGGGCGACCTCTTCATCGGTCTGAAACTCGATTGCGAGATCGACTTTTTCGCGCACCAGCAAATCCGCATTGCGTTGGGCAGTCTTTGCGCTGTAGCGATTGTCGAACGAGATTAATTCAATTCCCTCTGCAACCGCAGCGCGTTGCAAACCTTCGGATACTTCCTTGGAGAATTGATAATCCGTACCCTGCGCCGCATAACCCAATCGATAGAGCCTTTGTTTCCACGGACGCACTCGAGACTGGTACAGGTTCTGGCCAACCTTGTCGACCATGCCACACTTCTCCAGCGTGTATAGAAGACGGAAGACCATGGTCTTCGGCAGGCCGCAGCGCGATGAGATCTCTTTGAGCGGCAAAGCCTCGCCAGGAGAATGGAAGGCGCTCAGCAGCTGAGAGGAGTGCATGATCGACTTGACCAGGTAACGATCCCGGGATGGAATGTTTGGGCTCATACAGTACGCCATAATATCCATTTTTTTCATTTTGCAAAGCAAAATTTGTGATCTGGCCTTAGGGCGGTCTTCAGAACGCCAAGTGAACAGGGCCAAACAGTCCGAACCGCGAGTGTCTTGTTCGCAGAACTGCATCCCGCCAGGTTCTACAAAGCGAAATCGACCTCGTTCATCTTCTCTCAGTCATGGTGATACTCTAGATTTTTCAAACATCAAGGTATTGTTAGCTGACTCCTTTGGCTCCTCTATCTGGTGCGAGAGCCGTTTTGCAGTGCGAAACCATGTAACTGGCTAAAGAAATTCGTGACCTTAGGGGAGCATGATTGTAAGCTTCGATGCCTAAGAGAGGCTGGAATGGACGCTAGTACGAGTGACAAGATTTTTGCTGCGCTTGAAACGTTCCGCATTGAGCTCCCGTCCTGGGGGTTCGCCAATACAGGCACCCGTTTCGGAAAATTTCTCCAACCGGCGGCAGCCACCACAACCGAGGAAAAGTTCAGCGATGCCGGGCAGGTCCATCTGCTCACCGGCGTGTGCCCGACGGTGGCCCTGCACGTCCTCTGGGACTGTCCCGATGGCGCTCAAAGCGCGGGTGAAATCAAGAAGTTTGCCGATCGCTACGGCGTTCTGCCGGGTTCCATCAATCCAAATCTTTTCCAGGACCAGGAATACAAATACGGGTCGTTCGGTAATCCCGACCCCGCAATTCGCCGACGGGCATTGCAGCACACTCAGGAGAGCATTGAGATAGCGCGGCGACTGCATAGCAGAGATATTTCCATGTGGTTTGCGGACGGATCGAATTACCCTGGGACGGCGAATATCAGGCAACGCAAGCAATGGTTCGAGGATGCATTGAAGGAATCGCACAACGAATTGTCACCGGGGCAGCGATTGCTGATCGAATACAAGCCCTTCGAGCCGGCGTTTTATCACACTGACATCGCCGACTGGGGGATGGCTTTGATTTTTGCGCGTGCGGCCGGCCCGCAGGCAAAAGTCTTGGTCGATACCGGGCATCACTACGCCGCGCAGAACATCGAGCAGATTGTTGCCTGGCTTTTGTCCGAGGATATGCTGGGCGGATTTCACTTTAACGATCGCCGTTACGCCGACGATGATTTGACGATGGGCTCGATCGATCCGTACCAGGTCTTCCGCATCTTCCACGAGATTCGCTATTTCGAGTGGGAAACCGGGAAGACAGCCGACATTGCATATATGGTGGACCAAAGCCATAACCTGAAAGGCAAGATCGAAGCAATGATCCAGACCGTGACCATGGCGCAACAACTTTTTGCGAAAGCGGCGCTGGTCGATAGCCGAGAGCTCGCAACCGCGCAGAAGGACTGTGATTTGGTCCGCGCGGAGTCCTTGCTGCAGGACGCTTTTGCAACCGATGTTCGACCGGCGATCCACGCCTGGCGAGAGTCCAAAGGCCTTCCCAAAGATCCTATCGAGGCATTCCGCCAGAGCGGTTATCTCGAACGCATCACGAAAGGGCGCGCGTCGCGGAATTCACGTAACGTTTCGTCTTATGCCTAAGAATGCTCCCGCCAAGCCTTATCTGGCTTTCGATTTCGGCGCTGAGAGCGGACGTGCGGTCCTTGCGCATTTGCAGTCAGGTATTCTGACGACCCAAGAAGTACACCGTTTCCCCAACGAGCCCGTCGTGTACGCTGGATCGCTCCGCTGGGATGTTGCCAAGCTCTGGCTCGAAGTACGAAAAGCTCTAGCAAATTTGGAAGAGGTGGAGTTGGCCGGCATCGGGGTCGACGCGTGGGGCGTGGATTATGCCCTGCTGGGGGAACGGGGCAAACTGCTCCAGAGTCCATATCACTACCGCGATCGCCGGACCGAAGGCGTCATGGAAGAAGTACTCAGGAAAGTTCCTAAAGAGGAGATTTACCGCGCGACTGGCATCCAATTCATGCCGATCAATACTCTGTATCAGCTCTATGCCGAGCGTCGTGAGAATCCCAACGTTCTGGATGCAGCACGGCATATGGTCACAATTCCAGATCTGTTTAATTACTGGCTGACGGGAAACGCGGTCTGCGAATTTACCAATGCAACAACTACTCAAATGGTCGACCCGGTGAGACGCAGCTGGGCCGCCGCTTTGATGCAGCGCCTGGAACTCCCGGCGGACTTGCCGGCTCCGCTTGTGGAGCCGGGTTCGATCATCGGCACACTGTTGCCCGCCATCGCGCGGAACTCCTCTCTTGCTGGAACCACAGTCATTGCGCCCGCCTGCCACGACACGGGGTCAGCCGTGGCCGCAATATCGGCTCGCGATGGTACGGCGTTTCTCAGCTCCGGCACATGGTCGCTCGTGGGCACCGAACTCGATTCTCCGGTCATCACCGCGGATGCATTGCGCTTGAACTTCACCAACGAAGGCGGCGTAGAAGGAACCACACGACTCTTGAAAAATGTAATGGGGCTCTGGATGCTGCAATGCTGCCGCCAATCCTGGAGCTCACATGGAACTTCTTACGACTATCAAGAATTGATGGAGTTGGCCGCGCGCGAAGCTCCTTTCCGTCATCTCGTCGATCCCGATGATGAATCTTTCTTGCGGCCTTCGGATATGCCAACCGCAATCGATGAGTTTTGCCGCAGGACTCACCAGGCCGTTCCGCAAGGGCCGGGTGCTTACGCGCGCACCATTCTTGAAAGCCTCGCATTCAAATACAGGCTGGTTCTTCGGAACCTGGAGCAGGTCACTGAAAAACGGATCGAACAGATTCGCATTATCGGCGGAGGATCGAAAAATCGCCTGCTAAATCAATTGACTGCGGATGCCACCGGACGAAGAGTTCTGGCTGGACCCGCCGAGGCCACGGCTCTGGGGAACGTGGCCATACAAATCCTGGCCACGGGAGGCGCAACCTCTCTTGAGGAAGTTCGCGCCATCGTCGATCGCTCATTTCCAACTGAAATCTTCGAAC
>JBAUVJ010000587.1:0-8139 GCA_049583165.1 Candidatus Sulfotelmatobacter sp. | reverse complement strand
CGACGAGCAAAGTGTGGTGAACGAAAATCCGGATGACCAGGAAGCGCGGCGATCGTTGATGGACGCATATCAGCAAAAGTCTATGTTGATTGAGATGGCGATGGATCGGACTCTGCCATAGGGTTGGCCGTTTTCCGCATGAGTTCAAGGGCACGTTTTAGGGGCGAAGGTTGGCGGCTTTGGGGGATGGACTATGTTGAGTAAGCGCGCGGCGCAGCTGGTCACCGTGACCGTGATCGTGGCGGGCACACTGCTGGCGGAAAGCAAAAAGGAGCTTCACTTCACGGTGGGGCCACGAGCCGGCGTCTCGGTGATCAATCCTTACGGTTCGATTTCGGTCAAGCCATCCTCCGGCAATACCGTAAGCGTGGTCGCGATTTTGCACTCCGACAAGGTGGAAGTAGATAACAACCAGAGCGGGAACCGCGTCGACATTCAATCTCACCTGTTGCCAGGGGCCGACTCCGAGTCCGGACGCGTGGATTACGAAATTCTGGTTCCGGCGGATGCCAGCATCACCCTGCATTCCAGCACCGGATCCCTCCGTGCCGAAAAATTGCACGGCGATGTCAGCCTGGAAGGTCCGGGAGCGGCGGTGGATGTGCGTGACATATCGGACGCTCACGTGCACGTCAAGACGATGAACGGCACCGTGAATCTGGACAATATTAAGAATGGACACGTCGAAGTGGATTCGTTGAGCGGCGAAGTCACGCTCAATGGAGTGAATGGTTCGCTGGTGCAGGTGGTCTCCACCAGCGGCCGGATCAACTACATCGGGGACTTCGGCAACAGCGGCGAATACCGGCTGACCAGCCATAGCGGCGACATCGATGCCACCATTCCCGAGTGGACCTCCGCCGACGTCAGCGCCCGCTCGGTTCGCGGCGAAGTGCACGACGACATTCCTCTCCAGCCTAAAACTCACACCTACTTTGCGCTCGACAAGGGACGTGCCTTCGCAGGTACCGTTGGCCGCGTCGCGGTTTCATCCACCGTAGTATTGCGAACCTTCAGTGGTAAAATCCATCTCAGAAAACGCTCCGAAAAACAATAAAGAAGAAAAAACTGAAGCAGCGAAAAAGGCGTCCGCAGGCGACACGGGCAGTCATGCTGGTCGGCTTCATGGGTGCCGGCAAAAGCAGCGTCGGCCGGGCCCTCGCCGAACAAATGGGCTGGAGCTTCGAGGATCTCGACCAGCGGATTGAACGGCGCGAAAAGACTACGATAGCAGAGATTTTCCGCAGCTCCGGGGAAGCTGAATTTCGGCGATCCGAGCATGAAGCCCTCAAGGAAATGCTGGAGGAGTTGGACTCCGGCTCGGGCAAAGTAATCGCGCTGGGTGGGGGAGCATTTGTCCACGAGTCGAATGCCCGGTTGATTGAATCTCTGAAAATTCCAACGGTTTTCCTGGACGCCAACGTGCAGGAATTGTGGCGGCGATGCATGCGGCAGTCGGCGGAGACGGGCATGGAACGGCCGTTACTCAAGGAGTCGGAGGGTTTCAGAGCGCTCTACGAAAAACGGCGTCCCTACTATTTGAAAGCATCGTTGATCCACGATACCGGCGGAAAAATGATTGAGCAGATCGCGGCGGAGCTGATTCAAGCTTTGGGGCTCGCACGCCGTGGTGGAAACCGAGGAGAAAACCAGTGAATCGGATGGCGCACCTGCGATGGGGAATGGCAGCGGTTCTGGCCTGCGCGCTTGCAGCCTATGCGGGAGATAAGAAGGACAACCCGAAATCGGCCGGCGGCCAAACCGTGGATTCTGGCTCGTTTGGCGTTTTCGTGAAGGGCCAACGAGTGGTGACTGAGACGTTCACCGTGCAGCAGGAGAATGGCGTCAGCATCGTGAAGTCGCGGCTACAGGAATCGGGTAATTCCGCGGGGACTGGACAAAGATCGGACCTGGAGATGACCGGCAGCGGAGAGATCGTTCGTTATGAGTGGAGCGATAACAATGGTTCACTCGTAGTGACGCCCAAGGACGAATTTCTGCTGGAAAAAATCACGACCGCCTCTTCTCCCAAGCCGGCGGAGCAGCCATTTCTGATGCCGAATACTTCGGCGATTCTGGACAACAATTTCTTCATTCACCGCGAAGTGCTGGCCTGGCGGTATTTGGCAACCAACTGCCAAAACGCTGGCGGTACTCTAAAATGCCAGCAGGGGCCGGTCGAATTCGGAGTGCTGGTTCCGCAGGACAGGACCTCCATGCGGGTGCGCATGGAATTGGCAGGACGAGAGAAGGTAACGATACAAGGAACGGAACGAGAGTTGTTGCGCTTGAATCTGAAGGGCGAATCTTTTTCCTGGACCCTTTGGGTGGATGAGAAAGATCGATTCAAGCTCATGCGCGTGGAGATTCCGGACGATAACACGATAGTATTGCGCGATTAGCGAAGACGATGGCGCCTTCCGATTAGACTCAGCTTACCTGGGGTCACACTTTGCAGCTGGCAGATGCACGTACGGCGAGGATTTTAATCACAGTGCTTTTGTTTGCGCTGGGGTTGGGGTTTCTCTATGCCGCGCGGCAGACATTGATCGCATTTCTGTTCGCGATTTTCTTTGCCTACCTGATGAGCCCGTTGGTGTCATATCTGGAAAAGCTTCTGCGGGGCCGGGGGCGTGCCATCGCCGTGATCTACGTTCTGCTGCTTGGCTTGGTAGTGTTGTTTTTCGTTTCCACGGGGCCAAGAATCGGACGGGAAAGTGCGCGCCTGAGCCAATCGTTGCCGCCCGCTCTTTCCCGGCTGAGTTCCGGACAAATTGCCGAGCAACTGGGCGAGGAACATGGCTGGAATTCGCGATTGGTCGATTTGGCGAGCGATTATCTGGCCAGCCACAGCCATGAAATTGAAAAATTGGCGCAAGCGCTCGGATTGTGGATAGCGGATGTGGCCAAACAAGCCTGGCTGTTGGTGATTGTTCCCGTGCTGTCGATTTTTTTCCTCAAAGATGGCCAGGCCTTCAGCCAGATTCTTCTCCACCTGGTGCAGTCGAGGCCGCAGCGTGAGTTGCTGCAAGGTGTGCTGAGTGACCTGAATCAGATGCTGGCGCACTTTATTCGTGCCCAATTGACCCTGGCGGCTCTCACGCTGGTAGCGTATTCGAGCGCTCTCGGATTGATGCGGATGCCCTATGCACTGGTGCTGGGAAGTGTGGGCGGATTGTTGGAGTTCATTCCGGTGATCGGGCCGCTGGTCGCCGCCACGATCATCATCGGCGTCTCCTTGCTGGCGGGCTACCCGCACTGGCTCGTGCTTATTATCTTCCTAGGCATCTGGCGACTGATTCAGGATTACGTCTCTTCTCCGCGGATCATGGGCCACAGCATGGAACTGCATCCGCTCGCGGCCATCTTCGGGGTCATGGCGGGCGGTGAAGTTGCCGGTATTCTGGGCGTTTTTCTTTCCATTCCTGTGATGGCAAGCCTGCGCATTGTTTTCCGTCGATGGCGCTTGTACGCGGAGAAGAGAAAATTCGGTCCGCTCGACGAATACGTGCTGGGCAATCAGATGGGGATCAAGAAGTAGATTTGGACCATTTTCGCGATTATGCGTAGCGATTAAGCTTCGCGCTTCCCTCTTCCACTTCCCTTCCAAAACCTGACCCTAGCCAGCCGACCCGGTTGCTCCAGCGGATTTCTCCACGGTTATATGGCGAAGAAATTCAGCGGCTGCCTCCGGCAAGACCGTATTGATGAACATGCCGGAGCCGAGTTCGAACCCAGCCATGCGCGTGAGCCGGGGAATCACGCTGATATACCAGTGGAAATGCCTGGCGCTGGCGTAGTCCGATGGTCCGCTACGAATGGTGAAGTTGAGGTCTGGGTTCTTAAGGCCCACATGCATCTTGGCGAGCAGATTTTGCAAGATCTGTGCAAGGTCCATAATTTCCGCGGCTGAGATGTCGCCAAAACTGGCCATGTGACGAAAAGGAAAAATGTGGGTAGCGAAGGGCGTGGCCGCGGCAAACACTTCCATGGCAACGAAGTGCTCGTTCTTTTGAACCACGCGTATTTGCTCATCGACCTCCCGTTCCACCATGTGACAAAACATGCATTTGCCCTCCTCGTCATAATGGCGAAGAGCTTCATGGAGCCGGTATTGAACCTGGCTTGGGATCACGGGGGTCGCGATGAGTTGGGAATGCGGGTGTTGCTGGCTGGCGCCGGCGTCGGCTCCGTGGTTTTTGAAGATGGTGACGTGGTTGACCCGGTGGTCCATGCTCAGCAGGTTATAGCGCTCTTTGTAGACGCGCAGAATACTTGCCACCTGTGTCTCGGGCAGCAGCGCTATGTCGCGGGAGTGGTCCGGAGTATCAATGATGACCTCGTGAAAACCGAAGCCATCAATGCGCCGCCACACGTCCTGCGGGCTGCGGGTAGGCTGCACGTCGCGGGAGAGTGCGGCGAATTTGTTGGGGATCACGCGAACAGCCCAGGGTTTGCTGATGTCCGCCGGAAGCCGCATGATCTCGACTGGAGTGTTGCTTTCATTGCCCGGGCAAAATGGGCAAGTTTCCACGAAGGCGGGCACATTCGGTGCGGGCCGATGCGTGGCCAACTCCTCAGGCCGCCGGGCACGCTCGGTGGCGATAATCACCCATTCTCGGGTGAAGAAATTCTGTCGCAGCTCCGGCATGTCAATCCCCTATCTTTAAATCTATCGGCGCGGGAACAGGACTCTACAGTGACTTCAGGCTGTAGGCGTTGGGTCCGGTCAACGCCCGAACGAGACGATGCCGGTTCCTGTTTCCGGCTCCGGCAGTCCTTGCCACCCTGAGACTTCGGTTACTTTCGGTAAATTATTTGAGCGCAACGGCTGTTGTAGAATTCAAACAGCATTCCTATGAGCAAGAAACTTCCTATTGGGATTCTGGGCGCTACCGGCGTGGTTGGGCAGAGGTTTATCCAGTTGCTGGAGAACCATCCGTGGTTCGAAGTGGCCTGGCTGGCGGCTTCCGACCGTTCTGAGGGCAAAACTTACTCCGAGGCCGCGCGCTGGCGACTTAAGACGCAAATTCCCGCCGGCGTGGCGGGGATGAAGGTTTCGCCTGCCACGCCGGAAGGCGCACCCAAGATCATTTTCGCCGCGCTCGATTCGTCGATCGCCGCCGAGATGGAGCCGCGCTTTGCTGAGGCTGGCTGCTTCGTGGTTTCGAACTCCAGCGCGCTGCGCATGCAATCGGATGTACCCCTGGTAATTCCGGAGGTCAATGCCGGCCACATCAAGCTGATTGACGGGCAGGCATGGCGAAAGAAATCCGGCGGCTATGTGGTAACCAATTCGAATTGCTCGGCGATGGGATTGGTGCTGGCGTTGGCGCCCTTGTACCAACGCTTCGGGCTGGAAGCTGTCATGGTGGTCACCATGCAGGCGGTGAGCGGTGCGGGTTATCCGGGCGTGGCGTCGCTCGACATCCTGGGCAATGTGATTCCCTACATCCGCAACGAAGAAGAAAAAATGGAAGAAGAGACGCTCAAGCTTCTGGGACAGCTGAACGGAAAAGGAATTGTGCCCGCCGCATTTGCCATGAGCGCGCAATGCAACCGCGTCGCGGTGGAGGACGGGCACACAGAATCAGTTTCCGTGCGGCTGAAAACCAAAGCCCAGCCGAAGGAAATTATCGCCGCGTGGAACGAATACAGTGGCGTGGCACAGGAATTGAAGCTGCCCAGCGCACCGGAGCGCCCCGTAGTGTACATGGAGGCGAACGACCGTCCGCAGCCGCGCTTCGATGTGGACCTGGGTGCGGGCATGACCACTGCCGTGGGAAGGCTGCGGCCATGCGGCGTGCTGGATTGGAAGTTCACCATTCTTTCGCACAACACCATCCGCGGAGCGGCGGGCGCGGCAGTGCTGAATGCCGAACTGCTCAAGGCCAAGGGTTACCTCGATTGAAATCTGAGCCGCACTCCCGCAATCTGACCCGGAAGCTGCGCCGATGATCGTAATGAAATTCGGCGGCACTTCTGTGCAAGATGCCAAGGCCATCGAGCGCGTGGCCGCAATCGTAAAAGAGCGCGCCCCGCAAAGGCCGGTGGTGGTGGTCAGCGCGATGGCGCGGGTCACGGACACGCTGCTGACCATGGCGCGCGCTGCTGGAGCGGGCGAGCGCAAGACTGCTCTCAAACTCTGCCGCTCTCTTCAGGAGCGGCATTACAACACTGCCAGCGAACTGCTGGGAACCGCGCTATTCACCAACTTCCACTCGGAGCTGGGCGCCGAATTCGAATCGCTTGATGAATTGCTGCGTGGAATTTCGGCGGTCGGCGAGATTACGCTCCGGACCACCGATCATGTGGCGGCATTCGGCGAGATACTTTCTAGCAAACTTGTTGCGGCGGCATTTTCGGCGCTCGGCCTGAACGGCGCGTTTGTGGACGCTCGCGAGGTACTCGTCACCGACAGCAACTACACGGAGGCGGCTCCGCAGCAGGAAGAAACCAACCAGCGATTGCAAAGCAGGTTACAGCCGCTGCTCGATGCCGGCCAGGTGCCCGTGATGGGCGGATTTGTGGGAGCCAACCGCGCGGGAATAACGACGACGATCGGACGTGGCGGCTCGGATTTTTCCGCTGCCATTGTGGGCGCGGGATTGGGTGCCGAGCGCATCGACATCTGGACCGATGTGGATGGAATTCTCACGACCGATCCGCGCATTTGCAAGGAAGCGCGGCGCATCAAGGTGATTAGCTTCGATGAGGCGGCGGAGTTGGCATATTTCGGAGCCAAGGTGCTGCATCCTGCGACGGTGCTGCCAGCCATCCAGAAAAATATTCCTGTCTATGTTCTGAATTCGATGAACCCTTCGTGCGAGGGGACGAAGATTACGACTCGAGCGCCGCAGGGCAAAAACATATTTAAGGCAATAGCGGTGAAGAAGCGCATCACCATCGTGGATGTGGCTGCACCGCGCATGTTGCTGGCGCACGGATTTCTGCGTGCGATTTTCGAAGCCTTTGACCGGCACAAGGTTGCGGTCGATGTTGTCTCCACTTCAGAGGTAAGCGTCTCGCTCACCGTTGATTCGAATCAGGCAATTCCAGCGCTGGCAGCCGACTTGGCCAAGCTGGCCGACGTAAAATATGAAGGCCGCAAAGCGATTATCTGTCTTGTGGGTGAGAGCCTGCGCGACAAACCCGGCGTGGCTGCGCTGGTTTTTGGTGAGTTGGCGGACAAGAAAATTCGCATGATCTCGCAGGGCGCGTCCGAAATTAACCTGACCTTCGTCATTGAAGAGGACGAGGTGCCGGAAGTGATCCAGCGCTTGCACAATACGTTTTTCCGCGAGCTCGACCCCGAAGTATTCGCGTAAAATTCATCGCAAACGCAGAGAGCGCAGAAACAATGCTTTCGCCGGCGCTTGGGCTTGTGTAGGATTCTTGGATCGCCCATGAACCTCCTCCTCCTTGGCCGTGGAAAAACCGGATCGTTAGTAGCGGAAGTGGCGCGCCAGCGCGGACATGAAGTTCGCGCCGTCGGCACTGCGGAAAACCCTGCCTGCTCCGCCCTCACGCCAGAACGGCTGCGCAGAGTTGATGTTGTCATTGATTTCACCGCTCCCTCCTGCGTGGTTGGCCACATCAAAGCCTGCATCACAGCAGGAAATAATATGGTCGTCGGCACAACCGGCTGGTACGCAGAGAGCGACCGGATCAAGAATTTGGTCGAGAGTCACGGAACGGGATTTGTCTACGCGGCAAACTTCTCCGTCGGAGTAAATCTATTTCTTGAAGTTGCCCGGGCGGCAGCTGCCGCCTTGCAACACGAATATTCCGGACAAATATTCGAGCGGCACCATGCCGATAAAAAAGACGCACCCTCGGGAACAGCGATGGCCCTCCAGCGCGTAATCCGCCAATCCAGTGGCAACAACGAAGACCTGGAAATCACTTCTTTTCGTGAGGGCGATGTCGTGGGCATGCACGAGGTTGTCCTGGACTCCGCGGGCGACAGAATTTATCTATGTCACGACGCCAAGTCCCGCCAGGGATTTGCCGACGGTGCGGTGCGCGCGGCGGAGTGGATTGTGGGCAAGAAGGGGTTTTACGATTTCAAAGATCTATGGCGGGAGCTGTAGTCAGAGGCTAAATCCCTGCTCTGGAACCTTTCTGACTATTCAATTG
>JBAUVJ010000586.1:0-36277 GCA_049583165.1 Candidatus Sulfotelmatobacter sp. | reverse complement strand
GCCACGTTTTCGACATGCTTTGGATCGCCCTTCCTGCCGCTGCGTCCGAAGGTGTATGCCGAGATGCTGGGCCGCAGGCTGCGCGAGCACAGCGCCCAATGCTGGCTGGTGAATACGGGTTGGCAGGGTGGTCCCTACGGTGTGGGAAGGCGGATGGAGATTCCCTACACGCGGGCGATGGTGGATGCGGCGGTGGAAGGGCAGCTGATCAAAGAAGAATTCGAACTCGAACCCACATTCGGCTTCAGCATTCCGAAAGTCTGCCCGGGAGTTCCTCCGCGGGTGCTCAACCCGCGCAACGCCTGGCCCGATAAGACCGCGTATGACAAAGCGGCCGAAGAGCTGCGCCAGCGGTTCGCGAAAAACTTTGAACGCTTCGACGCTCCGCCTGAGGTAAAAGCCGCCGGGCCGCGGGCGCAGAAGTAGACGAGATCCTCAGCTAGTCGTCTGCATCACTCATCTTCCGTTCGCGCCGTCGATCGTCCATCAGTCATCCATTCAGCAGTCGTCCTGCTCAACGAATCATTTTACGGGCGGCAACGTGGGCGCTGCATATAACCGAAAGAGGAATTTGCTGACTGGTTGATCCGCCGGTGGCCAAGACTGTAACAGAATAAGTTCCGATTTTGGCGGCGGTGGTGGCAGCGAGTCTAAGAACGCTGCTGCCTGAACCCGGCGCGGAGAGAGTTACCGGAGACAACGTGGCTGAGACTCCGCTGGGCAATCCCGTCACAGAAAAGCCGAGGGGGGAATTGAAGCCTCCGCTGACCGTGACAGTCAAGGTGACACTATTATTCGAGCCGGCAGTGACGCTTAGAGTCGGCGAAGAGGCTGTCGCGTGAAATGAGGGAGTGGCGGTAGCGTCGCTCCAGTGGTTGACCAACACAGATGCATCGATTGAGCCCAGTCCGGTGGTTTGGTCATATCCGGGTGTAGCGGAAAAGCCGCTTTGCCCGGGGACGCTGTTGTTGCCAGTGGTGATGTCGTGAAAAACCGATGCGCCCCCTGCCCTCTGCTTGGTGGCGAGCGAGTAGAACGCGGTATTGGCATTGCCCTGGCGAGCTGCCGTGTGTTGCACAACCAATGCCATTACGCCGGCGAAGGACGGTGAACTCGCCGATGTGCCGCCGACTACGTAGAGGCCGCCATTCTGGTAGATAAGATAGCCGTCATGCCCGGCGGCAGTGAGAGAGACGTCTGGCACGTCGCGCTTGCCATCGGCGGGTACGCCCGTACCACTCTGCCAGAAGGGCTTGGAGTAAACCGTGCTTGCGCCGCCGCCGGTCGCCCACAAACCGCTGCTCCCGCTTTCGTTCCAGACCACCTCCGGTATGTAGCTTAAGGCGGACGATTGTGTGCCAGCGGCGTTGGTGGATGACCAATAGAGCGATCCCTTGGAGTCACTGAATTCGGTTCCCCCGACACACACGCTGTAGGGAGTGGAACAGAGACCGTTGACCCCCCGCCCTTGCGTGGCTTTTGTGGCGGACGCCGAATCGCATCCGGCGGCCCCGTTGTCTCCGGCGGATACGAAGACGGTTATGCCTTGCGCGGCTGCCTGTTGCCAAAGGCTATTGATGAAGCTATTTCCCGAAGAGCCGAGCGCGGCCTCGCACAGGCCAAAGCTCATGCTCATGACCGGCGCAACATTGTGGCTGACAATATATTGAGCGGAAAGATAACTGCCATCGCTCGAATTGGTGGATTTCGAAACGACAAATTTGATGGCCGCGTTTTTGGCCACGGCGCCGGACCACTCCACATCGAGATCGGCCTCGGTTTCGTCGCTCGAGTTGAGAACGCCGGGGTCGGTTCCATTGACGATGATCTGCGGATTACTTGCCGGCAAGTCGAATGCCGTCCGGAATTGTTGCGCGTCCGTGAGGTAGATGTTGGAACGGGCGACGATCGCGATCGACTGGCCGCTGCCACCGATGCCTTGCTGATAGGCCGGGTTGAGATCATAGATGGTGGCGAAATCCCCTGGGCCCAGGTAATACGAGCCTCCGCTGGTGAATTGAGGAGTTGGCAATCGGGCTCCGTTGTTCTGCGGTTCGCTGCGGAAATCGTGCAGCGCAACCACACCGCCCACGACTTCGGAGAATGCCATGGGGATTTCAGGGTCGCTGGAATTTGCGTGATGGACTTCGCTGCCAATGTTGTAAGTGTGAATCTGAGTATGAAAGGCTGACTCGACTTGCTGCGCCGTGCCGCTGAAAACCAGGGATTGGTTTCCGGCGGTAATTTCCTCGACTTCCATGCCGTGAGATTGCAACCACGCGGTGACCTGCGCAGCGTCAGATTCGGAGACGCCGTAGCGCGCACCAAATTGCTCCGGCGTAAGCCATTGGTGGTAATAAGGCGATTCGGGATTGTGCTGCGCCTCGAGCAACTGGACAAGTGCGTCTTGCTGCGCGGCATCGGGAAGCAGGGTGAGGAGCATGCGGTTCATGGGAAAGTCTTGAGAGACGGGGCCGGCGTCGTATTGCGAGATAGCCAGAGGATGACGGTTCCCCGGCAAGGCCATCCGTTGCCCCTCGTCGACGAAGCTGCTGATGCGGTCCCGAGGTTGAGCAAATACCGATTGTGCGTGGGCGGATATCTTTTGAATACCTAATGTGAAGAGAATTGTCAGGAGAAAAAGAAAGGCAAGACGACGCGCTGCAACGGGGGGAAAGGACATTCGGCCTCCAAGGCGAATAACGGCTCTGGGGCTTCATCGGCGGGAGGCACTGAACACTGGAGGGATCAGCTCATGGTTTGCCGTGACGGGAGTAACCTGGCGATGGAACTAAAGGGTCTCGGTTCGCTTCTGTTAATTAGTCAGATCACAGAGTTTTGTCGCCAAGAGTTTTGTCGCCAAGATTTTTATCGCCGAAGATTTCGGCAGTGAAGGCGTGAATCGTCGCACCCTTCTGCCACGCATCTGAGGGCAATCCAGCTTTGCGACAGGTTTGTTCGAGGAAGGTGGTGCGATCCCAGTTGCGCTCGACGGGAACTTGCGGCAGAAGCAGGCCGCGGCGTCCATGCTGGCTGATGAGCAGGCCGTGGCGTCCAACTTGAATGTCTTCCGCTTGAATGGGTTCGGGAGGCGACAGAATACTGAGCTCGATTTCGAGTTGAGGAGCTTCGTCTTTGGTGATTGCTGGAAAACGGTTATCGTCAAAGGCCGCGGCGCGGGCGGTCTCCGCTACGGCGCGGTAAACAGAGGAAGCCGGGAGAACATAGCCGACGCATCCGCGAAGCTCTCCACGCAAATAAAGTGAAGTGAAGACGCCGCGAGACTCGGTGAGATGCGGAGTTGGCGGATCGAGGGGAATCTCGAGCGATTGCAATGCCGATGCAACGGAATCGTGGGCCAGACGAAGCAGAAGTGTGCGCTCCTCCGCGGAAAATTCGTGGACAGGCTGTTCCGGGGAATCGACGGCGGACGACGAATTATGTTGAAGGGGCGACATCGGCATCAGCAGCCCGCGGAGCGGGCTGCGGCCTGCGGCGACGGCTCAAAATAAATGCGCGGCGGCGGCGCTTGGAAACCTGGCGATCGATCTTCGACCAGAAGGCGACAAAGTAATCGATGGCGGAAATGAGCGAGACGCAGACCACGAACCAGATCGCGGCGTAGGCGATCCAGTGAACCGGGAAAACGAAGTTTCCGTAAACCGGCCACTCTTTCCAGTGGTGATCGAGAATGACCGCGACCACCGAAACGATTTGCACCACCATTTTGAACTTGCCCAACTCGCTGGCTTCGATGGTGAAACCGCCGGATGCGGCGATCGAGCGCAGGCCACTCACTAGAAATTCACGGCCGATGATGATGATGGCGATCCAGGCGGGAACCAGGCTGGGATTGAACTGCACCAGAAGCACGAAAGCGGCGGCAATGAGAAGCTTGTCGGCCATGGGGTCGAGCAGTATGCCCATGGTGGTGATCTGGCCGCGCTTCCGAGCCAAATATCCATCGATGCCATCGGTCATGGAGGCCGCGATAAATATTGCCGAAGCGATCAGTTCTTTGGCGCCATGCTCGCTGGTGAAATGATTGGACGACAGTATCCAGATCAGCAAAGGGATGCTACAGATTCGGATCAGCGTGATGGAGTTAGGCAGGTTCACCGCAAGTCAAGGAGTGTCTCCGGAGGCTGCCGGAAGACAATCTGATTATGCTCCCACGGTGAGGGGAACGCAATCGGGAGAAAATGTAGTTAGGGCAGTAGATTTCCAACGTGGATTTCGGCGCGAAAATCCGAGAGCGATTATTTTGGGGCCGGCGTCATGGCACTTGGCTTCGGCTGCTTGGCGATGATCTGGTCTTTGATTTTGTCGTAGGTGGCCTGGGGAATAATTTTCCTGTGGACCAGGTCGAGCTTGGTGCGGTAGGGACGGCCAGCAATAATTTTCTGCGACAGGACGTCGCCGATGCCGGTAAGGGTCTTGAGTTTATCCGCGGTTGCGGTGTTGATATCGAGCTTGTCGCTCATCGCCATTGCCATCGACGTGGAGGATTGCGCCGGTTTAGGGCTGGCTGAAGGGCTGGGAGCGTTGATTTCCGCCGGCATGGCGTCAGAAGACTGCGCGACAGCGCATCGAGGCCGTAGCATCGCGAGATTCGCTGCCAATACAGCCGTTATAACCAGCATCCAAAGCTTGTTCATGACTTCCTCCTAAGCGTAAATGCCACGCTGGCGGATGGTATAGGCCACGCGATCGATGGCCAGCATGTAGGCTGCGATGCGATTGTTGACGCGGTGGGTCTCGGCGTAACGAACTACGTCGCCGAAAGATGAAACCATGATCTCTTCGAGCTGCTCGTTGACCACGGATTCTTTCCAGAAGTAGCCCTGGCGATCCTGCACCCACTCGAAGTACGAAGTGGTGACGCCGCCAGCGTTAGCGAGAATGTCAGGGATGACGAAGATGCCCTTATCGGTCAAGACATCGTCGGCGGCGGAGGTAGTGGGGCCGTTGGCGCCTTCCGCCAGGATGCGGCACTTTACGCGATCGACGTTGCGTGAGGTGATCACGTTTTCGGTGGCGGCAGGAATCAGGATTTCGCATTCCGTGGTTAGCAAGTCGGCGGCTTCGGATGCCTCCGCGCCAGGGAAGCCGTGCACCGTACCGTTTTTCTGGCGAAATTCGACGAGAGCATTCAGGTCAATTCCATTCTTGTTGTAAAGGCCTCCACCGACTTCGGCGATGCCGACGACTTTGTATCCACCCTGATGCATGAGCTGCGCGGCGTTGGAACCAACGTTGCCGAAGCCCTGCACGATCACGCGGCTGCTTTCCCGCGACAGGCCAAGTTTTTTTATGGCCTGGTCGCAGACGACCATGACGCCGCGGCCTGTGGCTTCGCGGCGTCCGCGCGAGCCGCCGATGTTGATGGGCTTGCCGGTTACGCACGCGGTCACCGTCTGCCGCATGTGCATGGAGTAGGTGTCCATCATCCACGCCATGATCTGTTCGTTGGTATTTACATCGGGAGCGGGGACGTCTTTTTCCGGGCCGATGAATTCGATCAGCTCCGAGGTGTAGCGCCGGGTCATGCGCTCGATTTCACCCATCGACATTTTGTGCGGATCGCAGATCACGCCGCCCTTGGCGCCACCGAAAGGGATGTTGACCACGGCGCACTTCCAGGTCATCCAACTGGCGAGGGCGCGGACTTCATCGAGCGTAACGTCCGGAGCGTAACGAATACCGCCCTTGGCCGGGCCGCGCGCAATGGAGTGCTGCACGCGGAAGCCCGTGAAGACTTCGAGGTGACCATCATCCATCTGGACCGGGATATAGACGGTGAGTTCGCGGTTGGGATAGCGGAGAACCCGCCAGAGGCCGTCGTCAAGGTTAAGCTTCTGGGCAGCCAGGTCAAAGCGCGCCCGCTGCGATTCCCATGGGTTGCTTTCTTTGTCGACGTGCGGAGCGGTCATTGTGCTCATAAATTGCTCTCCAGAATGATGGCGATTCTAAGATGTCGCCCGACGCCGGGACGAGTTCCCGGAGTGAACGGGCAAACGTTCAGAGTATATGAGCGGGGATGGTGGGGAAGCAAGGCACAGAGGGAACCTGGGGACGCAACTGGTAACTTTTAGGTCTACCACAAGTTCCATTTTGATATTGCGTCTATATATTTCTTGACTGGTTTTGTGCGAAGCAGGCCTGCACGCCACCTCACAATTTGATTTCCAGCCCTTCGGAAGCGGCGCGCACTTTGGGGTAGTAATTGCGGGCTTCTTTCACCACTTTGTCGATGACAGCGTCGGTGTGCTCGGGATCGTGGTGGAAAAGGACGAGTTCTTTGGCGCCGCTCTCCATCACAACGTTGACAGCCTCGCGCCAGTGGCTGTGGCCCCAGCCACGGCGACGGGCTTGGTATTCCTCGGGCAGATACTGCGCGTCATAGATGAGGACGTCCGCGCCTTCGGCCAGTTTGCGGACGGCTTTGTCGAAAGCAGCGTCGCCGGGTTCGTTGTCGGTGGCGTAGACGAGGATGCCGTCTTTGGTTTCGAGGCGGAAGCCCATACATCCCTGGGGATGGTTGAGCCATGCCGTCTGCAACTGCACGCCGTCTTCTAACGCGACGCGTCCGCTATCGAGGTCGTAGAAATCGCGGCGCGCTTTCATTTCATCAATTTTGACGGGAAAATAAGGCGCGGCCATTTGATCGGCCAGGACTTGTTTGAGGCTGCGGGTACGGCTGGAGCACTGGAATAGAAATCGGTTCTCCGCGTTCTCGTAGAGAGGACGAAAAAAGGGCATGCCTTGAATGTGGTCCCAATGGAAGTGCGAAACGAAAACATGCGCGGAAAAAGGGCGGTTGCCGAATTCGCTTTGCAGTTGTTGGCCGAGCACGCGAAATCCGGTGCCGCAATCGAAGATGTAGATTTGGTCGCCGAAGCGAACTTCGACGCAGGAGGTATTGCCTCCATAGCGCATATTCTCGGGTTGTGGGGTCGGCGTGGAACCGCGCACGCCCCAGAACTTGATCCGCATAGGCTCGTGACCGCACGAGGGCCCGGCTGCTTGGTAGCTTCCTTGGTATCTTCGGACGATATGCGGAGTCCGTCAATTGCCGGGTTGGTTCGGGGGGATAGATTCTGCAGCTCATTGAGGATACGACGGCAACTGACGGGCGGCCGATGAGCCAAGACGAAGCAACGTTTGTGAGACAAGTGCGTCGCCGGGAGCGATCTCTCTTTCAAACGCGATCACTCGTCGCGGAGCAATCGTGCGGGATCAATAGACATGGACTTTCGCGCTGGAATCCATGTGGCGAGCAGACCTAACAAGGCCATGGTCACCATCGTTCCAACCAGCACCAACGGATCATGTGGCGATGCTTGGTAGACAATTCGCGCCAGCAAACGGCTGGCGAGCACCCCCAGCGCCAGGCCTGCGATGGAACCAGAAAGCAGCAGCAGCAGTGGCCGGCCCAGAGCCGCGCGAATCAGTTCCACACGGGCTGCGCCCAGAGCCACGCGGATACCAAATTCCTTCATCCGCTTCGAGACGCTGTAGGTGGCCATTCCGAAAGTGCCGGTGATGGCCAGCATGGCCGCCAGCAAGCCCATGATGCCGAGCGCGGCGGTCGCGGCTCGCGCGGGGAAAAATGCTAGATCCAGCGCATCAGGCCAGGTGTGCAAGGTCAAGGGCAGATTCCGGTCGATGTTGCTGAGGGTGCGATCGAGCATGGCGGCTAAGTCGGTTGGCGGTAACGCTGAGCGCACGACCAGCACGGTGTAATTGTCATTGATCTCCTGGGTGAGCGGAAAAAACATGGCCGGTTGCTGGTCTTCGGTCAATGATCGATATTTGCCGTCCTCCACCACGCCGACCACTTCCTTCGGGAGGTTCCCTTGATAGAGCAGAAAATGCTGGCCAACGGGTGGCGCGTTGCCAAACATCATGCGGGCGAACGTTTGGTTGACGAGGACCACGGGAGGCGAGTCGGCGGTGTCGTGCCAAGTAAAATTTCGTCCCGAAAGCAATCGCATGCCTGAGGCTGCAAGATACTCGGGAGAAATTGAGAAATTGTGGGGGGCGAAGAGCTCTTTTCGAAAATCGGTCGTACCCGCGGGAAAAACAGCTTCACTTCCACAACAACCTTCTCCCAATATCGTGCGGTCAATGATGCCCACGGCAGAGACGCCGGGAATGCGCGCGGTTTCTTCCAACATGCGCTTTTGCACCGGCAGAAACTGTTCTTCGCGGTAACCGGCCATGGTGAGGTCGGTTCCGGCCAGCATGACTCCTTGCGGCTGAAAACCAAGCGGCGCATGAAGAGAGCGCTGCATACCGCGCAGAGCTACCAGTGAAGCCGTTACAAGCAGAGTGCAGAGCGCGATCTGAGCGCAAAGCAGGAGGTCTCGCAATGCGAATCGCCGGAAGAATACTTCTGTTGCGATGCTGCTCTTCATCAATTGCGCGGCATCGGAGCGTCCGATCTGCCGTGCCGGCAAAAGGCCGAACAAAATGCCGCTGCTCAAGGACAACAGGAAGGCCAAGAGGTAGACCTTCGCGTCAGGAAGAACGCCGATGTGGAACGGAAACTCTGCGAAGGGCTGCCAACGACTTAATCCGTGCAACAAACTCGAGGCGAGGAACGTGCCGGCCAGGCCGCCTGCCAGCGATACCAGAATGGCTTCGGCGAGCACGCCGCGCAGGATCACCCAACGGCTGGAACCAATCGCCAGCCGGATCGCCAACTCCCGGCTGCGGTCGGCCGCACGCGCCGCGAAGATGCTGCCGAGATTCGCGCAGGCGGCCAGCAATACGAGCAACGCCAATGCCATCACTCCCACAAGAAAATCGCGGGCGGAATCGCCCCACATATCGCCCATCAATCCCGGCTTCACGAGACGGGCATTCAGTCCATAATCGGCAGTCGGATACTGTTCGGCCAGTTGGCGGCAAATGGAATTCAGATTGTCGCTTGCCTGCTGCGGCGTCACACCGGCTTTCAACTTTCCTAAGACGAAAGGATTGCTGGTGCTGCGGTTTTCCAGGTAGTGATGGCTGTAACCAATCAGCGGCCCATTGGTGATGGGAGCCCAGAAGTCCGGCCAATAGAAGATTTCGGTTCCGTGGAAGTCTTTGGGCGCTATGCCAATCACGGTCAGCGGTTGTTTGTTCAGGCTCACCGTGGTGCCAACGACGTTCGGATCGCTGTTGAATCGTGTGTGCCAGAAGTGGCAACTCAGGACGATATATGGAACCGGGTTCGTGCCATGCTCGTCGTTCGCATGAAAGAAGCGGCCCAGCAATGGTTGAACGCCCAGCACGTCGAAATAGTTGTCGGAGGCGAGATAACCGAAGTTCTTAGTTGTAGTTTGGCGGGTAGCCAGTGCGGCACTCATGGAATCGTAGGCCACCATGCCATCGAAGGTGCTGTTCCTATCCCGAAAATCGAGATAGTTGGGATAGGACTGCGAATACCAACCATGTTCCTTGTGCTCGATGTTGTATAGCCGTTGCGGGTCTGAAAGGTTTAGCGGGCGCACGATCAGGGCATTCAGGACGCTGAAGACCACAACGTTTGCGCCGATCCCCAGAGTCAAAGTCAGGATGGCCGTCATCGCAAAGCCAGGATGTTTCCATAACTGCCGCGAGGCATATTTCAGGTCGGCCAGTGTGCCTTCCAGCTCCGGCCAGATCCATTCTTCGCGGCTGCGTTCCTCAATGAGCCCGACGTTGCCGAATGCGCGCCGCGCCGCCTGCATTGCTTCTTCGCGCGACATGCCCTCTTCCATTAACTCCTCGGCCTTTTCTTCGAGATGCTCCTGAATCGACAGCGAAAGGTCCTGGTAACGACGCCGGCGGGAGAAAAGTCGCCTGATCCATTCCATGGCAGTCTCCTAAGCTTTATCTACGGCGAGCACACGAGTAATTCCAGCAAACATGGTTTCGAAGCCAGACTTTTCCCGTTCGAGGTGCTTGATGCCGGTTCGGGTCAGCCGGTAAATCCGGGTGGGACGTCCTTTAGCCGAAGTGCCCCCTTTGGATTCGAGCAGGCCTGCTCTCAACATCCGCTGCAGAGCTGGATATAGAGATCCCTCTTCTACCTGTAAGAGATCATCAGAAACGAGCTTAATGTGCTTGACCAATGCATAACCATGCATAGGCTTCAGGCGGAGCGAGTGCAGGATCATCAGCTCCAAAGCGCCAGCAAACAGATCACGATGTTCGGGATTTTTCGCCATGGGCAGAATCGTATGCTTCAGCAGAATTATATGCTTCAGATAGCTATTTCCGCAATAGTGTTGTAGGATATAGCGTTTTTTATTCGGAAAAGATCTCCATAAGGCGCGCCTCGGAGGAACGCTTCCCCCGCAATCCGTCCCCTATAATGAAGCGCGAGGCCAGCTTAGATCGAGACCGCCTCCTCCTTCACATGCCCAATCCTGATTTCAAAGAATTCTCGCGGCTGGCGGTTTCGGCGACGCTGGTGCCGGTGGTGAAGTCGGTCAGCGCCGATCTGCTTACGCCGGTCTCTGCATTTCTGGCTATTGCGGAGAAAGAGCCGCATGCGTTTTTGCTGGAGTCGGTGGAGCGCGGAGAGCAAATTGGGCGTTACACGTTTCTTGGAGTGCGGCCTTACATGAGGCTGCGGGCGCGGGGTTCCAGCATTGAGATTGAACGCGGACGCAAGCGTGAGCGGCGGCGGGGAAATGTTTTTCAAATAGTGAAGCAATTGCTGGGCGAGCATCATCCGGCCTCGGTTCCTGGGCTTCCTCCGTTTACCGCGGGCGCAGTCGGCTATTTTTCCTACGACGTTGTGCGGCAACTGGAAAAAATTGGGGAACATGCCAAGGACGATTTGTGCCTGCCGGATTGCGAACTGATGTTTTTCGATCGTCTGCTGGCGTTCGATCATTTGCACCACCAGATCCACATTGTGGCGGCGGCGGACGTTTCGCGCGAGAGTCCACGGAAAGCTTACGAGCGGGCAGTGAATGATATTGCTGCGCTGGAGAAAAAGCTCGCCACCGGATTGCGTCCGGCGATGTGGCGGAAATCCAACAAAGCGCAGCCGGGGAAACTCAAAATCAATTCGGGAACGGCGCGCGCAAAATTTCTTGCCAGTGTGGAGCGCTGCAAGGAGTACATTGCCGCCGGCGATATTTTTCAGGTGGTGCTTTCGCAGCGGCTTGACTTCATCCCGGGAGTCGAGCCTTTCGATTTATACCGCGCTCTGCGCCAAGTGAATCCATCGCCGTATCTTTATTTTCTGCGAATGGGAGACACGCAAATTCTTGGATCGTCTCCGGAGATGTTGGTGCGCGTAACGGGACGGAAGCTGGAATACCGTCCGATTGCGGGCACGCATCCACGCGGACGCGATGAGGCCGATGATCTGCGGCTCGAGGAGCAGATGCGCAAGGATGAAAAGGAGTGCGCCGAGCACATCATGTTGGTCGATCTGGGGCGCAACGACCTGGGGCGGGTGAGCGAGTATGGATCGGTTAAGGTGAAGGATCTGATGTACGTGGAGCGCTACTCCCACGTGATGCACCTGGTCTCGGCGCTGGAGGGAACGTTGCGCAAAGATCTGAGCGCTCTCGATGCCTTCGCCGCGTGTTTTCCTGCGGGAACGTTGAGCGGAGCGCCGAAGGTGCGGGCTATGCAGATCATCGAAGAACTGGAGCCGGTGCGCCGGGGCATCTATGGCGGCTCGGTGCTTTACGCCGATTTTGCAGGAAACCTGGATTCATGCATCGGCATCCGAACCATGCTCATGCAGGGCAAACACGCGTATTTGCAGGCGGGAGCGGGGATCGTTGCGGATTCCGACGCGGCCAGCGAATTTCAGGAGAGCATGAACAAGGCGCAGGCGCTGTTGAGAGCTGTGGAGAAAGCGAGGGCAGCAGTGGTTAGGGAATAGTGTCTAGTGAATAGTGGCTGTACTAACGCGGCCGGCATTGACCACAAATCACTAACCCCAGCTTACCGGTGATTTGGCAACGATTTCAGAAGACCATTCAGCAGCCGACCGACTTCGGCCGCGTCGGTAAGTAATTTGTCGCTTTCGCCGTGCGGCAGATAGCCCAAATCACGCGCAATGAGAATCTGCGTCTGAATCTCCATCAGAGAGCCGCGCGCATGGCCCAAGAACTGCTTGAACTCCCCGGTCGAAAGCCTCGCTTGTCCTTCCGCGATATTGCTGGGAACGGAAACCGCGCCGCGCCGCAATTGGGAAGTCAACCCATAGGTTTCGGTCTTGGGAAAATCTTGAGTGCTCCGGTAAACGGATAGCACCAGATTCATCGACTTTTTCCAGACTACTAAGTCGCGATACGACTGGACGATGCTTCTCAACGCTCCCGGCATGCCCCCAACTATGTGCCGCGGGGCGCGCCCGGAATGTGACATCCATCACTGGCGCCTTGTGGGTTTCCCGAAATGGCAATAGCGACCGGGAAGTGGCTGAACGGTTTTCGCTAAACCACCAACCACTAATCACTAGCCCCTACTAAGAAATTCTCCACCAGCTTTTTGCCTGCGTCCGTGAGCACGCTCTCAGGATGGAATTGCACTCCTTCAACGGGGAACTTTTTGTGGCGCAGGCCCATGATGGTGCGGGTTCCGTCTTTTTCGGTAGTCCAGGCGCTGACTTCAAGCTCCGCCGGTAGATCTGTTTCTTCCACGATGAGCGAATGGTAGCGAGTGGCCGTCATGGGCGTGGGCAAACTGCGAAAAATGCTCTTGCCATCGTGGGTGACTGCGCTGGTTTTGCCGTGCATCAGGCGGGGAGCGCGCACCACGTTTCCGCCAAAGGCCGCGCCAATGGCTTGATGTCCCAGGCAAACACCTAGAACCGGTACTTTCCCGGCAAAGTGGCGGATCAACTCGATGCTGATGCCGGCATCCTGCGGCGTGCATGGACCGGGAGAAACGACGATGCGCTCCGGCTGCATCTTCTCAATGTCATCAATAGTGATCTGATCGTTGCGCCGGACTTCAACCTGGGCGCCGAGTTCTCCGAAATACTGAACCAGGTTATAGGTGAACGAATCGTAGTTGTCGAGAATGAAGACCACGGGAGTTGCTTCCTCTTCGCAGTTTACACGCGTGCTTATGCGCAGGCATCAAATCGCAGCCTAGCGCGCTGAAAAACTTCGATGTGTCCTTCTTCGTTCCCACCGAAACGTGCCATTGCCGTCCCCAAGGGTGGTATTGACGATAACGTGCTTAAACCTCATTCTTGTCTCCAGAATATCGGTACTAGCCACTTCAATCGCTTGGGAGCAAACATGGCAGAGGCCCAGGAAAAAAGGGCTGCACGACGCTTCGCACTACGGATCCCGGTTTCCGTCGCCCGAGGTGAAATGGCGAATCACAATGAACCCGCGCAGTTGCGTGATGTGAGTGCACGCGGGATTTCCCTTTATCTCGATTCGCCGATTGAACAGGGCTCGCCGCTGGGTTTCACGCTAACACTTCCGCCTGAAATCACGCTCACGGAAAGCATTCGCGTGCAGTGTAAAGGGCGGGTGGTGCGGGTGGAAGACTCTCCCAATGACGGCAAGATGGCCGTGGCTGCCGTAATCGAGGAGTACGAGTTTCTCTCCGAGGGTTAGGCTAAGGGCTTCGTTCCGTTCGCCATCGCGCATTCACGACAAGAAAAAGCTCCGCCGTTCCGCAAGCACTTACAGACAAGACTGCGAAGTTCCGAGCTACCGTCGGTTGATGGCTCGCCGCAAGGGTTCTACTGTGTCCCGGAGTTCGTCGGCCAGGCTTGCGCCGCGCTCGGCTACATCGCGCACACGTTCTTTGGCGTCACGGGCACGGTCTTTGGCTTCTTCGGTCCAATCCTGAAGCGTTTCCCTGGCATCTTCGTAGCCGCGTTTCAGATCGCGGCGAAATTGTTTGCCGGTCTTCGGCGCAAGGACCAGGGCCGCGAGCGCCCCCGCCCCAATTCCAATCAGCAGGAAAGTGACAGCCGTTCCCAAACTGTTGCCCTCAGAAGATTCATAGCGTCCAGAACTCATATGATTAACCTCAATTCAGTAATTCAGTCTTTTTTCGAGCTGATATCAATTCTATTCCTGTAGACCCGGGCGTGCGACTTGCATAACCGATCCGCGGTGCATTGGGATGAATGGGACCAGGGAAAGGTTTTCTTTCTTATGCACGGAGTGTAGAATCGACTATTCGGTCCTTGAGTGCGGCGGAAAATGTGGCCTGTCCGTCCTTCGGCGCGCTTCGCTTGCTCAGGACAGGCTCTTCCGTCAGCAAAATCGCATTTATTTGAAGGAGATTGGTTCAAGCGATGTCGATCCCTGCAACCCAACTGCGTCCCGGCATGATCATCAAGCACAACAACGATCTGCACTCTGTCTTCAGCGTCGAACACCGTACTCCCGGCAACTTGCGTGCCTTTATTCAAGCCAAGCTGCGCAATCTCCGTACCGGCGCCATGTTCGAGCACCGCTTCCGTTCGCCCGATCCGATCGAGAAGGTCAACGTGGATGAGGTCGACATGCAGTTTCTGTATGCCGACGGCGACAACTACTACTTCATGGATACGTCGAACTACGAGCAGACTCATTTGAGCAAGGATGTTTTGGGCGGCGCTGTTGACTTCTTGATCGAGAACCTGGAAATCAAAGTCGAGTTCTTCGACGGCAAGGCCGTGGGCATCGAGCTGCCGCAGACGGTGATCCTCACCGTGACGGAAACTGAGCCTGGTCTGAAAAGCGCGACCGCTTCCAGCGTGACCAAGGCAGCGAAGACTGAGACGGGGCTGGTGGTACAGGTACCGCCGTTCATCAATGAGGGCGAAAAAATTAAAGTAGACACGGCGGAAGGGGTTTATCTGTCGAGGGCGTAGGGATGGAAAAGGTTTTCAGTTTCTAGTTTCCGGTTTCTAGTGCTAGCTACGGCGCCTCTCCCGAGAACTGGAAACTAGAAACCGGAAACTAGAAACTCTTTACGTCTGCATTTTCGTTTTCGAGCATGACATCTACTGAAAAGGCGACCGAGGCCCGCCGCTTCGTGGTTCGCGGGCGGGTGCAAGGCGTCGGATTCCGTTGGTTCGTGGAACGGGAAGCGCACATTCTTGGCGTCGCGGGCTGGGTGCGCAACAATGCCGATGGCAGCGTGGAAGTGTTGGCGCAGGGAACTCGCGATCAACTCTCTGGATTGAAATCGCGACTGCGGGAGGGGCCCCGCGCCGCCCGAGTGGATGCCGTGGAAGAATCCGAAGCCCGCCCGACCTCCGGGCTCAGTTCATTTCGCATTGAAGGAGCGTGGTAGATTTGTCATCCGATTCGAGCCTGAACGCCGGCCAACTGAAGCAACTGATCCGCGAAGTGCCCGACTTCCCCAAAAAGGGGATCCTCTTTTACGACATCACGACTCTACTGAAAGATAAGACCGGCTTCGCCACGCTGGTGGACCGGCTCTCCGAGCACTATGTCGCACAGAAAATCGATCTCGTTCTCGGCATGGAAGCCCGTGGTTTTATCTTCGCGCCGGCGCTGGCTTACCGTTTGAATGCTGGGTTCGTTCCGGTGCGCAAAGTTGGGAAGCTCCCAGCCGAGACCGTGAAGTTCGATTACGCGTTGGAATATGGAACCAACTCACTGGAGATGCACAAAGATGCCATCCAGAAGGGCCAGCGCGTGCTGATCGTGGATGATCTACTGGCTACCGGGGGAACGGCGGAGGCCACGGCCAACCTTGCGACTATGTTGGGAGCGGAGATCGCGGGACTTGGATTTATTGTAGAACTCGACTTCCTGAAAGGTCGGGACAGGCTCAAGAAGTACGACGTAATGTCGCTCCTGCACTACGACAAGTAGGCTAGATAAGTATCCTGCACTTATCTCCAGATTCGGGCGACCATCAGCGCTACTCCGGTCCAGAAGCCTGCGCTGACGCCGAACGCTAGCGCCAAACCTACGCCAAACTTCCGTTGGCTGGGGCTCACGGCGGACTTATTCGACGTATCAGAACCGTAGACGAGGCCGAAACGCAGGAACTTCACGTCCTGCGGATTCGCGGGCGAACCGCCCCAGGAACTCCGGACGGCGACTCCGGGAGATACTTCAGTGCTGGACAGGGGGTAGAGCTGTGCCTTAAAGCTCATATATCCGCACCTCCGGGCTGGCTACTTAGCAAACCAACAGCCATTTTGCTAAAACCTGCAAGTATTTGAAAATGAAACAACTTTCAATTAGGAGCAGAAGTTAAAAAATTCCTTGGCCGGGCAAAAAATTCCAGGTCTGGTTGCGCCTGGACTTGGCTGCAATCCCGAATGTCTGGAATCGAGACGATGACGACCCTAGTTTGCCCCAGATTTGGGAATCTCTTCCAGTGACAACTTCGAGTCCTTGGTGGGGTGACTCTTGCGGCGACACCAATCCTCCATCGCGCCGCGAAGCTTGTCGACTGGACTAGCGCGCCAATCTCTGTTTGCTCGCCGGCGATGGGCAACGTATCGTCAATGATGCTGGCGTTGGTGTAGTTGTGCACCTTGAGATGATCCATTACCAACTCACCGGTATTCCGTAGCATCCCATAGTTTCGCGCAGAGCGCTCTCGCTGGTCAGGCCGTACACACGTCGCGGTCGTGAAAATTGCGAGGGCGCTGCTGGCTGAACTTATGTCACCGGCTCATTATGCGTTTGTCAGTTTTGATTTTGCTCCTACTGTGTTCGATCGCCGGTGCGGCCCAAATTGCGTCGACAGAAGCGCAATCCTTTTATAACGGACAAACCGTCACTGCGGTCGATCTGATCGCCAATCCTCACCGGAATGTGGAGGCCTTGCGCGGCTCCGTGGTTCAAAAAGCGGGGCAGCCTTATTCGCAGGCGGATGTGCAAGCCAGTATTGCGGCGCTACAACACGCGGGAGGATTTGAAAAAGTCACGGCGAATGTGATTCCAGATATTTCCGGGTTGCGCATCGATTTTCTTCTGGAGCCGGCTTACTACCTGGGCATGGTGACTTTCCAGGGGATTACAAACTCTCTCGCCTACGTGCGCCTGCTGCAGGTGGTGAACCTACAGGATCAAGATCCCTACGACCCGGCGCGCATTCCGATCGCGGAAGCGGCGTTAGTACATTTTCTTCAGCAGAATGGATTTTTTCAGGCGCAGGTGCACGCCGAGTTGCAGATCGACGATGCCAACCAACTGGTGAATGTTACCTTTTCGGCGATCACCGGGAAGCAGGCGCGAATCGGGAGCCTGGAAATCCGCGGTCCTACGGGCCCTGAGCAAACATGGTTGCTGCGTAAGACGCGTACGCTCCGGGCGCGGTTCAGCGGCGGGTTACTCAAGCCGGGAAAGCCTTATACGCCCGAGCGAATTAAGGCTGCGACATCGCAGATCAAGAGATCCCTGGCGGGACAGCATCGGCTGGCGAGCAAGGTTCATGAGGCCCCACCGCAATACCATGCCGACACCAACCGCGTGGACGTGGCATTTGAGGTTGAGGTTGGCCCGCTGGTGGTGGTGCGGACCACGGGGGCTCGTCTTTCGGCGATTCCATTCTTATCGGGCCGGGAATTAAAGAAGCTTGTTCCCGTTTATTCCGAAGGCGCGATCGATTCAGACCTGGTGCAGGAGGGTCAACAGAATCTTAAGGATTATTTCGAGACGAAAGGTTTTTACGATGTGAAAGTCACCACTGATCTTCAGCAACAGGCAGATCGCATTGTGCTCACCTACAAAATCGATCGCGGGTCGAAGTATAAGGTGGATCGCATATCGTTCCGCGGAAATTACCAGCTGCCGGTGAAAGAATTATCGGCTCTGATTCTGGTGAAGCGCTCGCACGTCTGGACTCACGGCAAGATTGGTCAAAAGCTGCTCAAACAGAGTGTGGATAATCTTCTCGCCTTTTATCGGGATAAAGGATATGAAGATGCCAAGGTCACTCCACAAGTTTCCGCTCGCGATCGCAAGATCGACATCGCATTTGAAATTGTAGAAGGCGCGCAGACCCTGGTTGACCGCATTCAAGTGAATGGAAACCGCAGTGTTCCGGAAAATCAGCTTGCGGCTCCGAAAGGATTCGAACTGAAAGCGGGAGCGCCCTTCTCGCCGCGGCAACTTTCGGATGATCGCAACCGAATTTCTGCGACTTACTTAGACCGTGGATTTCTCAATGCCGAGGTGAAAACCAGTGTAAGCCGCCACTCCGATGACCCGCATCGTGTCGACATCACTTACGAAATTTCCGAGCAGCAGATGGTGCGGGTGGAGAAAGTGGTTTACCTGGGGCAAAATCACACGCGCTTGCCGTTGATCAAGAAAACCGCGAATCTGCCGCCCGAGGCTCCCATGAAAAAAGGTGATCTGCTGGCGGCGGAGACCCGCCTCTACGACCTGAATGTTTTCGATTGGTCGAGTGTGGGACCGCGAAAGCCGATTACCGATCAGGCCGAGGAAGACACGCTGGTAAAGGTTCACGAGGCCACGCGGAACGAAGTGACTTACGGGTTTGGATTTGAAGTTTCGCATCGCGGCGGCAACATTCCCAACGGCACGGTTGCGCTTCCGGGAGGAGGAGGGACGATCGGCCTGGGCAACAATCAGATTGCGCCCAGCCAGGCGACTTATGCCAGCCCTCTGGGCTCGATTGAATTCACTCGCCGAAATATGCGCGGGTTAGGCGAGACGGTGAGCGGGTCGATTCTACTCTCGCGCCTCGACCAACGGGTTATTACCAGCTATCTGCAACCGCATTTCTTCGGCTCTAGATGGAGTTCGCTGACCAGTTTCTCGATGGAGCGAACATCGGAGAATCCTCTTTTCGCGGCAACGCTCGGTGACGCATCGTTCCAGGTGGAGAGAGTTCTGAACCGAAAAACGAACACCCGCCTGCAATTGCGCTACGATTTCAACAAAACTGTCCTTTCTCATTTGCTGGTTCCCGAACTTGTGCTACCGCAGGACCAGAATATTCATCTCTCCACCGTGTCGAGCACGCTGATTCGCGATACCCGGGACAAGCCTTTGGACGCGCATCGCGGAGTTCTTGAGAATCTGAATCTTGCGATCACACCCGGGAGCCTGGGCTCCAGCGCCAGCTTCGCCAGGCTGTTCGGACAATACGCGTTCTTCAAACCCTTTCATTCCGTGGTATTCGCGAACAGCGTGCGCCTGGGTCTGGTGAAAGCATTCAGCGGAAGTTTTGTGCCCACCAGCCAGCTTTATTTTTCCGGCGGCGGAACCTCCCTGCGATCCTTTCCCATTGATGAGGCCGGCCCACAAAGACTGGTCCCATTTTGCAATGTGCTGCAAAATCAATCGGGATGCGTCGACGTGACCGTGCCACTCGGCGGAAGACAATTGTTTATCCTGAATTCGGAGGTGCGGTTCCCGCTTCGAATCATGAAAAATCTGGGAGGCGTTGTGTTCTATGATGGCGGCAATGTTTACAGCGCCATCAACTTTAACAATTTCACATCCAATTACACGAACACAGTTGGAATCGGCCTGCGCTATACGACCCCCATTGGGCCCATCCGCATCGATTTGGGCCACAACTTGAATCCGGTACCGGGCATCAATCCGACTCAGTACTACATCACTCTTGGTCAGGCATTTTAGAAAATTATGCAACGGCGAAAAATCATTGGCGGCGCATTGATGGTGATTGGCGTCTTGATTGTCGCCTTGGTCGTGAGCGGATATTTTTTTCTAAAGAGCGGGGATTTTCAGAATCTTGCAATCCGGACGATCATAAAGGATACCAACGAGGCCACCGGCGCCCGGGCGGAGATTGGAAAATTCGATTTCGAGCTTTCGACTCTCACCGCCCATCTCTACGACATCACGGTTCACGGCAGCGAGTCTGCCAACGAGCCTGCGCTGCTGCACGTCGATCGGCTAACGGTTGGACTCAAGATTCAATCCATCCTTCGCCGCAAAGTTTCTCTCAGCCAGCTTTTGATTGAGCATCCTGTAGCGCACGTGCGGGTTGGCCGCGATGGCAAGAGCAACCTGCCTCAGTCTCCGCCCTATTCACAGAAAGAGAGTAGCAGTAACACGAGTGTGTTCGATCTGGCTGCCGGGCACGTGCTGTTGTCGGATGGGCAGATCAATTACAACGACAAAACGATTCCAGTCGATGCGGACTTGTTCGGCTTGAGAACTGAAATCGGCTTCGTGCCGGACGAGACACGTTATCAAGGATCGATTTCTTATAGCAGCGGACAGGTTCGTTACGGCGATGAACCGGTTTTTGCGCATAGTCTAGAGGCCAGGTTCAACGCGACTCCGACGCACTTTTCGCTGGAATCGGCGCTGCTTAAGGTGGGAGCTTCCGCGCTGTCTCTGAATGTTGAGTTGTCGAATTACAACAATCCAGAAGTCGAGGGCCGCTACGACGTTCACCTTCATACCCAGGATTTTTCTGCAATCTCACGGCCCATCACGGCGGCAGGAGATGTGGCGCTCTCCGGAACCATTCATTACCAAGGCGGCGACAATCGGCCGATGCTACAGAGTGTTGCTATCGATGGTCAGATCGCCAGCGAAAAATTAGCCGCATCATCGCCGGAAGGCCGGCTGGATCTTCGCAGGCTGCAAGGACAATACAAGTTGCAGGACGGTGCTTTCCAGGCACATGACATCGCCTTCGAAGCGCTCGGCGGAAGAGTCGTTGCGGAGATTGGTCTCCAACATCTGGATACGACTGTAGTTGGGCGAGTGCACACTACGTTGCGGGGAATTTCGTTGCGGGCCGCGCAGCAGGCCGTGCGTAGTGCAGAAGTGAGGCGGTTAGGGCTGACAAGTGGAATCGACGGCACCGCCGAAGCATCCTGGACGGGCAGCGTCAGCACTATGGATGCGCGGGCTGATTTGGCTTTGAGCGCCGCTTCCAATGGTGCGGGACAGTCTTCGTCAGATCAGTCTTCGTCAAATCGGTCCTCATCGAAAACGGTGCCAGTCAACGGCTCTATTCACGCTTCTTATCACGGTCGGCGAAATATCATTGCTTTTCGCGATACTTCCCTTCGCATTCCTTCGGCAACGATTTCTGCGCAAGGCACGGTCAGCAAGCACTCGCAGCTGCGAGTTCAAGCTGAAAGCAGCGATCTGAACCAGCTTGCAGATATGATCTCGGCGGTGAGTGGCCGGCAGTCGTCGCTGGAAATGGCCGGGGCCGCGTCCGTGCAAGCGCTCGTGCAAGGCTCGTTACAGAAACCTGAATTGACTGGGCAGTTCAGCGCACAGAATCTGCGGGTGCAAGGGAGTGAGTGGAGCACGGCCAAATTCGGCCTTCAGGCCAGCTCTTCACAGATCGTAGTGCACGATGTGGTCTTGGCGAACGCGCATCAAGGCAAGGCTTCCCTCAACGCCAACGTGGCGTTACAGAACTGGGCCTATCGCCCGTCAGGCATGGCCACTGTCAATTTGTCGGTGCAGGGCATGGCTCTCGCCGATTTGCAACGGCTGGCGAATGTGCACTATCCGGTCTCCGGGGATTTGTCGGCGCAGATTGCCTTTCATGGCTCTCAACTTAATCCCGCGGGCAACGGCTCTGCGAGGATTGACAACGCCCGCGCCTACGGGGAGTCCATCCAGCATCTTGAAGCCACATTTCGCGCCGACAAAAACTCCGTGAGTTCAACGCTTGACGCCAGCTTGCTGGCGGGCTCGGCTAAGGGAACACTTTCTTATACGCCGCAAACAAAAGCATACGTCGCTCAGCTGAGTGCTCCGTCGATCATGTTGCAAAAACTGGAAATGGTGCGGGCGAAGAACCTGGGTGTATCCGGAACTCTAACCATTTCCGCCAACGGAGCTGGAACCCTGGACAATCCCCAATTGTCGGCCGTGGTGGAGGTGCCTCTGCTGCAGCTGCGCGATAAATCCATTTCGCAAATCAAAGCGCAACTCCAGGTGGCGAACCAGCGGGCGGAGCTGAGCGTGGATTCGCAAGTCGCGCAAGCTTCGGTGCATTCTCATGCCAACGTTAGTCTTGGCGGCGACTACTATACGGAGGCTTCGATTGACACTTCCGCGGTCCCGTTGAATCCTCTGTTTGCATTGGCCACATCGAGCACTCCCCAGGGCTTTCAAGGCGAGACCGAACTGCACGCGACCCTCAAGGGTCCATTAAAAGATACGTCACGCTTGGAAGCCCACCTCACGATCCCAACCTTTAAGGCCAGTTATCAATCGCTGGAGATCGGCTCTGCCAGCCCGATCCGCGCGGACTTCGCTAATTCCGTAGTCACGATTCAGCCGGCGGACATCCGAGGCACGGGAACGTCGTTGCGAGTGCAGGGATCGATCCCGCTGGGCGGAGCCACGAGCGCCAGCCTCACGGCCCAGGGGTCGGTCGATGTCCGAGTTCTTCGAATCTTCGATCCTGACCTGCAAAGCTCTGGAACTCTGTCGCTGGATGTTCGGGCTTCCGGAACCACGACAAATCCCGCGGTGCAGGGGCAGGTGCATATTCAGGACGTTGCGTTATCGACCGCGGCTGCTCCACTTGGAATACAGAAACTCAATGGAACACTCGATGTGAACGAGCGCAGCTTGCAGTTCTCCAGCCTTACCGGCGAGGTTGGAGGCGGGCAAGTTTCGGTGGGAGGGTCCATCTCCTACCGTCCCAACTTGCAGTTCAGTGTCTCGGTGCAGAGCAACTCGGTTCGTCTTCGTTATCCTGACGGGGTCCGAGCGGTGCTCGATGGCAACTTAGCTTTGAGCGGAACAAAAGACGCGTCTACTTTAAATGGCCGCGTGCTAATCGATTCGCTTTCGTTCACTCCTGATTTTGATCTCTCGAAATTCAGCGACCAATTCGGCGGCAACGTGGTCCCTTCGGAGCCTGGCTTGCTTGACAATGTCAAGCTCGCGGTGAGTGTTCAATCCAAAAGCGGGCTGAGCGCGACAAGCTCACAGGTCAGCCTTGAAGGACAGGCGAACTTGCAGGTAGTAGGCACGGCGGCCAACCCGGTGATTATCGGCAGAACTGACCTGACGTCTGGGGAACTTTTTTACCGCAATGTCCGCTACGAATTGCAACGCGGAATCATCAGCTTCGACAATCCGAATGAAACGGAACCCGTGCTGAACATCTCGGCCACGACTACGGTTGAGCAATATAATTTGACGCTCACGCTACGGGGTCCGTTTGATAAGTTGACTACGACGTACACGTCCGATCCGCCGCTGGCCACGGCCGATATTATCAATCTGATTGCCAATGGCCAAACCACGCAGGAAGCAAGCGCCTCCGGCCAGACTACCGATTCGATGATTGCCTCCCAGGTTGCAGGCCAGGTGACGGGCGGGATTCAGCATCTGGCGGGGATTTCCAGCCTGCAGATCGACCCGCTGCTCGGGGGCAACAATCAGAATCCATCGGCGCGTGTGGCCATTCAGCAGCGTGTGACCAAGAATTTCTTGTTTACGTTCTCGACTGATTTATCGCAGCCCGGAAGCGAGATTGTGCAAGGCGATTACCAGATCAACAAGCGGTGGTCGGTAAGCGTTACTCGCGACGAGGTGGGAGGAGTTTCGGTTGATGGAAAGTATCACACAAAGTTCTGAGTGTTAAATGGTTGCTTCATTCTTCCTATGCGGCGTGGTCCACGGTGGGCTCATTCGCGGACTTGTGTTGTTCTGCTGCTTGCCCGGAACTTCTCTCCTTCGCTAGTTCCGCGTTCAATTCGCCTCCGGCCAACAGGATGAAATATGCGTAATAGAGCCAGGTCATCAGCGCCAGCACTCCGCCTAGAGTTCCGTAGGTGCGGTTATAGTTCTCGAAGTAGCGGAAATAGATTCCGAGCAGATAGGAGAGCACTATCCAGCATGCCGTAGAAAAAAACGCGCCTGGCAGAGAAGCTCGAAATCGTTGCTTTACGTTGGGAGCGAGAAAGTAAATCATGGCGACAGCGAGCACCGTGAAGCTCAGCGCCATGGTCCAGTGAATGACGGGCCAAAGCAAGACAAAAGCTGTCGAGAGGGACAACGTTCCCGCCAGCCAATGACCTACCCTCGGGCCAATCACCATGGTGGCAATGGCGCACATCAGCAGAACACCGGCAGTCGCCGCCAACCCAACGGCCAGAAGGCGAGTCTTCCAGAATGGCCGAGAGTCGGTGACGTCATAGGCTGCGTCGAGAGCTTCAATCATCTCGTCGAACGCAGAAGACACGACCCAGATTGTGCCCAGTGTGCCGAGTGAAAGCCATGTTGTGGAATTCTTGCCAAGAATGTCGTTCAGGACGCCATTGATCACCGGCATAATGCCCGAAGGCACGATCCTACCCATGCCTATCAGTACATCCTCGAAAAAATTCGGCAGCGGAATGTACGCCATCACTGCGGACATGAAAATCAGAGCCGGAAATACACCCAAGATCGAGTAATAAGAGAGTGCTGCCGCAGCTTGAACGGTCTGATTCTTGAGCACATCGTGATAGGTGCTTGCGATCACCCGCTTGGTGGTGGCAAATGTCACGCGCGTTAGATGCCGATTTCTCAACAATCAACTCCGCAAGGCATGGATTCTTTAGGGGAAATCCCGCCCGTGGCTGATAGAGCGAGTACGGCGCAGCCGAGGGCAGGAGATCTAAGGTTACGGTTTGGAACTAGATTACGGAACTAGATTACGGAACTAGATTACGGAACCAGGTTTCGGAACTAGGTTTCGGAACGCTACGAATGGAGTTTATAGTAAAGACGTAATGGAGCGGAGAGGTGGCCGAGTGGTTGATGGCTCCGGTCTTGAAAACCGGCATACCCGAAAGGGTATCGGGGGTTCGAATCCCTCCCTCTCCGCCAGCTTCAGATTCCACGACAACGGCGCTCTTCAGTTCCTGCTCATCTTCCTCTGCCACCCGTCCCCTCATGCTTCTGTCTTATTTCATCGGGCGATCCGGCGGCGCGGTCAGTAGGATTCCGCCTCGCCCGACCATCTTCTCGATATCATCCAGTTGAATGGGCAGAAAATCGGTAAAGTTCTCGTAGCCGGTATCTGTAATTACGATGACGTCTTCATAGCGCAGGTATCGATTCTCCTCAGGTACCCGCAGCTGCGGGTCGATGGAGAAGACATGCCCCGGTTTTAGCACGTCGTGAGAATAGTTGCCGTCGTCATGCACGGCCATGCCCACGGGGTGGGAAAAGATGCCTCCGCCGGTATTCACAAACTTGTGCGCCGCCTGCTCGTAGATTGGCTTGGAAAACTTGGTGTGGGCAAAAACGGGCTCCATGGCGGTCTTGGCTTCGTCGAGCACCTGCTGGGGCGTAACCCCCGGCCGGATGCGGGCCATCACCACCGTTCGGTACGCGAGCACGAAGCCCAATAACTCGCGATCTACCGGCGAAAATTTCCCGCTGGTGGGCCACATGCGGGTGATGTCGCTCACGTAGTTGTGATAATCAGGAGCGTAGTCGAGAAGGATGAGATCGTCCTTCGTGATCTGCTTGCTATTGCGGAAGTAATGCATGTTCCAGATATTGTCGACTCCCGCGCACGCGATCGCGCGATAGCCCTCCAATCGGGCGCCGTTGCCGATGAAGATATAACGGGCCGCAGCCTCCAATTGATACTCGTAGATTCCCGGATGCGTTCCATGCATGGCTTCCAGGATGCCCTGCCCGGCAATTTGCCCTGCCCGCCGCAGCAACGCTATCTCGCGCGGGCTCTTCACGCTGCGCATTTCATCGAGAATCGGCGTGAGGTCCTTTACTTCGCTGCGCCAGAAGCGGGTGCGCAGCAGGCCAACCAAATTGGCCTCGCGGGAAATGCGGGCATCCCAGTAATCCGAGGCGATCGCGGCGTTCGACGCCATCAGTTCATAACGGCTCTGCTCCGCCGCTTCGGCTGGAGCAAACGGGGTATAGATAATTTGAGGAGCGTTGCCGGTGGTGCGCAGCCAGTCAGCACGCATGGCGTCCACGCTTAGAACCTCGTCGGCACCAGTGATTCTCTTCGCCAACTCAACGTCATCCGCGGAGAGAACTTTGCCCTCAGCCGCCTCCGTCCTGAGGTTGCGTGCCGGCAGATACAGGCTGGCCTTTCGGGTGCGCCCGTCGAGAAGCAGATACGATCCCGGGGTTTCAATTCCGCACAGGTAATAGAAGTCATTCGACTGCCGCGGGAAAATAAAACCGTTAGTCAGGGGAACGCCCTGCAACACGGCCACTGCCTGATTGCCGATCTTGTCGAAAACTGTGGCCCAGCGCGCCTGGAATTCTTCCGCCGGAAAATCTGTCTGGTGGTAGGGCTCGGTCTCGGCCGCGAAAACTGCAACAGCAGCGATAAGGTTGAGAGGTGCGACAAGCAGCAAAAAGCTGACAAATCGTCTGAGCATAGTGGCTCCCGGAAAAGAAGGTGACAAAGTCGGGATATTGTATACAATCTAAGCGCTGCTGGCTACAGACCTTATGAAAAACTCTAAGATCCCCGGTTCCCTGGTTGTCTCTTCACTCATTTTCATGGCCCTGATCACACTTCCACTGGATTTGCCAGCACAAAGTACGGCATCCACCATGCCTGCGGGCGAGCCTGTGCCTACGCGCGACGATATTCTTCGCGGCGGTTGGGGCCCATACCGCTCCAACAACCGGCTGCTTTATTACCACCTGGATGTGCGGGTCGATCCGGAGAAGAAGTTTCTCAGCGGTAAAAACACAATTCGCTTCCGCATGCTTAAGGACGGCAACCGCATTCAGATTGATCTGAGAGATTTGTTCAAAATCGACAAGATTTTGTTCGGCACTACCGAACTGAAGTACACGCGCGAAGAGAATTCGGTCTTTATTGATTTTCCCGAGACTTTGCGAAACGGCAAGGTTTACGCGATCGACTTCTACTACTCCGGTTATCCGACTCCGATCGGCCGCTTCGGGAGCTTCGTCTTCGACCACGACCCGGCCGGCCATCCCTGGGTCTACACCGCTTGCGAAGAAGTAGGATCGGCGATGTGGTGGCCGAATAAAGATCAGTGGCACGAAGAAGTCAAGAATATGGAGATCAGCGTCTCGGCTCCCAGCAATTTGGTCGAAGTCTCAAACGGAAAATTTATGGGCAAGACCGATCTCGGGGATGGCTACGCGCGCTGGGACTGGTTCGTGCACTATCCTATCAATGCCTACAATGTCTCGCTCAACATTGGAAATTACGTTCACTTCAACGACCACTTCCGCAAACAGACGCTGGATTTCTGGGTGCTGCCGGAGGATCTGGATCGCGCCAAGAAGCAGTTCGTGCAGGCGCGGAGCATGATGGAATCCGACACGCATTATCTTGGCGAGTATCCGTTCATAAAAGATGGCTACAAACTGATCCAGGTACCTTACTCGGGCATGGAGCACCAGACCGCGGTCACCTATGGCAACCACTTCAAGAATGGATTTCTGGAGCGTGGTACAGAAATCGGCAAACGCTTTGACGGCATCATCATCCATGAAAGCGGCCACGAGTGGTTTGGCAATGCGGTGAGCGCCGCCGACCGCTCGGATATGTGGATCCACGAAGGCGCAAACAGTTACCTGGATAGCATATATGTGGAACACATGTGGGGAAGGGCCGACGAACTGAGGTACGTAAACGATGCCAAGCCGCATGTGAAGAACGAGCGGCCGGTAATCTCGCCACACGATGTTTACGCCACGCCGCCGCCGGACCAGTATCCGAAGAGCTCGCTGTTTCTGAATACTCTGCGCAGCGTGGTCGATGACGACAAGAAGTGGTTCAAGCTGCTGCACGACTATTTCCAGCACTTCAAGTATCACAACATCATGACCGAGGATGTGAATGCATTCTTCAACCAGCAGACCGGCATGGATCTCACGCCGATCTTTAACCAATATCTGCGGCATCCGGCGATTCCGGTTCTCGAATTGAAATTCGACGACGCTAGAAAGACGGTTTCCTACCGCTGGAAGGTGGATGAAACGGCATTTGCCATGCCAGTGCGCGTCGGCAAAAAAGATGGCTGGCAGATCATCCGCCCGACGACGGGGTGGCAAAGCATGCCGACTTCCCTGGCGAAAGCCGATTTTGACGTTGCCACTGATCTTTACTACGTCAATGTGGATAAGCAATAAGAACGAATGTTGTGAGTTGTTCGTATCCGTGCCCAGGCCGGGTTCCTTCGACAGTCTGATGTTGAACCGTTGCGCCTGAAGCTCAGTTCTTGCTATCTAATGCAGAACGCGAGCAGAATGGTGCAGGCAGGAGTGTCCTGGGTTAGCCGGGTACGGTAAATCCCTCCCTCTCCGCTATTGGGGCTGAAGTAGAGGAAAGCCTCTGAGCAGCAACTTGAGCGTAAAGCGCGGAACGTTTCCTCGTCGAACCATCCGCCTATTCTTATCCGTAGAACCGGGAACAAAAAAACAATGGGCTTGGACGAGGATGTTGAGTTTGGCAAAATCGAACCTACAACAGCACAGTCTTTTCTTACCCGAAGACATTTTCTAGGCGGCAGCCTTGCTTGTGGCCTCGCGGCATTCGCCGGCACGCGCGTGGAGGCTGCCGACTCGGCTCGCTCGCTCACGATTGCGTTTGGCTGGGTGCCGAATAGCGAATATGCAGACATCTTTGTCGGCATGGAGAAGGGCTACTTCGCCAAGGCCGGTTTGTCGGTCAAGTATCTCGGCGGAGGCCCAAATGCTCCGGTCTCATTAGTAACTCTCGCGGCCGGGCAGGTGGATATTGCGGGAACCAGTTGGCTGCAGTTGCTGGATGCCGAGGCTCATGGCAACGACTTTGTCATTATTGCTTCGATGGTTCCAGTAACCGCCGAGGGACTGATTTCTCTGCCGCGACGGCCGGTCCTGAAGCCTGCCGATCTTCCGGGCACGCGTTTCCTTGTGCAGGGGCCGGCGGAGCGGGACGTGCTCGACGCCGTGTTCAAGATCAACCATCTCCCGCCCGAACGGCGTTATGTGCCCGCCGGCTATTCTCCGGACGCGCTGCTCGCAGGCGCGGGAGATGCTTACTTTTGCTTTGTCACCAACCAGCCGGTCCTCTTTGAAGACATGAATCTCAAACCAGGCAAGGATTTTTTGGTTGCGCGTATGGACCAGTTCGGCTTTCGCGTTCCTTCGCAGTTGCTGGTGGTGGAACGGAAGCGGCTGGATGCGGAGCGCGCGACCTTCGTCGCATTTCTCCGCGCCTTGCTGCAAGGCTATCTCGACAATAAGAAGGACCCGAGCTATGCGGCATCACTCGTCGTAACAAAGTATGGGCGCGACTATGGATTTTCTCTTCATCAGGAACTGCGCTTGAATCAGCTTCAACTAGAACTGGAGAAGATGCCGGGCACACGCGGACCCTATTGGGTCAACGACGAACAGCTCCGTGGTTCCATGTATGATGTGGCGCGAGCTACCGGCCGCACCAACCTGCCGGATCCGGCGCGGATCATGGACTTGAGCCTGCTCGCGGAAGCCTACAAAGGATTGCCCGTGTAATTTTCGGCGGCGGGGCTCTAATCGCAGGACATCAATCGCAGGGCAAAGATCAGGATACAAGAGTTATGCAGTCCGGAGGCAGAAGCGCAAATGGAACCACCCAATGAGCGGCGCGGGAATTGAAATCCACGATCTCGCTAAGAAATATATTCCCCGCCGCGGTGTGATCGTCGAGGCGATTCGACACCTAGACTTCAGTGTCGCCGCCGGCGAGTTTTTGGCAATTGTTGGTCCCTCGGGCTGCGGCAAGAGTACGCTTCTTCATCTGGTCGCCGGTCTCGAGCAGCCTTCCACGGGGAGCATTCGGATCGGTGAATCGATTCCTGAAGAACTGATCAAACGCCATGCTCTGGGAATCGCCTTTCAGGATTCTGCACTGCTGCCCTGGCTTTCCGTGGAGAGCAATCTTGCGCTGCCCTTCAGACTCGCGGGGCGATCGGTGAATCGAGAACGCGTATCGCAGCTCATCGAACTAGTCGGCCTCAAAGGATTCGAGCGGGCGCGGCCGAGCCATCTTTCTGGCGGGATGCGGCAACGCACTGCGATTGCCCGCTCGCTTTGCCTCGAGCCCGAAGTTCTTCTGCTCGACGAACCATTCGGAGCGCTGGACGCCGTAACCAGGCGCACGCTCAACATCGAATTGGAGCGCATCTGGCGCGACCGGGCGATTACAACGTTGCTAGTCACGCACTCGGTAGAGGAGGCGCTTTTTCTTTCCGACCGGACCATCGTCATGGAAAAACCCGGCGCAATTGCTCAGGTCGTTGAAGTACCGTTTTCGCGACCTCGCACTCCGGAACTTTTACGGCGCGAAGAGTTCCATCGATTGACAGACCAGATCACGGTTTGGCTGCAACCCTAGTATTAAAGATACTGCCATGGAAATGACGCGAAGCCGGCAAACGACCAGCGCAATCTACGCAGTGGCCGGCCTCGCACTATTCCTTGGGTTGTGGCAATGGGCAGGCAAATCGGGCGTGGCCGGGCCGGTGCTGCCCGCAGTGAGCGATGTTGCCCAAACGCTGTTCGCGCACGAGAATTTTTCGCTGCTGGCTCGTTCCGCGTTGTCTACGCTCGCATCGGCGGGCAAAGGATTGCTGCTAGGAAGCTCTCTCGCAGTACTGCTTGCGATTGTTATGCGTCTGTTGCCGACCTTGCAGCCGGGTCTCGATCGTTTAACTCTGCTGGTAAACGCCACGCCGGCGATTGCGCTCGGGCCAATCCTGATTGTGGTCTTCAGCCGCAGCCAGACTCCCGCGGTCCTTGCCGGCATTCAGGTGTTTTTTCTTTTTTATGTGGCAGCCTCCTCCGGACTGGCCGCTGCGTCGCCATCTCTGGGTGACGTGATGACGGCGTTTGGCGCCAACGCTTGGAAGCACCTGATTCATCTGGAGCTGCCAACAGCTTTGCCGCATCTTGCCAGCGGACTGAAGGCGGCGGTGTCGGCTTCTTTTATCGGAGCAATCCTCGGCGAGTGGTTTGGCGCGCCGCAAGGGTTAGGCCTGGTAATCCTGAACGCCATGCAGAATTTTCAAATACGCCTCATGTGGGCGGCGGTGACACTGGCTGCGGCCATGGCGCTGGCGGGCTTTTTGGTCGCTGCCGCACTTGAAATGTTCGTAGCGCGAAGGTTCGGCGGATGAAGAGATTCATTGCTCAAACCTGGGCCGTGATCTTGTTGCTGCTCGCCTGGTCTTTTTGGGTTTGGCATAGCGGGTTGAATGGAATCGTGATCGTCACGCCGCTAGCGGTGGCGCGCGAATTAATTCACGACCCATCGCTCTATGTTCGGCCCGCTCTGCATACGCTCGAGGTCGCGCTGTTCGGCATGAGCGCGGGATTAATCTGCGGGCTTCTGCTTGCGATAGTCGCGTGGACGTCGCGCGTGCTTGCCGGACTGACGACGCCGTTGGCGCTTCTGCTAACGTCGGTGCCGGTGGTCTGCCTGATCCCAGTGTTAACGCGGATTTTCGGATATGACGATCGCACTGTGTTTGTCACCGTCATCATTCTGTGTTTTCTTCCCGGTTTTGTTTTTGCCAGCGCCGGCATGAAGGCGTTGCCTCCGATGGCGGGTGAATACTTTTTTGTGCAGGGCGCAGGACGCTGGAATCGCCTCACGCTGTTGGCTCTACCGGCTGCGGTGCCCAGCCTGGCGATGGCGTTGCGAGTGCTTTCCGTGCAAAGCGTGCTTTCGGCGCTGATCGCCGAGTTCCTCATGCAGACCGGCGGACTCGGCTTCCTGATCGCCACTTCGACCGCCGACCTTGCCATGGATCAAGCCCTGGCCGCGTCCGCCGTGACGATCTTTATCTCTCTAACGCTTTACTTTGCCACTTCGCTCATGCAGCGGGCGATTTTGAAGTGTTACAACTAATCTCGTTTTCAGCAGGAAGGAATACCATGTCGCCAACATCGGAAAATGAACCGAATTATCAGAGCACGGACCTGTGGAGTCGAACTACCAGCGTCAATGGATATGGCGTCGACGAATTGCGCTCGGTCCTGCAAAAATCGATTCGCCGCGGCTGGGTAGAAGACGCGGCACTTGCGGCGTATGAGCTGTTTTCCTCTGGACCTGAGACGGAAGAAGTTTTGTGGCGGCGTCTGGAAATCATCGCGACTGAAGATGTGGGCCTGGGTCTGGTGACGGCGCCGGCAATCATCGAGGCATTAAATCAGCAGCGGCAACGCATGCCGGACCGTGGCGACCGCTGGATCTATTGCGCCCATGCGGTTCGTTTGCTGGCCACGGCGCCAAAAGACAACATGTCCATGGAACTTGCCGGCTGGACGCGCGAAGTCGTAGCCCGCGGCGAGCGCAAAGTGGAAGTGCAGGATTTCATGCTCGACCTTCACACGCGGAAAGGCGCAAGCATGGGACGAGGCAAAGCGCATTGGTGGAACGAGGGTGCGCGGCTCGAGAATCGCGCCGCGGGATACGATCCGAAATGGGGAGATTACCTGCGCAAGCTCGACCGCGCTGAGTAAGTAAGGAGAGAGCGTTCTGGCCCGAGCTTCCACACGTCGATTTTGAGTGAGGCCGACCGGCTCACGCCGGTCGACCGCTTAGAAAATCACTTTTGCTCCGAACTGCAAGCGGCGCCGGCCAATGCCGTCGGTAATGATATTCGCGGTGCCGAAGTTGCTGTCGCCACCGTTGGGATTGAATGCAAGATTGCCAAACGTGCCGTTGGCGGCAGAATTTACATTTACCGTCGGTATTCCCAGCCATTGATGGTTCAACACGTTGAACGCCTCAGCCTGCAACTGAATGGTAAGGCGCTCAGTTACGCGAGTGTTTTTAAATACGGCTAGATTGGCGGTGCTGATCGGCTGACCTCGTTCCGTGTCCCGGGCAACTCCTAGAAACGGCGAACCTAGAATCTGCGCCGCGGTAACGTCGTTGATAATCCAGTGAGCGCTGCTGATGGGAGTCACAGCGCATTGACTTGCGGTACCGCCGGTGTTGAGGCATCCCGCGTTTACACTCGCCAAAGCTCCGTATGGGAGTGCGGTGGTGGCTGCCGCTGTCACCGGGCATTTTGCAAGGGTTCCGTCGCAGTACTGCCCCACCGAGGTGAATGCATCACTGGCGCTGCTGAGAATTGGCCGGCAGGTGTCGACCGTGCCGCCGGTGAAATCGGTTGGATCGCACAGCCCTTGACCTGAATTCTGCACCACGGTCCACGGCTGGCCGCTGGTGTAGCGATAGGTGCCGTTGATTTGCCAACCACCCACGATATGTCCTAAAAATCCGCTTTGGTGAGAGCGGAAGGGCAAGTCGTAAACCCACAACAAGCCCAACACGTTGGGATAGTCGTAGCTGCTCAAGGCACGCTCGGCTTTGCTGATGTCGAAGGGATTCTGGGCAAGATTGAAAAGCGTGGCATCGCCGGAGAGCGATGAAAACGCTTCCGAAGCATTGTCAATCGTCTTGCTGAAGGTGTAGGAAACCTGGCCGGTGAAGCCGTGCCAGTTCTGCACCCGCAACTGGGTCTGCAAACCATCGTAGATGGAATAGGCCGTATTGGCATATTCAACCACGCGGCTGTAATTGCAGTTCGCATATCCAACGGGGTTCTGGAACTGATCGAGTCCTGTCGATCCCGGCGCTCCCGGAGTAGTACACGGCGTTAGCCCGGCTGGAATCAGATTGCTAAAACCATTGCTGATCAAAGGCGCGAGGTCCGGGTTGCCGTTAATTTCCTGGAAGTTTCCGATATCGTGGTTTCCGACGTAGCGGATTTCCGCCGCCATTTTGTTGCCAATCTGGCGCTGGATGCCCAGATTCCACTGCTCCGAATAGGGATTGCGAAAATTGGAACCAAACTGCGTTTCGGTTGCGAAGCCGGGATTCCCTTTGGGCGCGAGCGAAAATAGCGCCGACTCGACGCTGCCACCGTCGATGATCGGAACATTCGGCAACCCTGCCGCGCCCGTGCCGGCGGCGTTGGGAACGGTTGCAAGATTTGTGAATGGCGAACTTCCCTCTACGTTGGTGGCGAGGTTGTAGTAGGAAAAGTCATAGGCAATGCGGAAGCCGCCTCGAACGATGGTCTTGTCGTTGCCGAGCAGAGCAGGAAGGAATCGCGGAGTCCAGGCAAAGCCAACGACTGGACCATAGTTGCGGTAGTGATTGGGAAGCGCAGGCACGGTTGTTTGATTGAGCGGAAGCGATGTATCCCAGAGAGCATTGGGACCAGTTTGTTGAGCTATGCTCTCGTTGTGCAGCAGATTGCTGGCCTGCTGGTAAAACTCCCATCGCAATCCAAGATTCAGAGTGAGATTGTCTTTGATCTTCCAGTCATCCTGGAAGTAGAGAGCTACGTCGTTTTCTTTAAAGCGCAAAACTGGTTGCCCGTAAGCCACGGTGGTCTGCACGGGCGTGTTCGCGATAAACGAATTGAAGTCGGGGTATGTGAACAGACCGTTCGCGTAGAACAAGCCATAGTTGGGCGAGCGCTGCTTATCGTATTCGCCACCAAATTTCATCACGTGCTTGCCGTGCACCAGTGAAGCGTTGTCCTGAAGTTCGTAGACGTTAATGATCCGTCCCTGTGGAAACACAACATATTGGCCGGCGCCCAGATAGTTGGGGTCCTGAATCACGATCTGGGGCGGACACAGGTCGGAGGTTGCCAGCACACAAGTTGGAAATCCGCCTCCATCGAATTCGGAACGAGAACGGGAATAGCTGAAGCGCACCTGGTTCAAGAGTTGCGGCGAAAAGGTGTGAGTGAGGTCCAGGCCGATTTGCTGGTTGCGTCCGGGGACGCTGTAGATTTGTCCCTGCGCACCGGGAGCCGGGCCAAGCGGCAGGTTCGTTGTGAGTTGTTGCTGAAATAAGTAGCGCGTGAAGAACCGATCTTTGCTGGTAAGTTGAAAATCCACCCGCCCAGTAGCCTCGTAGTCATTAAAGGGCTGAGAGAGGAAACGCGTGAGCGTTCCCATTTCAATTTGAGCGGTGGTTCCATTCGCCGTGACTGGAACCTGCGTGATGTTGCTGAAGGTTGGATTTCCGATGTTCAAGGTGGCGGGACCGAATTGAGCGAGCGCCGCAACTGCCGGATCGTTCGGAAAGGCCGCCTGTAGCTCTTGAATGCCGGTGGAGTCCGGGGTGAGAGCCGGTTCGGATTCAACCGGAGCACCGCCGGCGCGATTGCGTTGGAGGTTTGTTGAGCCAAAAAACCAAATCTTATCTCGCTTGATCGGCCCGCCTACCGTGCCGCCAAACTGGTTCTGCACGTATTGGGGGATCACCGGCTGAGCGCACCCTGTCGAAGGACTTACTCCCGGCGGGCAATAGCCGAAGAGAGAAGATTTCTCCTGATTTTGCAGAGAATCGAAGTGGTCGCCTTGCCAAAATTCGTATGCCGTACCATGGAAGGCATTGGTTCCATTCTTGGTGACGTAATTCACCACACCGCCCATGTTCCGGCCGTATTCAGCATCAAAGTTCGTTACTACCTGCAACTCCGCGATAGCGTCCTGATTGCCAAAGAAGATAGATGGACCGCCGATGGTGCTGTCATTGTTGTTCTGTCCGTCGAGTTGAAAATTATTGGAGCGACCGCGTTGACCGTTGATCGACAACTCCGCGCCGTTGCTGTTTTCGAATCCTCCGCTGCCAACTGTGGCCACGCCAGCCGAGAACAACACGAAGGAATCATAGGTATTGCCCAACGGAACACTGGCGACCTGTTTGTTATCGAAGGTTTCTGAAAGTTGATCGGTTGTGCTTTCAACGAGGGGCGCACTGCCTTCCACTGTCACGGTCTCTGCGGTGTTCCCTACCTTAAGGTTGACGTTGCCAAGAGCGGTATCCTTGCCAACCTCTACGCTGGCATTTTGTGCGACATAAGTGGAGAAGCCTTCCATTTCAATGGATATGTTGTAGCTGCCGGGCGGCAAGGACTGGAGTTGGAATACACCCGCGTTGGAGCTCATGGCGGTAAACACACGATTGGTTTCGATTTGCGTCGCCTTTACCTCGGCTCCTGCCACGATCGCGCCCTGTGGATCGACAACTGTACCGGAAATTGAGCCAGTTACAATGCCCTGGCCAAAAACCACGCCAACGGCGACAAAAAGAGCCGCAATCACCAGAGCGGTTTTCAGCACTGGCCTTTGGGATATAAGTCCAAGCACCTTCAAATTCGGCTGCGCGGCTTTCATGAACTCTCCTTCGTCTTCTGTTTCAGCGTGTTTGTGATCGAGCCGGTTCAGGACATAAGAAGCCGTGCACGCTTTATTCCGAGTTCTGACAGTTTCTTGACCGGAGGGATGGGTCGCTTTTCGCTAGGTACGGACGGTTTCGAAATCGGTTTCAGTGCGGCCCTTGTCGTGGAATCGAAGTCGCTGTGAACGCTATCAAT
>JBAUVJ010000585.1:0-8607 GCA_049583165.1 Candidatus Sulfotelmatobacter sp. | reverse complement strand
CGCGCCGTAGTCGGTCACGCTGATCACCCGCCCGGATACGTGCGCCCCCACAGGATAGCGGTGCTCCGCATCGAGCCAGGGATCGGGCGTCAGTTGCTTGAACCCCAGGGAAACGCGTTGCTTGTCTTTGTCGTACTTCAGCACTTTCACCTGAATCTGATCGCCAACGTTGACGAGGTCGCGAGGATGCGTGAGCCTTCCCCACGACATATCCGTGATGTGCAGCAAACCGTCCAGCCCACCGAGATCGACAAAAGCTCCATACTCGGTGAGATTTTTCACGACTCCCGTAAGCACCGAACCTTCTTCCAGGTGTTCCAAAGTCTTGCTGCGCTTCTCGGTCTGCTCGCCTTCCAGCAATTCCTTGCGTGAGACTACGATGTTGCCGCGCTTCTTGTTGAGCTTGATGACCGTCACTTCGAGCGTCTGGCCCTTCATGCCCTCAAGATTGCGAATCGGCCGCAAATCCACCTGCGAGCCCGGCAGAAAAGCTTTTGCACCGAGGATGTCGACCGTCAGACCTCCCTTGGTGCGCTCAACCACGACAGCCTCAATGGGTCGCTTCTCGTTGTGAGCCTTTTCTATTTCGTCCCAGGCGTGGATGCGCGCCGCTTTTTGGTGCGAGAGATTGATATAGCCTTCCTCGGTGTGACCCTTCTCGCGCATCACGTCAATCTCATCGCCGGGCTTCACCTTGGGCTTGCCCTCGTGATCCAGCACTTCCGAGAGTGGCAGCATGCCTTCCGACTTTGCGCCCACGTCCACCACCACGTGCGTCGCGGTCAACTTCAGCACCGTGCCTTTGATTACGCGGTCTTCCCCCACGGCTTCTTCGGTTTCCGTGGTGAAGCTTTCCAGCGCCGAGGCAAAATCCTCGCCGGCATGCTTATCCTCGGGGGCAATCCCCGACGTGTCTTTGGCGGACGCGGCTGCCGGAGATTGCTGCGATGCGGCTTGATGTTGTTCAGTCAAGATTGAGTCGGATACCGTCGGTTCTGTTTCGGTTGCGACGGCGCTGGAAGAATCGGAGTTGTGAGCGGTGGTCTCGTCGAACAAAGTCATGCCTCTCTGCTGAACCTCGCACTCGGTGCGGGGAGGATGCGGGGCCTGCTTGGCGGACTGCTGGAGTGAGTCGTTTGGTTGTGGTGGGCTCACCCTGGCGAGTGAGCTTGGACAATCCCAGCTGCCGGACGTTTTACAGAAACCCGCGTCCAAAGGGAACTCCTCGACTATAGCAACGCCTCGCAAACAGTGTCAAACCTAAATCTCGCATGTTACAGCCATGCTACAAACGTTCCGGATTTCGTAACACACCGCCCATCTGCTACGCTGCCCGTGCATGGATTACCTCTGGACCCCGTGGCGTTATGCCTACGTCTCCAACGCCGAGAAGGCCACTGGCTGTGTCTTTTGCAATGCCGTGAACGCCGGGGATGACCAGAAAACTCTTATCCTGCATCGCGGCCAGCATTGCTTCATCATCTTGAATGCATATCCTTACACACCTGGCCACGCGATGGTTGTTCCCTACGCGCATCTCGACGAACTGCGCAAACTGCCGCCCGAAGCCGCCAGCGAAATGATGGCGCTCTCCCAGCGCATGGAGACTGTGCTGCGCGAACTCTACCACCCCGACGGAATTAACCTCGGCATGAATATCGGAAAAGCCGCCGGCGCCGGCATCGCCGGACACATCCATATGCACGTCCTGCCGCGCTGGGTCGCGGATGCGAACTTCATGTCAGTGGTGGGCGAGACGAGGGTTCTGCCGGAGACGCTGGAGGAGACTTGGAAGAGGATGACAACAGCTATCGAGAAGATGGCCTAGACTTGGCAGAAACGCCGCGACCGCGATTCGTGGCCAGCCTTCGGTCGGATGTCGGCCGACTCCAACAACCCAAACGCCGTGTCGTAAAACGCTTTCGTACGAGTCACAACGCTCAAGAACGAATCGTGGCTGATATGAATGAAGAATTCGCCAGTCCCGTGAGCCCAGCGCGGCAAGTAGCTCGCATCCCAACCAAAGATCATCGGCTGAAGAAGCATTCCAACGGCCCCCTGTTAATTCGTCTGCGCGAAACAAATGCCCCGGACCGGCATCGAAAGCCTTTGGCTGACCAGCCGAAGTGTTCATCGCTTCGATGATACGGTAGCCAATCCCCTCGTCCGATGTGTTCCACACGCCCCATTCGTTGAACCAAAGCAAAGCTCCCTCGAAATCTCCGGTCTCATATCCGATCGTCGCTAGAAAGCGGACGAGGAAGGGGATTTTCTCCAGTTTTCCCGGATACTCGATGTCGATACACCTTGCCTTGGGATGAGTGAAGAAAAGACCCTTTTCGTCGCAATGTGCGTAATCGGCAGCTCGGTTCGGAAATTTTCGAGCCAAGCAAACTGCCCCAACACTTCCGCATTGCTCAGAACCCGCAGGTCGTTCTCCTTGTCGGTGGGGGATGATTCTAATTCAACAGTATCTCTTACTTCGCCCCCACAAACTTCGCCAACGGCACTACCTCCACCTTCTTGCCCAGCGCATAGGTCTTGTCGCCGGGATACAACACATAGAGATGATCAAGTTTGAGGTCGGCGAGAGACGTCCGCATTGACGGCGTAAGCGTCGGTGCGTCGGCGCGCTTGCATTCGACCCCGATGCGGAGTCCATTCTTGAATAGCAGCAAATCGAGCTCGGCGCCGTTGTAAGTAGCCCAGTAATATGCTTCATCGGGCTGGAACGACTTCAGCACTTCCTCCACGGCGTAACCTTCCCACGAAGCGCCGACTTTAGGATGGTTTTCGAGATCGCGCTGGTTCGAAATGCCCAACAGCGAGTGCAGCAAGCCGCTATCGCGCACATAGACCTTTGGCGACTTCACTTGACGCTTGCCGAGATTCTCAAACCATGGCGGCAACTGACGAACCATGAAGACTCCGGTCATCAGGTCGAGATAGCGGCGCACCGTCGATTCGTTGACCGCCAAGGCGCGAGCCAGTTCGGCCGCGTTCCATATTTGACCGTGATAATGCGCCACCATGTTCCAGAATCTTCGCAGAGCGGCAGCCGGAATCTCAATACCCAATTGAGGGATATCGCGCTCAAGAAAGGTCTGGAGAAACTGCCGTCGCCAGTTCACGGAATCGGATTCTCGGCGCGGCGTATAGGCCAACGGGAACCCGCCGCGCAGCCAATGGCGGCCTTGCGCGGATGCGCCCAGGTCAGCCAGCCGGAAACCTTCCAGCGGCACCGTTTCGAGCCGTCCAGCCAGAGTCTCGGACGATTGCCGCAGCAGATCTTCCGATGCGCTACCCAGGATGAGAAACCGCGCGGGAAGCGGCGACCGGTCCGCCAGCACTCGCAGGAGTGGAAAGAGATCAGGACGGCGCTGGATTTCGTCGATGACCACCAGTTTCTTCAGCGGCCGCAGTGCGGTGTCCGGCGTGCTCAAGCGCGCCAAACTTTGAGGATCTTCCAGATCAAAGTAATTGAGCGAATCGGGAGTGACAAACTGCCGAGCCAGTGTAGTCTTGCCGCACTGCCGCGGTCCCAGGAGGGCAACCACACGGCCGCGCCGCAATGCGCGGCGGATTAAAGCGAGGTCGATTTTACGGTCGATCACCCCAATATACTACCATGAATATCCCGCTCAGTGTGCGGGATATTCATGGTGAAATTGGTCTGCTTGACCGAGGCAATTCTGTCCACCCTCAGCCCACCATCTGCTTTAATTCCTTCTCGTCAATCACGTCTACTCCCAACTCCTTGGCCTTATCCAGCTTCGACCCCGCATCCGCGCCGGCCACCACGTAGTCAGTCTTCTTGCTGACTGATCCGGTAACTTTGCCCCCGGCATCCTCAATCATCTTCTTAGCTTCGTCGCGCGTGAAACGAGCCAACGTTCCTGTCAACACGAACGTCTTCCCTGCAAGCTTCGTCCCGCGCTGTTTCTTCTGGCCCGTCAGTGTGAGGCCGGCTTCGCGCAGGCGCTCTATCAGTCTGCGATTGGCTGCTATGCCGAAGAATTCCACAATGCTCTCGGCGATGCGCGGGCCAACCTCATTCACATTTTGCAGCTCTTCAATACCAGCACTCTCCAGAGCTTCCATCGATCCAAAATGCTCGGCCAGGAATTGCGCGGTGCGTTCGCCAACCATTCGAATGCCGAGCCCATAAATCACCCGCTCCAGCGGAAGTTTCGTCGATTTATCGATCTCATCGAGAATGTTTTGCGCCGATTTGTCGCCCATGCGCTCCAGGCTGAGCAGGTTGTCTTTCGTCAGCTTGTAGATGTCCGCGACATTCTTTACCAGCCCACGCTCAGTAAGTTGATTCACCAGCGCGTCGCCCATTCCGTCGATATTCATCACTCCGCGCGAAGCAAAGTGCAGAATAGTCTCTCGTAATTTCGCCGGACAATTTGCATTGACACAGCGATAATCCACTTCGCCTTCCGTCCGCACGACCTTGGTCCCGCATACCGGACACTTCTCAGGCATTTCAAAAACACGCGTACCGCGCGGGTGATCCTTGTCGTCGATCACTTTTGCGACTTTCGGAATCACATCGCCGCCGCGCTCTACCTGTACCCAGTCACCAATCTTTACGCCCAGCCGCTCGATCTCATCCATGTTGTGCAGCGTGGCGTTCCTCACCGTGGTTCCGCCGATCAAAACTGGGGCCAGCATTGCCACCGGCGTGAGCTTTCCGGTGCGACCAACTTGCACACGAATGTCCTCCAGCTTCGTAATCCCCGCCCGCGCCGCATATTTAAAAGCAATCGCCCAGCGTGGAGCCTTCCCGGTAAACCCAAGCTCATCCTGCAACCCGGTTCGATCCACTTTCACCACGATGCCGTCGATCTCATAGGCCAACGACTCGCGTTTTCCCGCCCACTCCTGGATGAACGCCCAAACTTCCTCCATGCTGTGAACCAGTCTGCGATTCGCATTCACCTTGAAGCCGGCAGCGACCAGTGCGTCGAGAGTTTTCCAATGTCGATCGAAATAAGTTCGCCCATTCTCAAGCAAAACATAGGGGAAGAAGTCCATACGACGCTCCGCCGTAACATTTGCATCCAACTGCCGCACCGTGCCCGCTGTGAAGTTACGTGGATTGGCAAATGTAGGAAGCCCCTTGCGCTCCCGTTCTTCATTCACCTTCTTGAACGCCGCAGTGGGCATCAGGAGTTCGCCACGCACTTCAAAATCCGGTGGAATTCCAGCCTTCTTTAGTTTGTCTTTCGAAATCGATAACGGTACAGAGCGCACTGTGCGTATGTTGAGCGTTACATCTTCACCCACGCTTCCGTCGCCGCGGGTGATCCCGCGCACCAACTTGCCGTCTTCATAGATCAGCGCCAGCGACATACCATCCAGTTTCAACTCGCAAACATAGTCGACGTCTTGCCGCCCACTGAGTTCGTGTACCCGGCGTTCCCAGTCCCGCAGTTCTTCTTCGTTGTAGGTATTGTCGAGCGATAACATCGGCGAGGAGTGCGGCACTTTGACGAACCCTTCCCGCGGCTTACCTCCGACACGCTGCGTGGGAGAGTCGGCCGTGAGCAGTTCCGGATGCTTTACCTCCAAGTCCTTCAACTCGCGCATCAGCATGTCAAACTCGGTATCGTCGATAGCCGGCTGGTCGAGGACGTAATACAAATATTCGTGATGCCGGATCTTCTCGCGAAGAGCTTCCATCTTTTTTTCGACGTCTTTGCTCAGGGATGCCATCGCGCAGATTATAGTCGGAGACCGGATCGGGGAAATACTCCATGCCGTGCACATTTGCCAAGCGATAGAGGCCCGCATCAATTCACACAAAATCTCCCGGCTTCAACGTACAATCCATTTTCGATCCCTTCATGCGCAAGGCAGCCCTGCTCTATAACCCTGATTCTGGCGGCAACCGCAAGCGGCGCCAGTCGGAACTTGACTCTGTACTAGCCGTGCTCCGTGGCGCCGGAGTTGAAGCCCAACTCGTGCTCACGCACTCCCGAGAGCACGCCGAAGAAAAAGTGCGGCAAGCCGTGGGCGAGGGATGTGACACCGTCTTCGCCTGCGGCGGCGACGGCACCATTCACAACATTATTCAGGTCTTGGCCAATACGAGTGTGGCGCTCGCCGTCCTTCCGATGGGTACGGCTAACGCACTGGCACACGATCTCAGATTACCGATGAATATTTTCGCCGCCACGAAAGCCGCGCTCCAAGCCAGGAAGCGTCGTGTGTCGCTTGGGCGCATTCAATATCAGGATTTCTCCGCTAATTCCGGTACTCGCTACTTTGTGATTGCCGCAGGCGTCGGCGCGGATGCACACCTGTTCTACAAGCTGGCGCCAGAAATCAAACGAAACTGGGGTGTGCTTGCCTACTACCTCAGGGCGTGGCATCTCTGGTTCACATACGCCATGACGCGTTTTCAGGTCGAGTACATCGAAACCGGCTCGGAGTCCTCACAACGTGCCGATCTTACAGAGTTACTCGGCGTTCGCATCCGGCATTTCGGGTGGGTGCTCAACGAGTTTGCTCCTGGCGCTTCGCTTGATCGCAGCGACGTCCGCCTCATTGTCTGCCGGACTGCCAGCCGTATGGCGTATCTCTCCTACGTCACCCGCGCACTGCTACGCCGCCACTGGACAATCCCCGGAATCGATCTTGTCCACGCTAACAAGGCAAGTTGCCAATACCTTCCTTCGGCAACGATCGCGTCACGGCAACCAAAGATCTACGTCGAGGCGGACGGCGAACTTCTCGGCACGCTTCCCGCGGAAATCACCGTTGAGAAAGATGCTCTTATCTTGCTTGTCCCTGCAAAATAATATCTGCGCATTTGGCATTTAGCCGGGCATCCCCATAGAATCCTTCTTGACCGCTTGGAACCCGTCACCCATTTTCTGACCGGCGCCTGCATGGGACGCGCCGGACTCAACCGCAAGACTGCACTGGCCACGCTTACGCTCACGCTCGCCGCGGAAGCGCCGGACTTAGATGTCCTCGGTCGTTTCCGTGGGCCTGCGTTCGGATTTGCCCATCATCGTGGTTTTACCCACTCTTTTCTCGGCATTGTCCTGATGGCGGCGTTAGTCGTGGCTTTCGTCTATCTCATCTGGCGTCTCCGCGGACGCAAGCTGAAAGATCCGAATCTTCCTCCGCGCTGGGGAGTGCTTTTTCTCTTTGCTTGCCTTGCGGGCCTCAGCCATATCTTGCTCGACTTCACCAATAACTACGGCGTGCGCCCATTCTGGCCGTTTTCCGAGAAGTGGTATTCGTGGGACATCGTCTTCATCTTTGAGCCCATCATGTTCACCTGCTTGCTGCTCGGATTGATCACGCCATCCCTGTTCGCGCTGATCGATAAGGAGATCGGCGCGCACCAGCGCGGACCACGCGGTCGATTCGCCGCGACGCTGGCTCTTGTCGCCGTGGTGTTTTTGTGGACTGTGCGCGACTATGAGCACCGCCGCGCTGTGAATGCATTGCAGGCTCGGACTTACAATGGCGCCGAACCCGCCAGAGCTTCGGCCTACCCGGACCTGGCGAATCCGTTTCATTGGTATGGAGTCGTCGAAACCTCGGATTTCTTCGTCCTCGCCCCTGTGAATTCTCTGGGGCCCGAAGTTGATCCCGAGGGCAAACTTCAGTTGCGTTACAAACCAGAAGAAACGCCGATCACTCTGGCCGCCAAGCGTTCCTATCTTGGACGCGTTTATCTCGACTGGGCTCAATATCCGATCACTCAAACTGAAACCCTTAATGGTCGCGGGCAAGGTTACATCGTCGACTTCCAGGATCTCCGCTTCGTGCAGTTGCCCAGCTTTTTCAGCCGTTTGAGGGGCGGGCACGACAACGCGTCTAAACCACTTGGCGCGGGCGTGCGGCTCGGTGGCGATTTGAAAGTAATCGGCGATGTCTACGGTTCGGGCGATAACCGTGTGACCGTTCCCGAACCTTAAGCGATTCGATCTGCACGGGCCAAACCCTTGACGCCGTCGCGCTCCTACGCCCACAATAAACTCTGCGTTTTGTGAGGTGCCTGTGCTCGCTTATCTATACGTCATCCTCGCCGTTGCCGTCAGATTTCTGCCTCATCCCTTTGCCTTCACGCCGGTTGGAGCGTCGTTGTTATTCTTCGGCGCCCGCGGCCCGCAGCGCCGGATGTGGTTGCCGCTGGCTCTGCTGGCCGCTTCCGACATCATTCTCACTACGATGGTCTACCGATATGCATTCACGTGGGATCACTTCGTAACCTGGGCTTGGTACGCGGGTATGTTGTGGCTCGGCAGCACACTGCGCCAAAATGCTGGAGCGCTCAGGATTATGGGCTCGGCTTTGGCTGGTTCGATTGTGTTTTTTCTGGTGAGTAACTTCGCCGTCTGGGCCGCCTGGAAAGATCTGTATCCCATGACCCTGGCCGGATTGATAGCTTGCTATGGGGCCGGCTTGCCCTTCTTCCGCCGCGCCGTCGAGGGCGATTTATTGTTCGCCGCTGCCATGTTTTCAGCGCCGGTGATTTTGCAGTCGCTTTGCGGTTACCTGCATAAATCCGCTGGCGACCACATCGCCGCCGCATAGAAATCCTTGGCGAGTTGCTGAGGGTTTGCTAGGGTTCATTCG
>JBAUVJ010000584.1:0-20404 GCA_049583165.1 Candidatus Sulfotelmatobacter sp. | reverse complement strand
GTACAGAAGCGAGTCGATATCCGCCGCAATGACAATGTGAAGGTCATTACGGGACGGGATAAGGGCAAGGAAGGGCGCGTGCTGCGCGTTTTTCCGAACGACAACAAGATTCTGGTCGAGCACGTGATGATGGTGAAAAAGCACGTGCGCCCGAATCCGCAGCGCAATATCGCAGGCGGGATCGCGGAGCAGGAAAGCCGGATTGCATTGTCAAACGTGCAGCTGGTTTGTGCGACCTGCGGCCCGGTGCGCATCGGGCATGAAGTACGCGGAGACCGGAAGGTAAGGGTTTGCAAGAAGTGTGGGACGACGCTGGATAAGTGACGCCGCTTGCGAGGCGTTTGAGCCTGGCGGCGTCATCCTGAGCGAAGCGAGGGATCTGGCAGCATTGTGAAAGTTTAGTCTTACGAACCGGTAACCACTCCGAAACCGGGAGAGGAAGTTGAAAACAAAATGGCAAAAGATAAAGACAAGAAGGCTTCGAGAGATTCGTCGCAGGAGCAGAAGGCCCCGGCGCAGGCGCAGCATAGCGCCAAAGAGCGTCCCCGGCTGCGTTCGAGGTTCGAGAAAGAAGTGGCCCCGGTTCTGTTGAAGGAGCTAGAACTAAAAAATACGATGGCGGTTCCGCGGCTGAACAAGATCGTGGTCAATATGGGTATGGGCGAGGCCACGCAGAACTCGAAGATTCTCGATCCGGCGGTGAACGAGTTAGGTCAGATCACGGGCCAGAAGCCGATCGTCACCAAGGCGAAGAAGTCGATTGCGGCATTCAAGGTGCGCGAAGGGCAGGCCATCGGAACCATGGTGACCCTGCGCGGCGACCGGATGTACGAATTTCTTGACCGGCTGGTGAATATTGTTCTGCCTCGGGTGCGCGACTTTAAGGGAGTTTCCACCAAGTCGTTCGACGGACGCGGCAACTATACGCTGGGCCTGCACGATCAGTTGATCTTCCCGGAGATTTCCTACGAGAAGGTCGACAAAATGAAGGGCATGAACGTCACGATTGTGACCACGGCGGCGAACGACAATCAGGCGCGGACGCTGTTGAAGCATCTGGGTATGCCGTTCCGGACGCAGTAGCAGTTTTGAGTTTCTAGTTTCCGGTTTTGAGTGTGAACAACAAAGGTTCTGTAAGGAATACATGACTACAGCAAAACGAGTGAAAGACGCGAAGATCGAAAAGAAGTTTGAGCTGGCGCGCGAAAAGAAGGAGAAGACTCCGAAGTTCTCCTCGCGCCGGCACAACCGCTGCAAAATCTGCGGACGCCCGCGGGCTTACTTGCGCAAGTTCGGCCTGTGCCGCCTGTGTTTCCGCGGCCTGGCGTTGCGCGGCGAGATTCCTGGAGTTTCGAAGTCTTCGTGGTAAGCGAGTACTAGATTCAAGAGTTAAGAGGCAGGAGCAAGCCGCTGCAGGTTCTCCGCTGAACGCGGAGCGAACGGGTGGCTAGAGGAGAAGCAAACGATGAGGTTGACCGATCCGGTCGCAGATATGCTGACGAGGGTGCGCAACGCGCTCCAGGCGCGGCACCAAAAGGTGGATATTCCAGCCTCGCGGCTGAAGTTGGAGATCGCCCGCATTTTGAAAGAAGAGGGCTACGTTTCGAACTTCAAGGCCACCGAGGAAGAAGGCCACAAGGTCATCCGGATTTACCTGAAATACGGCGCGCATAACGAAGCCGCTATTTCCAAGGCAGAGCGCGTCTCGCGCCCCGGCTGCCGCGTCTACGTGCGTCGCAGCGAGATTCCGCGCGTGCTCGGCGGCATGGGGATCAACATCCTCACCACCCCGCGCGGCGTGATGACTGGACGCCAGGCGCGCAAGGAAGGCGTGGGCGGCGAATTATTGTGCGAGATTTGGTAAGGCAGCGCGGCCAAGCTAACCGAAATATGGGTTAGCTAAGAGCCAGGAGCTAAAGGCTAAGAGCGGAATTTATGTCACGAATTGGAAAAAAACCGATCCCGATCCCGAAGGGGGTGACGGTCAAGATCGAAGGCAACACTGTGCTGGTGCAGGGGCCAAAGGGCAAGCTGGATACGGCTCTGCCCGCCGGCATTGTTGTCGAACAGAAAGATGGGCATCTGCTCGCGGTTCGCGAGAACGATTCGCAGGCCGCGGTGCACGGGTTGGCGCGAGCTCTGGTGAACAACGCGGTGGAGGGTGTGACCAAGGGCTGGACCCGCGAACTGGAGATCGTCGGCATCGGCTATCGGGCTGAGATGAAGGGCAAAGGGATGGTAGTGTTCAATCTCGGTTACTCTCATCCTATCGAATATCCACTGCCGACTGGCGTGGATGCGGCGGTCGATCCCAAGCAGACCAAGATTGCGCTTACCGGAATTGACCGGCAGCAGGTGGGTCAGGTAGCGGCTGAAATGCGATCGTTGCGTCCGCCCGATCCTTATAAGAACAAGGGCGTGCGTTACGCCGGCGAAAGATTGAAGAAGAAGGTTGGAAAGACCGGAGCGAAATAGCTGATTTTTCCTTTGGCCTAAGAAGCAGGTTCCTCACCCGCCTTTCGGGCGGGTTCGGAATGACAAGTGGATGAAGTAGGGACGGAAATTATGCTGACTCGAATTTCGAAGAATCAAAAGCGCGGACACGTGCACGACCGCATCCGCAAGAAAATGCAGGGCACCGCGGAGCGTCCACGATTGAATGTGTACCGTTCGCTGAATCACATTTATGTCCAGGTCATTGACGACCTGCATGGAGCAACGCTGGTTTCGGCAAGTTCAGCCGAAGGCAAGAAGGAAGACCGGCGCACTGGCGGCAACGTTGCCGCAGCGAAGACAGTGGGCAAGGTGATTGCCGAGCGCGCCAAGGCCAAGGGTGTAACCAAGGTTGTGTTTGATCGAGGCGGCTACATCTATCACGGGCGCGTAAAAGCGCTGGCGGATGCGGCACGCGAAGCGGGGCTCCAATTCTGAGCGGAATTGAGTAATTGGGAAATCGAGTGATTGTGTAATTTAAAACCGTCGAAAGGTTTTCAATTAGTAAATTACACAATTACCAAATAGGAGTTTATGCCAACAGTAATCAAGAAGCTCGATGCGAATTCGTTTCAGTTGAAAGACCAGGTGGTTGCCATCAACCGCGTCACCAAAGTGGTGAAGGGCGGCAAGAATCTCTCCTTTGCCGCGCTGGTGGTGGTGGGCGATCCATCGGCCGCGGTGGTGGGCCATGGCGCGGGCAAGGCCAAGGAAGTTCCGCAGGCGATTCGCAAAGCAATCGAATCCGCGAAGAAGAATCTGATCAAGGTCAACCTGACCCAGACCAGCATTCCGCACCTGGTGCTCGGACGCTACGGCGCGGGGAAGGTTCTGTTGAAGCCGGCGCCGGAAGGTACGGGAGTGATTGCGGGTGGCGCAGTTCGCGCAGTCATGACCTCGGTGGGCGTGCAGAATGTTTTGACCAAATCGATTGGCACGACGAATCCGCACAATGTAATCAAGGCGACTTTTGCCGCGCTCAAGAGTTTGAAGAGCCGGGAGAGCGTTGCCGCTATGCGCGGCAAGTCGATGCAGGAGATTTAGTACCCAGTACCTGGTACCCAGATTTGAGGAATTCGATGACGACGAAGAAGCCAAAAGCGGCGGTTCACGGGAAGATTTACCTGAAGTGGGTGCGGTCTTCTATTTGTGCTCCAGTGAAGCAGAAGCTGGTGGTAAAAGGGTTGGGCTTCACCCGATTGAATCAGGTGATCGAGCGTCCCGACAATGCGGCGATCCGTGGCATGGTAGCCAAGATCCCGCATCTGGTTGAGATTGTGCAGGATTAGGCGGCAATCATGAATTTATCGAACATTCGAGCACCGAAAAAGGCGTCGGAAAAGCGCAAACGCGTAGGCCGCGGTATGGGCTCCGGCATGGGCAAGACGTCCACTCGCGGACACAAGGGCCAGCGTTCGCGCACCGGTATGCGCCTGATCCGCGGCTTTGAGGGCGGCCAGATGCCGCTGCATCGCCGCATGCCCAAGCGCGGTTTCACCAATATCTTCCGCAAAGAATTCAATATCGTCAGCCTGGAGCGTCTGGTTGCACTGGGCGAGGAGCTTCACAGTTCGCCCATTACTCCCGAAGTGCTGCGCAAGGCGGGCGTGATCAAAACCAAGCATCCAGTCAAAGTTCTCGGCGACGGCGAACTGACGGTTGCGATTACCGTGCACGCGCACAAGTTTTCCAAGTCAGCGCAGGAAAAAATTACCAAGGCAGGCGGCAAGGTTGAGGTCTTGCAGTAATGTTTGAGAAGCTGGCGAATATCTTCCGCATCCCTGACCTGCGCAGGCGGGTTCTTTTTACGCTGGCTATGCTTGCGGTGTACCGGTTAGGCGGACATCTTCCGACGCCGGGCGTGAACTTTCTCAAGCTCGAAGACGCTTTCAGCCACAATGCAGGATCGCTTCTCGGGTTCGTGGATCTTTTTTCCGGCGGCAATCTGCGCCGGATGACCATCTTTGCCCTGGGCATCATGCCCTATATCACGGCATCGATCATCCTCCAGCTTTTGACGGTCGTGTACGAGCCGCTGGCCAAACTGCAAAAAGAAGGCGAGCTGGGACGCAAGAAGATCACTCAGTGGACCCGCTACATCACCATCATTCTCAGTGCGGTGCAATCGTTTGGCATCGCCATCGGCCTGGAGAAAGCCGGAGACTTCGTTCTTCATCCGGGTATCCCCTTTATCTTAATGACCATGCTGACCCTGACCACCGGCAGCTGCTTCGTCATGTGGCTGGGTGAACAGATTACGGACCGCGGAATCGGTAACGGCATGTCGTTGCTGATTTTTGCCGGCATTGTGGTAGGTCTGCCACGAGGCGTTCAGGATCTTCTGGAGAAGGCTAAGAACGGCACCTGGGGTGCGGTTACGCCAGTTCTGATGGCAGGCCTGGTGGTATTCATGATCACGGTAGTGGCGTTCATCGTTTACGTCGAGCGCTGCGAACGGCGTATACCGGTGCAATATGCCAAGCGGGTTGTGGGACGCAAAGTGATGGGCGGACAATCCACGCACCTGCCTTTGCGCGTGAACGCAGGCGGCGTGATGCCGGTCATCTTCGCATCCTCGATTCTCACTTTGCCGCAGACCGTCGGCTATGGCTTGAGGAACAGCCGCTATTTTGGCGACTTGTTTCGCGCACTGGGTTGGGGCGAGCCGCTCTACACCTTGTTGTATGCGGTTGGCATCATCTTCTTCGCATACTTCTACGTGTCGATCGTTTTCAACCCCAGCGAAGTCGCTGACAATATGCGGAAGTACGGCGGCTTCATTCCGGGCATTCGCCCGGGCAAGCGCACGGCCGATTACATCAATGAAGTTTTGACCCGTATCACGCTGGTGGGAGCGCTTTACCTGATCATCATCTCGTTCATTCCCGAGTGGATGATTGCCGGCATTCACTTGAACCATCTGCCCTTCTGGCTGGGCGGATCGATGTTTGAGAAGCTTCCGGTGTGGGTGACGAATGGGTTGGGAGTGAATTTTTATTTCGGCGGAACATCGCTGTTGATCGTTGTAGGCGTCGCCATGGATACAGTTACGCAGGTGGAAGCGCAGCTCATCATGCGCCATTACGATGGATTTACGCCGCGCAGCGGGCGCATACGCGGCCGCCGCAACTGGTCGTAATGAAATTGGGCCGTTGTGCGATTGAGTGATCATGCGACTGGATGCCAGGCGGATCTTGTGTTGGATGATTCAGCAAGTTTGTGATTGAAGAAAATTTGAAGAAGTTGTTGGGTTAAGAATTGCCCGATGACTCAATCGCTCAGTCATGAATCGTAGTTTTGGGGTTGCTGCTGCACCTGGTAGGGCTTCGTTGGTCCGGCCGGGAACACTGTTCGGGAGGCTTTGGCCAACTCGATGGCGCAGGAAACCTCACGCGACACAGGTCCGGTGGTATTGCTTGGTCCGCCGGGTGCGGGCAAGGGAACGCAGTCCAAGCGGATCATGGCAAGATACCTGATTCCGCAGGTTTCCACCGGGGACTTGCTGCGGAACAACGTGGACCAGGGTACGGAACTCGGGCAGGCGGCCAAAGCGGTGATGGCCCGGGGCCAGCTGGTTTCCGACGATTTAGTTTGTGAAATGGTCCGGCTTAGGTTATTGCTGCCGGATTGCAAGCGCGGCTACGTCTTGGATGGTTTTCCCAGGACGGCGGCTCAGGCCGGGTGGCTGGACGCTTTGCTGGAGGACCCGCTCTTTGATAAACCGTACTCGACTCGGACTTGGCCGATTGTGATCCGCCTGGACGTGGACTATAATCAACTTTTGCTCCGGATTACTGGGCGCCGTTCTTGTCCCACCTGTGGGCGGATCTATAACGTCCACTTCCAGCTGCCCCGCACCGATGAAGTATGTGACTTCGACGGGATGAAGCTGGTGACCCGCAATGACGATCGGTTGGAAGTGATTCAGCCCCGTTTGGCGGCCTACCAGGAGCAAACTCGTCCGGTGGCCGATTATTATCAGCGTACTGGCAGGCTTATCTCGCTGAATGGAGATCAGCCGATGGACGAGGTCACGAAGCAGATTTTCCAGATTCTTGAGGATCATCACACCTAGGACCAGCGCGTAACGAATTAAGAATGGCGATTGTTTGCAAATCGACGGCAGAGATTGAACGGATGCGGCAGAGTGGCCGCATCGTGCGCCAGGTTCTCGATCATGTGCGCACGGTGGTAGCGCCCGGTGTAACCACGATGGATCTGGAGCGCATCGCCGAAAAGAAGATCGCTGAACTCGGCGCCAAGCCTGCCTTCAAGGGATATTATGATTATCCCTGCGTGTTATGCACCTCGGTGAATGAAGAGATTGTGCACGGCATTCCGTCGGAAAAACGGATGCTGAAAGCAGGCGATATTGTTTCGATCGATTGCGGAGTCGTGCTGGACGGCTACTACGGCGACGCGGCGATCACGGTTCCGGTCAGCGAAACCGTGGACCCGGAACTACGAAAGCTGCTGACGGTTACCGAGGAGTCGCTCTACCGCGGTATCGATCAAGCGGTCATCGGCAATTCGGTGGGCGACGTAGGAGCGGCGGTGCAAGAGCATGTGGAGGCTGCCGGCTTCAGCGTGGTTCGAGAATTTGTTGGGCATGGGATTGGGACGCATTTGCACGAAGAGCCGCAGGTGCCGAACTACGGAGCACGCGGCCACGGAGCAAAATTGCGGGAAGGAATGGTTCTTGCCATCGAGCCGATGGTGAACTGCGGCAAGCCCGAGACCCGCGTGCTGGGTGATAAGTGGACGGCCGTAACAGCGGACGGCAGTTTTAGCGCGCACTTTGAGCATTGCGTGGCGGTAACGAAAGATGGACCGGTGATTTTGACGAAGTAGAGGTGTTTAGCGGGCGTGAGCGAAGCGGGAGCCCGCTGCCGAAATCCCGAGCGTTGTGTGCGAGGGATCTCCCGCGTAAGAACTTAAGGAGCGAATGAGTAAAGAAGACGCGATTGAGGTAATGGCGGTGGTTCTGGAGCCTCTGCCCAACGCCATGTTCAAGGTGGAACTGGAGAACAAGCACCAGGTGCTGGCGCATGTGTCCGGTAAGATGCGCAAGAATTTCATTCGCATCCAGCCCGGCGACAAGGTCGCGGTGGAGCTTTCGCCCTACGATCTGAATCGTGGGCGGATTGTATATCGATACAAATGATTTTGTGGCACCGGGTCTTTGAACCGGTCAGAGATTGGGAACTGGAAAAGTTATGAAAGTACGGGCATCGGTAAAGAAAATCTGTGACAAGTGCAAGGTCATCCACCGCAAGGGTGTGGTGCGGGTGATCTGCGTCAACACGAAACACAAACAGCGGCAAGGCTAAGAGCCAAAAAGCCAGGAGAGTTTATGGCACGTATTGCAGGCGTCGACTTACCGCGCCAGAAGCACATCAACATCGCGCTAACCTATATCTACGGCATCGGACATCCGCGCGCCGGAACGATTCTTGACGAGGCCAAGGTGGACCCCATGAAAAAGGTCCAGGACCTCAGCGAAGAGGAAGTCAACCGCATCCGCACCGTGATTGAGCAGCAGGGGATGGTGGAGGGCGATCTGCGCAAGGAAGTTTCGATGAACATCAAGCGACTCATCGAAATCGGCTCCTATCGCGGCTTCCGTCATCGCCGGAACTTGCCGGTCCGCGGACAGCGTACTCACACCAACGCGCGTACCCGCAAAGGCCCGCGCAAGGGAACAGTCTCAACCAAGAAGAAGGCAACATCGAAAACATAGAACTGCTCTTAGCTCTTCGCCGTTGGCTCAACCGCGGCAGATCAAGCTAATGGCCAAAGGCTAAGAGCAAAAGGCTAATTATGGCAAAACCAGCAGCAGCGGGCGGCGCAGCCGCACCGGATAAAAAAGGCAAGAAGAAGACGTTCAAGAAGAAGGAGCGCAAGCACGTTCCGCACGGGCTGTGCTATGTGCAGGCGTCCTTCAATAACACGATCGTGACCATCACCGATATGAACGGCAACGTTCTCTCGTGGAAGAGTTCGGGATCGCTGGGTTTTCGTGGATCGCGCAAAGGCACGCCGTTCGCCGCGCAGCAGGCGGCTTCGAACGCGGCCAATATGGCGCGCGATCACGGTGTGCGCAGTGTGGACGTGCGGGTGAGCGGCCCGGGTTCGGGACGCGAGTCGGCAGTGCGCGCTCTGGCGTCATCCGGCATCGAAGTGCGCTCGATCCGCGACGTGACGCCTATTCCGCACAACGGATGCCGTCCGCCGAAACGCCGTAGAGTATAAAAGTTTCGAGTTTCTGGTTTCCAGTTTCCAGTACTTCTGGAAGCAGAGCCGGAAACTAAAAACCGGAAACTAGAAACAGTGTTTTACCGTCCGGGACGAAGGGTGAAGCCAAACCCGTAAACCGGTCATCTAAAAGGAGAACAACTTGGCCCGTTATACCGATCCAGTCTGTCGTTTGTGCCGCCGCGAGGGAATGAAGCTGTTCCTCAAAGGCGCAAAGTGTTTTAGCGATAAGTGCCCCATCGAGAAGCGCAACTTCGCTCCCGGACAACATGGGAAAGACCGCAAAGCCAAGATCGTTGGCTACGGCTTGCAGTTGCGCGAGAAGCAAAAAGCCAAGCGCATCTACTTCACCCTCGAAGGCCAGTTCCGCAACTACTTCGAGAAGGCTGCGCGCTCCCAGGGAGTTACCGGCGAGTTGCTCTTGCAACAACTTGAGCGGCGGTTGGACAACGTCGTTTTTCGTCTCGGCTTCGCTCAATCGCGGCGCCAGGCCCGGCAGTTGGTGCGCCACGGCCATGTGGCGGTTAACAATCGCAGGGTGAATATTCCTTCGTACCAGGTAAGCGCGGGCGAGGAAATTGGCATTCGCGAGAACAGCAAAAAGCTCACCGTGCTGGAGTTGGCCAAGGAGTTTGCCAGCCACGGCACGCTGCCCAACTGGCTGGAAGTGAATCGTGACAATTACACGGCAAAGGTGCTGTCGTTGCCGAAGCGTGAAGATATTCAGCTGCCGGTGAATGAGCAGTTGATTGTTGAGTTGTACAGCAAATAAGTTTCTGGTTTCTAGTTTCCAGAAGTACTGGAGATCGGAAACTGGAAACAGGAAACTTTTTTCGGTCTACATTTCGAGCCAGATCAGCCCTTTCCGACGCCGACCTGAGTTGGACCCCTCAGCGAGTCAGAATCGAGCCAAACGGCCGAAGGAGAAACAAATGCTTTGGAAAGGTTTTCAGAAACCGAAACGTCTCGCAGTCGACACTTCCACCCTCACTGACAAGTACGGAATTTTTTGGGCGCAACCTTTTGAGCGCGGTTTCGGCACGACTGTGGGCAACGCGTTACGGCGCGTGCTGCTGAGCTCCATTGAAGGCGCCGCCGTCACCGCGGTGAAGATGGAAGGCGTGCTTCACGAATTCCAGTCGATTCCCGGCGTGGTGGAAGACGCGACCGACATCATCCTTAACCTGAAGCAGATTCCGTTCAAGCTCGCCGGCGATGCGCCCAAGGCGATTTACCTGCGTGCGGATCAGCCCGGCGTGGTCACGAGCGGTATGATTGAGGCGGATGGAGATGTCGAGGTTCTGGATAAAGACGTTTACATTGCCACGGTCAGCGAAGGCGGCAAGCTCGATATGGAAATGCGCCTCAAGCGCGGCCGCGGCTACACTTCCGCCGACAAGAACTTTGACGAAGACCTCGGCATCGGATTCATTCCCATCGACTCCGTTCATTCCCCGGTGCGAAAGTGCAACTACACCGTCGAAGCTGCGCGTCTCGGCCAGATCACCGACTACGACAAATTGACTCTTGAAGTCTGGACCAACGGCTCCATCACGCCCGCCGATTCCATCGGCTTGGCAGCGAAGCTGATGAAGGACCACATGAACATCTTCATCAACTTCGAGGAAGAAATCGAAACTGGCACTTCTTCTTCCGACGATCGCAAGCCCGAGATCCACAATGAAAACCTGAACCGTTCCGTTGAGGAGCTGGAGCTTTCCGTGCGCAGCTACAACTGCCTGAAGAATGCGAATATCCAGACCATCGGCGAGCTGGTGCAGAAAACAGAATCGGAGATGCTCAAGACCAAGAACTTCGGCCGCAAGTCGCTGAACGAAATCAAGGAGATTCTCTCCACGATGGGTCTGAGCCTTGGGATGAAGATCGACGAGCACGGCAATGCCGTGCCCGGTCCGACGTCAAATCTGGTCCTGCCGGCATCCGCCTACGGACCGGACGATCAGTTATAGGAAATAGTTTCCAGTTTCTGGTTTCCAGTTTCTAGTTGCGACGAGGCTGATTGCATCTGGAACTGGGAACTAGAACCGGGAACCTGAAACTAGAGGGTTTCAACCATGCGTCACAAAGTTGCAGGGTACAAGCTTGGACGGAATACATCGCACCGGCGCTCGCTGCTGCGCAACCTGGTCACTTCGATCATCGTCGAGGAACGCATCGAGACGACCGTTCCCAAGGCCAAGGCCGCGCGCCCGATCGTCGAAAAGATGATTACGCTCGGCAAGCGCGGCGACCTCGCGGCGCGGCGTTTAGCGGCTGCTTATCTTATGACCGATGCCGCTGTGGTGAAGCTGTTTGACACCATCGGTCCCCGCTTCGGCGACCGCAATGGCGGATATCTGCGCATCGTCCGCACCGGCTGGAACAAGGGCGACGGTGCCGACAAGGCTTTTATCGAGCTGCTGGGCAGCGAAAAAATCCTGGATGAAAAGCGCGAGAAGCGCGCCGAAGCCCGCGCCAAGAAGATGGCCGAAGCCAAGAAAGCGATGGAAGATGCCGAAGCGCAGGCGCAGCACGATGGCGGCATCGAGCCCACCAAGGACCATGAAGAGAAAAAGGAGTAGTTGGCCGACGATCTCGTAGAGGGCGCGGTTTTCGACCGCGCCCTTTCTTGTTCATGAAAGACCAATCAGCCTTGTCATTCCGACTTGGGCGAGAGCCCAGGGATGTGAACCTGCTTTTGTCCGAGTGCCGGTGGTACATGTACTTCCGCGTCTTCCGCCAGTAATCTTGCCCTAAGTTGTCATCCTTATAAACTTACTCTGGGTATCAAGACTAAAGATGGGATTTACTCGCATACAGATCGGCATTGCCGTCGCTGCCGGCGCGTTGCTGGTGTTTGGGTTCCTCGGCTACATCTGGTGGCTGAGCAATCAGGGACCGGTGCTGGCGCGCTCGGAGGACCACGATCCTTTGACGGGCTTGCCCGTTAGCATTCGGATGAATCCGCTGCGCGACCGCACGATTGAGCACAGCGCCAACAAATTTCTCCACGAGTTGCGCGATGGTCACTGCGATGAGTTGCTCTCTCAATGGGAGCACGATTATCGCAAGAAATATGCTCATTTCATCTGCGACTCCGAGGCGCAGCATCCGCTGCTTTCCTGGGAGCTAGCGGAGTGGGAGAGCGCACCGCCCCTCACTATTCTTCACTACCGTGGCAGGCGGAGCTATGGCAACGGCAAGCCCGGAACCTACCAGGAACTCTTCACCGTCACCACCGAAGACGAAGACGGCCAGTGGGTTGTGACTAAGTACGACGCGATGTATTGAGGAGCAGTTCATAGCTCTCAGTAGTCGGTTTCCTCGGTCGTGGTAGAAATTATTCATGCGTGCATGTCCGGCCGAGCATGAGCCTTCCACTGCTCGCAACATCTACGCCTTCGGTATTACCTCTTTTCTGAACGACACAGCCACCGAAATGGCGTACTGGGTGCTCCCGGCGTTTTTGGCGACGCTGGGCGCGGGGCCGGCGCAGTTGGGCCTCATCGAAGGGATCGCGGAGAGCGTGGCGTCGTTCTCCCAACTTTTTTCTGGATATCTCGCCGACCGTATTGAACGCCGCAAGCCGGTTGTGGTTGCGGGATATCTTGTGGCTAACGCAGTCAAGCCGCTGCTTGCCCTGGTGTCGGCCTGGCCGGAGATTCTAGCGATCCGCTTTTGTGATCGTCTATCGAAAGGCTTTCGCGCTGCGCCGCGCGATGTCATGGTCGCCGAGTCTGTGCCGAAGAATCGGCTGGGCTCGGCTTACGGCCTGATCCAGTCGATGGATTCAGCCGGGGCCATCGCTGGGCCACTGGTGGCGCTGGTTTTGCTCGCGCGCTTCGGAATTCGCAGCGTATTCTGGGCAGTTGCAATCCCGGGAGCACTGTGCGTGCTGGTCGCATTGTTGGGGATTCGCGAGACCAAACGCTCGCGTGGCGTGGAACTTGCGACGCAGAACCCTGAGGAATCGGATCCTAGGTCCTCTTTGGCTCAGGGGCTAGAGCCCGCGTCTTTATTAACGCATGACGGTACGACTGAACGTCGTGCCCTCCCCAAACTCATTGATGAGACAGCTTCTAAGGGAGAAATCAAGCTTCCCGTCAGCTTTTACCTTGTGCTCATCGCGGTCACGCTTTTTTCTCTTGGCAATTCGAGCGACATGTTTCTAGTCCTGCGAGCGCAGAATGTCGGGATCGCGGTAGCCCTCGCGCCGTTGCTCGGCCTGGTCTTTAACATTACGTATACGCTTGCATCCTGGCCTGCCGGTTGGTTCAGTGATCATGTTTCGCGGCGTCTGGTAGGTTCTGTGGGGTACGTGATTTTTGCTGCTGTCTATTTTGTCTTTGGCCGCGCGCCGTCCACGCTGGCGATCTGGGTTGCCATGGCGGTGTACGGCTTCTATTACGCGCTGACTCAGCCCGTGCTGAAAGCGTTGGTGGTTGAGACGGTAGCAGAAGACGTGCGTGGCCGTGCTCTGGGAATCTATTTCTTCGTAACCAGCGGCGCAACTTTGGCGGCGAGCTTGATCACCGGAGAACTATGGAAGCACTACGGAGCCTCTATTCCGTTTTACTTCTCTGCTGCATTAGCGTTGGTCGCGGCGGGAGTCTTGCAGACTGCGAAGGCCGGGTCTTCGAACCCGAAGCAATGAATGGATTCAGTACTCGCGCGTTTTCCGCGTCCGTTTCCACCAAAGGAAAACGAGGACTTGAGCTGCGATCCCAGCGCACGTATCCAGAACAACGTCCTGCCAGCGTCCGGTTCGAGAGGGAATGAAGCTCTGGTGCCACTCGTCGAGGCTGGCTACAAGTGCAGTACCCAACACCGCGATGTTCGCCCAGCGCGGTGTCCACATGGTATTGGACATTGCAGGCAAAGTTGCGCGCCACGCGCGAAAAAGCAGAACACTCAGAATGCCGTAACCGACAACGTGTCCGCCTTTACGAATCAAGAAGTGCCAGGTTTCGAAGCGCTCCGGATCCAGGCCGAAAAGGAAATGCAGCAAAGGATAGAGAATCCGGCTGGTATTGGCCGAAGAAAGCATGGCAGTGGATTCGAAGGCAATGACAATGAGCCAGAGGATCGCGGCTGCCCACGCCTTCAGAAGATTTTTCTGGTCAGGATTCAAACGCGTGCGCTACTCGATGGCATAGTTGGGAGCCTCTCGGGTGATCATAACGTCGTGGACGTGGCTTTCGCGGAGTCCAGCGCCGCTGATGCGAACGAATCGGGTCTTCTGCAGCAGTTCGGCGATGGTGGCGCAGCCGCAGTATCCCATGCCTGATTTCAATCCGCCAACCATCTGGTGCACGATCATGGCAACGGAACCGCGGTAGGGAACGCGCCCTTCAATGCCCTCAGGAACAAGTTTGCCCAGGCGGTTGGAATCGCCGTCGTTGGCCGAAACCGCGGCAGATGATTCGCCTTCGATGCTCTGGAAATAGCGCTCGCTCGAGCCTTGTGCCATAGCGCCGATCGATCCCATGCCGCGGTACGATTTAAAGGACCGGCCTTGATACAGAATCAACTCGCCGGGGCTTTCGTCTGTTCCGGCGAAGAGTGAGCCGATCATGACTGCGCTCGCGCCTGCGGCCAATGCCTTGGTAATATCGCCCGAGTATTTAATGCCACCATCAGCGACGATGGGAACGCCAGCATCTTTCATCGCGCGGAAAGCTTCGGCGATAGCCGTGATCTGCGGGACGCCCGCGCCCGTGACTACGCGCGTGGTGCAGATGGAACCGGGACCGATGCCGACCTTGATGCCGTCCGCTCCGGCGCGGGCCAACTCGCAGGCCCCTTCGAAAGTCGCCACGTTGCCAGCCAACAATTCCATCTCAGGGAGTTTAGATTTCACCAGCTTCACCGCCTCAAGCACTTTTGCGGAGTGCCCATGGGCGCTGTCGACGGCTAGGACGTCCACTTTGGCTTCGGCCAGTTCCTGGGCGCGTTCAAGAAAATCTCCTGTGGCTCCGATGGCCGCGCCTACGCGCAGGCGGCCTTGAGAATCTTTCGCGGCGTTGGGATACTTCAGTTTTTTCTGGATATCTTTTACGGTGATCAATCCCTTGAGGTTGTACTTGTCATCGACGACGAGAAGTTTTTCGACGCGGTGCTCGTGAAGAATTTCTTCGGCATCTTCCAGCGTGGTGCCTACCGGTACCGTGATGAGATTTTTCTTGGTCATCACGCGATCGATGGGAATATCGAAGCGGGTCTCGAAGCGGAGGTCGCGGTTGGTGAGAATGCCCACCAGGCGGCCATGTTCGGTGATGGGCACTCCGGAAATCTTATATTTGCGCATCACTTCGAGCGCGTCGCTGACTTTATCGTTGGGCGACATGGTGACCGGGTCAACGATCATGCCGCTTTCCGAGCGCTTCACCTTGTCAACTTCATTGGCCTGTTGCTCGATCGTGAGATTGCGGTGAATGATGCCGATCCCGCCCTGCTGCGCCAAAGCGATCGCCATGTGAGATTCGGTAACGGTGTCCATGGCGGAACTGACGATGGGAATATTCAGAGCTATCTTGCGGGTCAGTTGGGTTTGGGTATTGGCAGTCGCCGGGACTACGTCTGAACGCGCGGGTAAAAGAAGAACGTCATCGAAGGTAAGAGCTTCGGGTACTGGAAAATGAATCATAAGTTTCTCGGAATCCGCCCAGCCTGTGGGGATGAATCTTTATTCTAGAGAGGACGCAGCGATTGAAGCAAATCGTGAATGTTCTCAGGACTGCTATCATCGCTAATCTTCACGGTGAGAATACGGTGTGAATAATGACGGTGCGAACTACTACGGTGCGATTATGCGCGGATTGATTTTCTGGTTCTGTCTTCTTGTGTGCGCGGCGAGCATTGCGGCCGCGCAGCAATACGATCTGGTGCTCGAGGGCGGACGAGTCATGGATCCCGAGACCGGCCTGGATGCTGTGCGGAATGTCGGCATCCGCGATGGAAAAATCGTCTGCATCTCCTCCGAGGTGTTGAGTGGACGGCGCGTCGTTCATGTGAGCGGATTGGTAGTTGCGCCCGGTTTTATCGATTTGCACCAGCATGGGCAAGACCTGGCCAGCCAGCGCGTCAAGGCGCTGGACGGTGTAACTACCGCGTTGGAGCTCGAAATCGGCGCGCCCGATGTTGCTCAATTCTTGAAATCGAAAGAAGGTCATTCGCTCATAAATTACGGCACCGCGGCCAGCCATGTGGCGGCGCGGGCTCTGGTGTTTGGCGCTCCCTTGCCAGCCGGAACCATCCTGCCCAAGAGCGGGCCCGCGACCGATCAGCCCGCCGCACCTGAACAGATTGAAGCCGTAAGAGAACGGCTGCGCGCGGAACTTGATGCTGGCGGTTTGGCGATCGGGATGGGGATTCAATACACGCCCGGAGCCACACGACTCGAGGTGATCGACATGTTCCGCCTCGCCGCCGAGCGGAGGTTGCCGGTTTATACGCACCTGCGGAGCGCGGGCCGCGTCGAACCCGGCTCGTCGATTGAGTCTGTGAGTGAAGTGATTGGGGCGGCCACGATTACCGGGGCGTCACTGCATATTGTCCATATCAACAGCACCTGTCTGCGCGATTCGCTGGAGTGTCTTTCCATGATAGAGGGAGCGCGCGCCCGTGGGCTGGATGTAACTGCCGAGGCGTATCCCTACATCGCCGGCATGACTGCTGTGAACTCGGCGCTATTTAATCCTGGCTGGCGCGAGAAACTCGGAATCGATTATGGCGATCTCGTGCTCCCGAACACCGGCGAGCATCTTACCAAGCAGCGTTTCGACGAACTCCACGCTTCCAGCACGACGCAGTGGGTGCTGGTTTTCGGCAACACGCAGGAAGTTGTCGATAAGGTAATTCCTCATCCATTGGTGATGATCGCCAGCGATGGCGCTGAAGGCCATCCTCGCAACGCGGGAACCTACTCGCGGGTGCTGGCACAGTACGTGCGCGAAAAAGGAACCATCACCCTGATGGACGCGATCCGCAAGATGAGTTTCATGCCCGCGGAAATGCTGGAGCGGTCGACGCCGGCGGCGCGACAGAAAGGCAGATTGCAGGAAGGCGCTGACGCAGACATTGTAGTTTTCGATGCAAATACCATCAGCGACCGTTCTACGTTTGCGAAACCCATGGAGCCAAGTGTCGGTGTGCGTTACTTGGTTGTGGGTGGAACTGTGGTGGTTGATGAAGGCAAGATAGTGTCCGACGTATTTCCTGGGAAGGCGATTCTGGGGCCGGGGAAGATGAGTAACTAATATGAATTGAAAGCGGAGCGATAATCTTCTTTCTGCCTTCGCTTATCTGGCCGCCTAGATCGGCTGCAGGCGTTTGTCTTTTCTCCCCTATCGGGCGTATATTAGAAAACTGAGAACTGTTGTGTAGTACCAGCATTTGGCGAAGCACACCAGTGGGCGCAAGCCCACTTTTTCGTTGCGGGGTAATTCGCCGCACGAAATGAGTTGCAAGTTATTGGATGCATGGCACTTGAGCTTGATCGCGTACGGGAGATCGCGGAGCGGGTAGCCGCCTCCAGCGGACTAGAAGTGGTCGAAGTCGAGCTTCGCGGGAGTGACAACGCTCGCATGTTGCGGGTGTTTCTGGATAAGCCCGGAGCAGCCGCTGGCGATCCTCTGGCGGGAGTGACGCACGGAGACTGCGCCGACTTCAGCCGCGAGTTTGGCACGATTCTCGATGTCGAAGATGCAATGCCGGGCAGCTACACGCTGGAAGTTTCGTCACCGGGACTGGATCGCAAGCTCACGAAAGCGTCCGACTTCGAGCGCTTCGTCGGCAGCCGTGTGAAGCTGACAACAAGGCAGCCGCTGAATAATAACCGGCACTTCGAGGGACGGCTGGAAAATTTTGAATCGGGGCGGCTGACGCTGGATTTGAGCGCGGCGAGCAAGAAGTCTCGCAAGAAAATGGCCTCGGCGGTTGCCGAGCAAGGCCAGAAGATCGGGATCGAATTCGCCAATGTGGAGAAGGCGAATCTGGTGCCAGAAATCTGAAAGTGCATTGAGTAATTTGGTAATTGAGTAATTTTGTAATGTAAAACCGGTGCGCTGTCGGCTTGGTTTCAAATTACCCGATTACTAAATTGCCCAATTACTAAATTGGTTTTCTTATGGCAAGTGAGCTCTATAACACGATTGATGCGTTAAGCCGCGAAAAGGGCATCGACCCGCAGATTGTAGTAACTGCGGTGGAAGATGCCATTGTGATGGCGACCCGCAAGTATTACAAGTCGCAGGAAAACCTGCGCGCCGTGTTGGATAAGGAAAGCGGCAAGATTAATGCCTATGCCGTGAAAACGGTAGTGGAGACGCCGGAGCAAGTAGAGGATCCGCAGTTGCAGATCACGCTGGAGGATGCGCGCAAGAGCGATCCCAAGCTGGAGGTTGGCGGGGAGCTGCGGATTCCGAAGGTGACGGAAGGAATCCTGGGACGCATTGCCGCGCAACTGGCGAAGCAGGTGATTTTCCAAAAGGTGCGCGAGGCGGAACGCGACACGGTCTACAACGAGTACATCGGACGCGTCGGCGAAGTGGTCAACGCCACGGTGAAGCGGGTGGAAGGTCCGGATGTGATCTTCGACATCGGCAAGGCCGAGGCGCGCATGCCACGCAAGGAGCAGTCGCGACTGGAGTCGTTTGCCATCGGCGAGCGAGTGCGGGTCGTGATTGCGCGCGTGGAAAAGGCTTCGAAGGGTCCGGGCGTGGTGGTGTCGCGCGCCGTGCCGGATCTCGTACAGCATCTATTCCAGACCGAAGTGCCGGAGATTTACGACGGTACAGTGGTGATCCGTGCCATCGCGCGAGAAGCCGGCGAGCGCACGAAGATTGCGGTGATGTCGAAGGACAAGGATGTGGATGCGGTGGGCGCTTGCGTGGGCATGAAGGGAATGCGGGTGCAGTCGATCATCCGCGAACTGCATGGAGAAAAGATCGACATCATCGAGTATCACGAAGATGCGGTTACCTTCGCCGAGAAGGCTTTGCAGCCCGCGAAGGTAAGCAAGGTCAGCGTGGTCGATTCTGGCGGCAAGCATCTGGAAGTTGTGGTGGATGACAGCCAGCTCTCGCTAGCGATTGGCAAGAAGGGGCAGAATGTTCGCCTCGCGGCGAAGTTGCTCGGCTGGAAGATCGACATCAAGAGCGAGGAAGAAAAGCGGCAGGAAGTGGAACAGCAGATGGCGGATATGGTGCCGCAGACGGTTACGCCGCTGGACAAAGTGCCCGGCTTGGGCGATGGACTGGTGGAGAAGTTGGGGGCTGCAGGCGTGACCACTGTAGAAGCTTTGGCCGACATGACTCCGGAGCAGCTTGAGGCGATTGAGGGTATTGGGCCGAAGACGGTGGAAAAAATCAGCCTTGCGGTGAATAATTACTTCGCCAGCCTGGAAGGTGCGGCGGTCGAAGGTGAAGCGGCGGCTGAGGGCGAGGCTGCGGCGGCTTCTGAGGCGGGTGCGGAAGACATTACCGCGGAAGTTCCCGCGGCGGCGGAAGAAGTAGCAGTGAGCGAAGAAGGCACCGTCGAAGCGGAGACGCTGGCAGCAAACGAGAACGAAGGGCAGGCCGAGCACTCCGAGGAGCAGCCCGCCACGGAAGCGGAGTCTGCTTCCGAGACCAGAGAATAATCATGGCACGCTGGCATCAGTTCGGCGTGGGACCGAAGAAAGTGACTCCGCGAGGTCGATGATGACCTAACCAAAACGCGGAGAAATGAAAGGCCGGATGAGTAAGGTTCGAATCAACGATCTTGCCAGAGAGCTGGAAGTCAAGAGCAAAGCTATTCTGGATACGCTACCGCTCGTCGGGGTGACCGAGAAGAAAACGCATTCCAGTTCTCTTGAGGACCATGAAGCGGAGAAGGTACGTGTGTACATCCGTTCCGCCGCGGAGGGTTCCTCGACTGGCAAATCCAGCTCCCGCTCTGCTCGGGGCGAAGAAGAAATCAAAACGAAAATCGATTTGTCGCACATCTCGCGCCCCGGAGATGTGCTGAAGGCGATTACGCAACGCAAGGAGGCGGTTGTTCCGCCGGCTGCGCCGCGTCCGGCACCGGCGCCCGTGAAGGTAGCTCCCGTTGGACCACCTTCAGTTGAGAAACCTGCTGTGGCAGCCCCAGCAGCCGTTAGCCGGCCCACTACGGTTGCTCCTCCTATTATTAAGCCGGTGGAGGAACCTGCGGCAGCGACTGCGCCGCCACCGCCCGCACCTGTTACTTCCCGGCCGGCTATAGTGCCCCCGGTAGCCTCGGCACCAGTTGCGCCTCCAGCGCGTCAGGTCACTTCGCCTGTCGCGCCTTCAAGTTCTACGTCCGCGGCGCCCGTAGCTATGGCGAGTGCTCCGCCCACGCTTCCTGTTGCGGCAAAGCCAATAGCCCCGCCGCCTCCAGCGCCGCGCATGATCGTTCCGCAGACGGGGCCGCGACCGGTTTATAAAGCGCCGGTGCGTCCTTCCCCGCCGCCGGTGCTGCCGGGAGTTCCGATCGGCGGTGCCATGCGTGCCGCTCCGGGGCGCCCAGTTCCAGGCCAACCGATTTTTCAGCGTCGTCCCCCCGTGCAGGGACCGGGCGGAGGTCCTCCGCGTCCGCCGCTTCGTCCCGGCGAACGTCGTCCCATGCATCCCACGCGGCAAGCTCCGGCCGGTGC
>JBAUVJ010000583.1:0-2222 GCA_049583165.1 Candidatus Sulfotelmatobacter sp. | reverse complement strand
ATCTTGTAGCGGTGTCAGAGGTGCCGCTTCCTCATTTGTGAGATTGGGGCGGAATTCGATATCGGGCAACGTTTCTTCGTGAGGGGAAAAGGACTGGGGAGCCGCGTAAGCAGGATCCACATCCGCTTCGATATCAGCGATATCCCGGTCAACCTTGATGACCACGGGATTGTCGACAGGGCGAGGCGCAACCACCGGTGGTGTGAGAATGAACTCTTCCATCGGAGCCTCAACGCGATGGACAAATTCAAGCGCGGCGGTGTGCTGGCCTTCATGCGCTTCGAGGCTCGCGACCAACTGGTCGCCGGACTGCCCGTCAACCCGTAATTCGAGGTCAGCAAAGTTATTGGGAATGAAATCCGGTGAAACAATTTCTACCGCATAACCGCGGCCAAGCAGATGAAACGCCAATTCGCGTGCGCAAAGATCGGAATGCGTGATGATTCTGGCCAGAGCCATGACTCTCCTCCCCCCCGGAAAATGAGCCGGGTATAGGATGCACAATCGGCTCGCGGCGACTATCTAAATTGCTGCAAGACCGTGACGGCGCGGTTTAACGCCGCCGCCAGAACTGCGATCTGTTGCGTGGTCCGGTTTAAATCGCCGCGATCAATCGCTTCATTGACACCGGGGATCACTACCGCTGCGTAGCCTGTGTATTGGCCAGGCGCGTAGATAGCATGATGGTACCACGGCCGGTTGGGCAATCCTTCTGGAATCAGGAGGGCGCGCTCGGCCTGCCGCAGCGTGGCGTTGAGGCGATCGGGCGCGGCCGGCAGTTTCCGCTGCTTTTGCAGGATTTTAGCTCCTGCTTCTTGCAGGTGCCGAGCGGCTTCGACCGCTGGTGAGAAATCGGGCGCTTTGTCTCCAAAGTGGTCTTTACCTTTGTTCTTGGCGGCGTCGAGGTAGACGAGAATCTCTTTTCCGTAGGTTTCGTAGTCGTAGGGCAGAACGTCGACGTCGGACATGCGCAGGACTTCCATACCGAACATCCGTGCCATCTCCTGCTCGTAGAGGAAGTCGGGGTCGCCGAATTTCTTGAACCACGTAAAATCGTCAAAAGTTGAATGATAGACGCCATAATCGCCCGACGAACTCATGTCGGTGGACGGCACGCCGAGGTGCTGGAGGAACACGGTGTAATCGGATCCGCTGCCGAGATCGCCCACGGGGACATCACTTTGCGCGGCGTTCGGCGGCGCGCGGAAAGTAGCTGTCTCCTGCGAGCGGTTAGCCTCATTCGGCTGGCTCGTCTTCTTCCACGCGGCGTAGACGGTTCCACCTTGCGGTGAAGGAACCGCCTTCGAAATCTCGCGGATAAATTCTTTGAGCGTTGGCGTGCCGGAAGCGCCGAATTTCTTGCCGGCCACGGCTACGTCCATGTTGAAGTAGGCGGCGGCATTGCCGAGATCTTGGGCGTGATCTTCGCCCCACTCGGTCGAACCGATGAGGCCTTCTTCTTCGGCGTCCCAACTGCCGATGACGATGGTGCGCTGCGGACGCCAGCCTTGTTTGAGGAGATCGCCGAGACCGTGGACGGTTTCGAGCATAGCGGCCGTGCCGGAGTTGGGGTCGACTGCGCCGTAGACCCAGGCATCGCGATGATTGCCGGCTACGACCCAGTCGTCTTTTTGTGTGGGGCTGGAGCCAGGGATGGTGCCGATGACGTCCCAGATGGTGCGGAGGGCGATGTCCTGCTCGAGGTGCATGTGGACGGTGACTTTGGCGACGGATGTGTTTCTCGCGCTCGCTCCGAGGTGGTAGGTGAAGGGAAGCGCGCCCTGCCACTCGCGGGGAGATTCGTCGCCGCCGAGGGCTTTGAGGATGGGGGCGGCGTCTTTGTAAGAGAGGGGGTTGGTGGGGATGCTGGGCTGATTGGATTGAAGCTTGTCAGCGGGGATGCGCTTTGAGTTGGGGAGATCGAGGGTGGAGGCTATGCCGGGTGTGGTGGGGTCGCCGGGGTATATGGGGAGGAACTGGACGGAGCCACGCTGGACTGCGGTGTCGGGACGCCAGGGACCTTTGGGGTAGACGTCGCCGCGGAAGTAGCCGTCGTCGGCCGGGTCGGAGTAGATGAGGACGCCTGCGGCTCCGTATTGCTGGGCGATATAGGTCTTAATGCCGCGGAAGTTTTCGCCGTAGCGGACGATGACGATCTTGCCCTTGACGCTGATGCCGAGTTTGGCGAGTTGCTCAAAGTCGGCGAGGGTGCCGTAGTTGGC
>JBAUVJ010000582.1:0-2767 GCA_049583165.1 Candidatus Sulfotelmatobacter sp. | reverse complement strand
GTACATCGTTCTGCACTGTGCCCGAAAGTTTCCGAATGTCACCACCCTGCCGCCGCGCCACGGCGACGTACAGCGCCAGCAGAATCGACGCCGTTGCATTGATGGTCATCGATGTCGATATCTCGGTCAGTTCGATTCCGGCGAACAACCGCTCCATATCTTCAATCGAATCGATCGCCACGCCCACTTTGCCCACTTCGCCCACGGCCAGCGCATGATCTGAATCCATTCCGATTTGGGTCGGCAAATCGAATGCCACCGAAAGTCCCGTCGTCCCATTCGCCAGCAGATATTTGTAGCGCTTGTTCGATTCCTCGGCGTCGCCCATGCCCGCGTACTGACGCATCGTCCACAACCGCCCGCGGTACATCGTGGCCTGCACTCCACGCGTGAACGGATACTCGCCGGGGTAGCCGACCTCGCTCTCGTAGTCCGAGCCTTTAAGGTCTGCTGGTGTGTACAGCGGACGCACCGGAATATGAGAAGACGTCTCCCGATCGCGCCTCCCCCCGCTCCCCGTCCCGTCGCGGCGCAGCTTCACATCTGAGCTCATCATCGTTTTTTTACCCACTGGGTCTTTCACTCGCTCGTTCTCCGCTCACTGACACCCCTCTTGCCGCGCCTCCGTGGATGAACTCGAACGTGATCACTTGCCGCTACCTTGCCTGCGCTTGATGATGGCCCGGATCGCCGGCGAAGTCGAATTGATCGAATGGCACAATCACATCGTGGGTCAGTGTCAGCATGCGGATTTTAAGAAATTTGTCTGCCGGGGGCGACCACCATCGGTTTTCATAGATAAAAAGACTCCCCTCCTGCAACGACTCCGAAGAGACAACCGGAAAAATGCCCTGCAACCTGAATTGCTCTGATTTCAACATCTCACGAAGTATGCGCTGCGAATCGAACTCCATTCGTATGCGATCGGATACCACCACAAATCGAACTCCGTCGCGCCGCAACACATCCTCAATATCCTCGCGCCCATGAACAAGTTCCTCGTACCCATAGCGCTTATTGATGCGGTAAGCGTAGAGCGCCTTGCGAAGAACTAAAAAATGGCGCCCGGGGTCATTCGCTCTGAGAAAAAAAATGAAGTTCCCCGGCAGTCTGCCATCATAGAGGATTATGCCGCCAGGCGCGATTTGCGTGACCTTCTTTGCCGCGGCCGAATAACCCGTAACATAAGGACGCTGATAGGACCAGGCCACGTCCAAAGAACCCGCCAGCAGAACAACCGCTGCACCGCTTGCGAGGGCTCGCAGCGGTTGACGGGAAAACATCCGTGTCAACATTCCGGCCGCGAAATAGATAAATGGTGGCAGCCAATAGAGCGAAAGCCGCGCCTCCTTGGTGCCGATCAACGTGAACGTCAGGTAGCAGGACCCTATCCAGGCGTACATTAAAACAAGGCTCTCCCGTCGATCCCATCGCACGCTGGTCACAATCCCGAGCATCGAAAACGCCAGCAGTGTCCAACCCAGTTCTGCCGGCAGATACTTCCAGTAAAAGACGAGTCGAGCCAGGCCTGAAACTTTACTGTCCGTTAGCAGTATCCCCGTGGTCTGCCAGTGTGCCCGGTAGACCAGAAAATAATAGGGGCTGACGATCATCGCAATTGCGAATACTGCTTTCCAAACCGCTGGCTTCAGCAGTAAGCGCCAGCGCCCTAGAGCGATTGCCGAGGCCAGGCAAAAAAGAGACAGATAAACGCTGTTCTGCTTGGTCAGTAAGGCCGCGGCTGCAAATCCAACAAACCAAATTAAAGTCGTCCTCTTTTCGTAATGCAGATATTTCGACCAGCAACAGGAAGCGGCGATGCATAGACTCAAGCATGGAATCTCCAACATCACGGTCTTCTCGAACAGCAGTAGTCCGGGTGCCCAGGCGAGCAAGGCGGTCGCGAGCGCCGCAGTCCAATCGTTCTGCAGCTCCCTGACCATCTCAAACCAAGCGGCCAGACCCAGCAGCGCAAAAGCGAGAATGGTAAGCCGGGCGGCCACCACGTTCTCTCCCAGCAACAGAAACGACAGCCCCTCAAACCCATAGAACAAGGGAGGCCAATGGATAACGCCAATGGCCGGGTATTGCGCGTAAAACTTCGCGGTGTAATCCACCAGATGTACAGGACGGTCGTGCAGCAAAGCAGCTGCGTAGAGTCCCGTCACCGCATGCTGCGCTTCATCCACGTTGTAGCTGAACTCACCGCCATGGATGCCGCGCACGATAATCACAGTGCTGGCGCCCAGGACGCACAACAGAATCAGCGCCGCGCGGCGCGTCCGTGGTGGGGCAATCGTGGGGAGTGCGACCGTCTCACGCTCCTTTTCAGGCACTGGTGGCATAAGCTTGCTCGACCTAGCGCAATGAAGGAGTCGCTCGCGGAACGCGGGCTATCCTGGCCCGTTAGAACGGAGTTCCCAGGAACATTAGAACAAGAGTTTACCCTTTCTTTTTCACCCTCCAGAACGAACTCACCCCAAACCAGCCAAACGTCACGGCAAAACAAATCGCAATCGCCACCCGCCCCAACCCCGTTTGGCCGGCATGGTACTTGCCATATTCTTTCACCGACGCTCCCGCGAAACTCAGGGCCATAATCAGGAACACAATCCCCGTGACCTCCAGCCAGAGCTGATGCAGCACGCGCCCAAAGGCGCGGCCAGTGGTGGATGCCGCATGTGCCAATGCGCGCATGGTCCGGCTGCGTTTGGCCTGGTCTGTCGCCAACCGCGCCACCACTCCTAACTTCCGTGCAGTAGAAACC
>JBAUVJ010000581.1:0-7142 GCA_049583165.1 Candidatus Sulfotelmatobacter sp. | reverse complement strand
GAGCAAGGAGGTTCGATTGCGGGTTTTTGTTACGGGTGCGGCCGGGTTTATTGGCAGCAATATCGTGGATCGCCTGCTGTCCGCGGGGCACAACGTTGTTGGGTTCGACAATATGTCGACCGGGCAGCGGCGGTTTCTACAGGGCGCCATGGTTCATCCTCAGTTCACGTTTCATGAAGCGGACGTGCTCGACCGGCAAACTCTGGCTGAGGCGATGTGCGGAGCGGATCTGGTAATGCATTTTGCGGCGAACGCGGATGTACGCTTCGGTACCGAACATCCGCGCAAGGATCTGGATCAGAACACCATCGCAACGTGGAACGTGTTGGAAGCCATGCGGGAGCAAGGTTGTAAGCGGATTGTGTTTTCCTCGACAGGATCGGTGTATGGAGAGCCGGAGGTTTTTCCTACGCCGGAGACTTGTCCTTTTCCGATCCAGACTTCGCTCTACGGCGCATCGAAACTGGCGGCTGAAGGACTGATTCAGGCCTATTGCGAGGGGTTCGGGATGCAAGGGTATATTTTTAGGTTTGTGTCGATCCTCGGTGAGCGCTATACGCACGGGCACGTGTACGATTTTTATCAGCAGCTCGCGGAGCATCCGGAACATCTTCATGTGCTGGGCAACGGCCATCAGAGAAAATCGTATTTATACGTGCAGGATTGCATCGACGCGATTCTTACCGCCATCGAGAAAGCCGACGGTAAGGTGAACATTTTTAATCTGGGAACGGACGAATATTGCGAGGTCAACGATTCGATCGGCTGGATTTGCCAGCATCTTGGTTTGCGTCCAAAGCTGACCTACGCCGGCGGTGAACGCGGCTGGATCGGGGATAGTCCGTTCATCCTGCTCGATTGCTCGCGCATTCGGGCTCTGGGTTGGCGGCCGCGGCTCACGATAAAAGACGCGGTATTGGCTACAATCAAATTCGTAAGTGAAGACGCGGCTGTGGCGAAGGCAGGGCTGTGACGGCCGGATTCTAGACACGCTATACTTACGAGCTTCATAACTTATCAGCGTCGAACCTGTCAGCGTCATACTTATCAACGTTCGGGAACTTATCGATTGATCATCACACGAAGTCCATTGCGAATTTCACTGGGCGGAGGTGGCACCGACCTTCCTTCTTATTCCCGGAATCACGGTGGGTTCGTACTTTCCGCGGCAATCAATCGATACGTCTACATCACTATTAACGAAGCGTTTCGTCCGCGGATTATTTTGAAATATTCCAGGCTGGAGGATGTCGAGCGGTGGGAGGATATTCAGCATCCGATTTTTCGCGAAGCGCTGCGCATGACGGGAGTGATGGGGCCATACCTGGAAATTGTCAGCCTTTCCGATATCCCCGCTGGTACGGGGTTGGGCTCGTCAGGAAGTTTTACTACGGCGTTATTACGCGCGCTGCACACGATGAAACGAAACTTCGTGCCTCCGCAGGAATTGGCAGAGCAAGCTTGCCATATTGAAATCGATTTGCTGAAAGAACCGGTGGGAAAGCAAGATCAGTACATCGCGGCGTTCGGCGGCATCACTTGTTTCGAATTTCTGCCGGACGACCGCGTGATTGCGGAGCCCTTGAAGATTGCCGCGGAAACTTTGGCGAATCTTGAAGACGGTTTGCTGTTGTTTTTTACCGGGGCGTCGCGCTCGGCGGCAGAAGTGCTCCGCGATCAGGACACGCGCACTCGAGAGAACTCAAGCGAGATGCTGGATAACCTGCACCTGACCAAGCGGCTGGGCTATGAGAGCCGGGACGCGCTGTTGGCAGCCGATTTGCGCAAGTTTGCAGAACTGATGCACGTGCATTGGGAGCACAAAAAGAAGCGCTCTCCGGGAATGAGCAGCGGCTTTATCGACGAGATGTATGAACTGGCGCGAGCGCACGGCGCGCTTGGCGGTAAACTCATTGGCGCCGGCGGCGGCGGATTTCTGTTGCTCTATACGGAGGATAAAACCCGGCTTCGCTCTGCCATGCGAAGCGCCGGACTGCGCGAGGTGCGGTTGCAGTTTGATTTCAGCGGAACGTCGGTTCTGGCGCACTCCTAAAAATCCATGCTACCAGTGGCCATACTTGCCGGCGGCTTGGCAACACGTCTGGGGCCGCTGACGGAAAAAGTTCCAAAGTCGCTGATTCCGATCGCGGGCGAACCATTTGTGGCGCACCAGTTGCGGCTGTTGCGGAGCAATGGCGTCGAACATGTAATACTGTGCGTCGGTCATTTGGGTGAGATGATCGAGCGCGTGGTTGGAGATGGCAGCGGGTTCGGAATGAAGGTCGACTACTCCCGCGACGGCGCGAAACTGCTGGGCACAGCGGGAGCGATTCGGAGCGCTTTACCGAAGCTGGGAGAAAGTTTTTTTGTGATGTATGGCGATTCGTATCTAGCCTGCGACTATGCGGCGATCGAGCGGGAATTTTTGCAGAGCGGGAAGCTGGGCTTGATGACGGTATTCCGCAACGACGGGCAGTGGGATGCAAGCAATGTTGAATTTGAAAACGGCCGCATACTCGCTTACAGCAAGAAGGATCGCACACCTCGTATGAATTTTATTGATTATGGGTTAGGTGTGTTTCGAGCGGATGCTTTTGCTGGGTCGAGCGCCGCGGATTTGGCGGATGTCTATGGAGATCTGCTTCAGAGCGGCGAGTTGGCTGCCGTGGAAGTGCGCGAACGTTTTTATGAAATCGGTTCGCCGGCAGGTCTAAAGGAAATGACGAATTTCTTCATGCAACGAGGAGAGGCGCGGAAATGAGCAGCCGCAGCTTCGCCGAGGCTTTTTTGGCTGAGGCAAGCGAAATCATTGCGAAGCTGGATGTGGCGAGCATTGAAAAAGCTGCTCAGTTGCTGGCTGCGACTCGCGGTGGCGGCGGACGATTGTTTATTCTCGGCGTGGGTGGAAGCGCGGCCAACGCTTCCCATGCGGTGAACGATTTCCGCAAGATCGCGGGCATCGAGGCTTATGCGCCCACGGACAACGTCTCCGAGTTGACGGCACGCGCTAATGATGAAGGTTGGAGTTCGATCTTCGACAGCTGGCTGCGCACCAGCCGGTTGCGACCCGAAGATTTGTTGCTGATTTTTTCGGTAGGCGGCGGGAACGTTGAACAGAACGTGAGCCCGAATCTGGTGGCCGCGTTGAAGTATGCGAAGTCGATTGCGGCGAAGATCATCGGAGTGGTGGGGCGCGATGGCGGTTATACGGCGACTGTCGCCGATGTTTGTGTCCTCATACCGACGGTCAACCCTGCACACACGACTCCGCATACGGAAGCTTTTCAGGCGGTGGTGTGGCATCTGCTGGTGTCGCATCCTGCGGTAAAGTTGCAGGCCACCAAGTGGGAGTCGATGGCGCCCACTGGCAAGAACCGCGCTGTATTCCTGGATCGCGATGGAGTTATCAATCGAGCCTTGATCCGCGAGGGTAAGCCGTTTCCTCCATTGACAGTTGCCGAGTTGGAAGTGCTTCCCGGAGTTCCCGAGGCTCTTCAGGCACTCAAAAAAGCAGGGTACAAACTGCTGGTGGTAACTAATCAGCCGGATGTGGGGCGAGGAAGGCAGTCGCAGCAAACGCTTGACGCGATTCACAAGGCCTTGTTGTCGCGCCTGCCGATCGACGATATTTTTGTTTGTCCTCACACGGATAAAGATAAGTGTGCGTGCCGCAAGCCTTTGCCGGGGATGCTGCTGGAAGCGGCGCGAAAGCATGATGTCGATCTGAAAGCCAGTTTTATGGTCGGCGACCGATGGCGCGACATTGAGGCCGGTTATAATGCGGGATGTAGGACTATTCTTATTGACTACGGGTATTCAGAGAGGGCTCCAGACCATGTTCCCGACTTGCGCGTAGGTTCTCTTCGCGAGGCGGCCGACTGGATCATCCGTTCCACGCTGGAAGGAGCGCATCCTGCATGAAATCTGTGTCCCACCTGGGCATACAAATCTTCGCCGACGGAGCCGATAAGGCCAGCATCCTTGAGATGCACCGCCAGCCTTATATCAAAGGCTTCACCACCAATCCCACGCTGATGCGGGCGTCTGGAGTTACGGATTATCAGGGATTTGGGCTGGATCTGCTGGCGACTATTAAGGACCGTCCGATTTCATTTGAAGTGTTCGCCGATGACGAACCGGAGATGGAAGAGCAAGCGCGGCATATCGCGGCGTGGGGAAAGAACGTTTTCGTCAAAATACCGGTGATGAATACCAAGGGCGCGCCGACCTACGATCTTGTCCGGCATCTTTCTGGCGAGGGAATTCAGTTAAACGTGACGGCGCTGCTTACGCTTGAGCAAGTGAAAAAAGTTTGTCAAGCGCTGAAAGGCAAGGCCCCTGCTTACGTTTCTGTGTTTGCCGGGCGCATCGCAGATACGGGGCGCGATCCGGTGCCTCTGATGCGCGAAGCGGTAGGCATGGCCAACGATGCGAATGTTCAACTCATGTGGGCGAGTCCGCGGGAGTTGCTCAATGTTTTTCAGGCTGACGAGATTGGATGCCACGTGATTACGGCGACGACTGACATTCTGAAGAAGCTCTCTCTGGTGGGCAAAGATCTGCATGAATTTTCGCAGGAAACGGTGCAGATGTTTCGCCGGGATGCGGTGAAATCGGGGTACTCTCTGCCGACGGTGAAGCAGAGAGAGGCGGTAGTTTCGAGGCGGTAGCGGCAATTAGCAGTTGGCAATTCGTTGCGGCGATGGTCGAGCGCTAACTGCCAATTGCCAATTGCCAATCGCTAGAGGCTGTCTCATAAATGGAATGAACCGGCGACCTGGGCTTCCCCAGGCGCTGAAGAACGCGCGTGAGAACTCGTGTCGTCCCCTCCGGAACTGGTTCCGACCTTCCACTTCTACCCAGCACTTACGTGCTGGGCTATCATGTGCCGCCCCTTCGACTTCGCTCAGGGCAGGCTCCTTCGGGGCTGGGATGTGATCGTCGCGTCCTCATAATCTTCGCCGAGAATTCGGGTCCACGCCGGTCCAGAAAGCCCCGGTCTGTCTTGGGACCGAGCGGTTTGGCTTGAAGCCGTACCCAACCCAGAACCTTTTATGAGATAGCTTCTAGTTGCAACTGCCCGCGCTTAAGCATGGTTCACAAAAATCACCTTGCCTGAGGCTTCGCTGGCAATGTGCAGCGGGCCGGGCAGCAGAGCTTCTACTTTGGCGCGCTCGTGCTGCGGGACAAAGAGAAAAACTCGCTGGGAAGAATTCCACGCGCGCTGTAACTCCTCATCGTTCAGAAAGATGTGCGGCGCATCGGGATACGTGGATCCCCACCACATGGACGTTGTATTCCCATTGACCAACTCGATCGGTCGGCGCAGGTAGAACAGCAGTGACGATCCAAAGGACTGGTCGCCGTAAATCATCACGCGATCTTGCGGCCGGAGTTCGGGGGCGATTTCCCGAGCCATGATGCGCGAGCCGAGGAAAGGATCGAAGCGCACGAGCGCAATGTGGGCGGCGATCAGAAAGACCCCCATGGTAGCGGCGGTTGCCCAGGTGGCGGCGAGTTGTGCGCGACGGCGACGAAGCCAGAATGCGAATGCCGGTCCTATCAGGAGGATGATGGCGGCGAGAATTGCGGGGAGACGCAGCGCGGCGAAGGACTCTCCAGTTAGATCGAGCATGTGGCCCATGGAGAGCGTTTCGGCCTGGAGGTTCGGCTTGGCGAGGACCGTGCCGATATCGGGCACGAAGGGCAACTGGCGCGAGTTCCAGAGGCCCACCGTGAGGACGGCGGAGATTGCGATGCAGATTACGGCGAGCACACCGGAACTCCAAACCAGCCAGCGCTGCGAACCGAACTCTTCTTCGTCGGCGAGTCCTTTTGCAAGCAGCAACAAAATTGGAAAATAAGCGGGGAAGGTGTAGTACTCCTGGTTGGTGGAGAACGAGAAGAAGACCAGAGTAACTCCCGCCCAGGCCAGGCAGAGCAGTTCGGTGCGGGAGCGGAAGTTCAGCGGTGGTCTCGGCGTTTTGGGCGCTCCGGTTTTGCGGCGTGCCATCCAAAGTTGAATCGGACGGCGCAGAGCTACGGGCAGATATATGCTCCAGGGGAAAAGCCAGACCAAGTGAAGCGTCCAGTAGAGCGAACTGGTTTGCTTGTTGTAGTCCTTGGGGATGCGCTTGCCGAGGAAGCGCATGAAGTGCTCGTTGACGAAATAGAACCAGAAAAAATGCGGATTGCGAATGCCCGCGAGAATGTGCCAGGGCGCGGCAATTGCGAGGAATAGGAGCGTCCCGGGGAAGATGCGAAATTCACGCCAGCGCCTCCACTCGCCGCTGATTGCGATGTACAAAAGCAATGCCAGGCCGACCACAACGATGGCGAGCAGGCCCTTGGTGAGCACGGCCAGAGCCATGCTCGCGTAGCCGCCGTACCAGCGCCAGGCATTGCGGTCTTCGAGCGCGGTGGCGAAAAAATAGAAGGACAGCGCGATGAAGAAACTAAGAATGGCCTCCGGAATAAGAATGCGGGTGAAGAGGTAACAACCGGCGGCGGTTGCGATGAACAGTCCAGCGTAGACCGCGGCGCGATCGCCGAAAGCGCGGCGTCCCCAACGCATGGCGAGCAGAGCTAGCAGCAACATGGACAACGCAACGGGGAAGTGCGCGGCGAATTCATTGATGCCGAAGCAGAAGTAGGAGAGCGACACCGCCCAGTACATCAGCGGAGCTTTCTCGAGATAACGGTTGCCGTTTATTTTCAGCGTCACATAGTCGTGGGTGACGGACATTTCGCGCGCGGCTTCGGCATGAGTTGAATCCGCATCGTCTTGCATGCCGGGAGAGAAGAGCGATCCGAAATACACGATGGCGAACAGAAGCAACACGCCCACCATCTGAGTCTTCGTGGACGTGGTGGACCGCGCAGAAAGTGCGGAGTTTGAAGCAGGGGTTTTTGTGGTCAACTGGGCACAGTCCTCGAATCGAGCGCCAACACCATAGGGACAACACTCTGACGTAAGAATGCCAGATGTGAATTTATCAGACCGCGGTCGTTGTCGTTTCCCGCACGGGCCCTGAGAATCTTTCATCAACGCTATATTTTCCTATGTTAAACTGCGGGTTTGGTGCAAAAAACTCTCTCCATCTGTCAAGAGCGGGAGCGTGTGGTGCGGTCGCTTTTTTCCC
>JBAUVJ010000580.1:0-5075 GCA_049583165.1 Candidatus Sulfotelmatobacter sp. | reverse complement strand
AGTTGGTGCGGACACCAGAGGGAACAGACGAGGCGATACGCTTTCAACCGATGGAGCGGGTAAATGTCTATTTGTTCGGCATTACCGTACTGTTTGCCTCGTTTGGAATGGGGGAAGCGGTCTATCGATTCCTGTTTTCAGAATTTGACGGCATCACCGATCGTATTCCGGTTGAGCTGCTGTTTGGTTTGGTGTTTGCGTGGCTCGCTACAAAATTTGTCGGCGATGTTTACAGAAATCGCAAGCAGCGGAGCGCACGTCTCAATTTCATCTGGGCTCGGAATTCGCAAATCCGAGGCGCAATCGAGGGAATTACTCCATTGGCCCATCCTGGCAAGAATCAACAATCGATCCGAGTAATCCGCGAAGAAGTCGACAGGATCGAATGGGCGCTCAAAGAAATTTTGCCGGGATGAAGTCTGTCCAACTGCGAGAGCCCCTTCACGGCAAGCAGTTCCCTTCCGGCTGCTCGCACAATTTTTCGGCTGCGAGTTCCGGCGTTATGTCGCGTTGCGGCCCCGCCAACAACTCAAAACCCACCATAAATTTCTTAACGGTTGCCGAGCGCAGCAACGGCGGGAAAAAGTGCGCGTGAAAGTGCCACTCCGAATGTTCTCCTCCGTCGGTAGGACGCTGATGAAAACCCATCGAGTAGGGGAACGTAACCTGAAACAAATTGTCGTAGCGCGTGGTCAAACGTTTCAGGATGTCCGCCAAAGCGCCGCGTTCCGTCGCATCGAGCGCGGCGATATCGCCCGCGTGCCGCTTGCTCAGAAGTAAAGTTTCAAACGGCCAGGTCGCCCAGAATGGCACGACTGCGACGAAGAAATCGTTCTGGCAGACGATGCGCTCGCGCGCCTCCAACTCCAGCGCAAGATAGTCACACAGAAGACAACCGTTGTGTTCGCGGTGATATGCTTCGAAGGATTCTTGCTCCTTCCGCGGTTCGTTCGGCACGGTTTGCGTGGCCCATATCTGACCATGGGGATGAGAGTTGCTGCTCCCCATCATCACGCCCCGGTTCTCAAAAATCTGCACGTGATTGATGTACGGAAGATCGCCGAGAGTTTTATATTCCCGCGCCCACATATCGATGACCGCATCGATTTCCGCAACCTGCATCTGACCCAGTGTCAAATCGTGACGCGGTGAAAAACAAAGAACCCGGCAGCGGCCGCTCTCAGAATTGGCGATCAACAGATTCTTTTTCCCATCTTCGACCGTGAGATTCGGCAGATCAGGTTGCAGCGAGGCGAAGTCGTTCTCGAAAACAAAAGTGGTGGAGTACTTGGGATTGCGTACCCCTCCCGCGCGCGCGTTTCCGGGGCAAAGATAGCAGGTGGGATCGTAGGCCAGAGACGGTGCGTCGTTGCGCTTCTCCGTCTGGCCCTGCCAGGGACGGTCGGTGCGATTAGGCGAAACCAGAATCCAATCCCGAATCAGCGGGTTGTAGCGGCGATGCGACTTGCCTTGCAGTTGCTTCAAATCCACGCTAGTCATTTCCTCCTGATCGCTCCTCGTTGATCAACCTCGCAAGTCATTCCTCGCAGGTTAGTCTTCGTATCCGCTGGGATGCCGCTGAAACCAGCTCCAGGCGCTGCGCACGACAGTGTCGAGTTCCGGATATTTTGGTTTCCAGCCAAGTTCGCGGCGGATCTTCTCCGAGCTGGCGACCAGGATCGCAGGATCGCCCGGTCTCCGCGGCGCATCCACCGAAGGAATGCTGTGTTCGGTCACTTTGCGCGCGACCTCGATTACCTGGCGAACGCTGAACCCGCGGCCGCTGCCGAGATTGTAGATCAACTGCTTTGGGTCGCCTTGCGCCGCCAGCGCATTGAGCGCCAGCAAATGTGCGCTGGCGAGGTCAGACACGTGAATGTAGTCGCGGACACACGTCCCATCAGGAGTTTCAAAATCCGTGCCGAAGACGGTTACGTTGTCTCGCCGGCCAGCCGCTACTTGCAGCAGGATGGGAATAAGGTGCGTCTCCGGCGTATGCATCTCGCCGAGTGCAGCGGTTGCACCCGCTGCATTAAAGTAACGAAGACTCGCATAGGAGAGCCCGTGAATGAGGTAAAACCAGGGCAGCATGCGTTCCACTAATAATTTCGATTCGCCGTAGACATTGGTCGGCTGTAACACGTCGCTCTCCAGAATCGGCGAGCGCTCGGGATTGCCATAGAGAGCAGCGGTCGAGGAAAAAACCAAGCGCGAAACGCTATGCTCAGCGACCTGTTCCAGCAGCGCTACCGCATTTGCTGTGTTGTTGCGAAAATAGCGGCTTGGCGTCTTCATCGACTCGCCGGCTTCGATAGACGCGGCGAAGTGCATGACGGCTTCAAACTTGTGTTTCAGGAAAGTATCGCTTAGGCGAGGACGGTCCTCCAGATTGCCGACGATCAACTCCGCCTGGGCTGAAACTGCGCGCCTATGTCCCTTGCTCAGATCGTCGTAGACCACAACCTCGTGCCCCGCGGAAACCAACTCGGCCACCACCACGCTGCCAATATATCCAGCTCCGCCGGTTACCAGCACTCTCATACTTCGTCTTCCCTTTCGAAAATCAGAACTTCCGGAAGCGCCCACTGCCGGGATTGTAATCGCTTACAACGGACCCGTAAACCGGCCATATAATCCCGGCTGGATTTGATGATAGTCTGCCACCATGAATATCAAAGAGGTCGCCGCCCGCGCGCGCCTTTCGACGGCCACAGTTTCGCGCACCATCAATCAAAGCGAACTGGTGCGCCCCGGGACCGCAGAAAAGGTGCGGCGCGCCATCCAGGAGCTTGGCTATTACCCCAATACCCAGGCGCGGGCTTTGGTCTCCGGGCGCAGTCACATGTTCGGCCTGATCATCTCGGATATCGTTAATCCGTTTTTCCCGGAGTTGGTAAAGAGTTTTGAATTTGCTGCTATTCATCGCGGCTATGAAGTAATCGTGGCCAATACGGATTACGACTCCGAACGCATGAGCGGATGCGTGCGCCGGATGATCGAACGCAAAGTGGATGGCGTCGCCATCATGACCTCGGAAATCGACCGTCATCTTCTGGATGAGCTTTCACACCGCCGGCTGCCCATCGTGTTCCTGGATGTGGGCAAACTGAAGCCGCTGATCAGCAATATCAACGTCGATTATTCCAAGGGCATTGGAGAAGCGGTTCAGCACATTGTTTCGCTGGGACACCAGCGCATCGGATTTATCAGCGGGCCACTCACGCTGAAATCTGCGCGTACACGCCGCACGTCGTTCCTGAAATGCATCGCCGCCTGCGGTATTAGTGAACGCCAGCGCAGCGTGGTAGAAGGAAACCATAAAATCGACGGCGGAGAAGCGGCGATGATGCGGCTGCTCTCGCTGCCCAAGCGGCCCACCGCGGTGCTCACTTCCAATGACCTGACGGCAATTGGCGCTCTCCGGGCCATTGCCCGCGTGGGACTGCACGTACCTGAGGATATCTCGGTCGTCGGCTTCGACGATATCGAACTCAGCCGTTTCACCCAGCCGCCGCTCACTACCATTCGCCTCTCTCGCGACGAATTGGGGCGAAAGGCCTTCGATGCGTTGCACGAGATGGTTGCGGGACAGCAGCGTACGGGGCAGGAGATCAAAATCAGCACTTGCCTGGTGGCGCGGGAATCCACGGCGCCAGTTAAGCTAAAGCCTTCCGCGCAACCGGAAACGGCGACGGAAGCGGAAGCGCGCGTGATGCTCTAAATTTCGCTTGCGGAGTTGCTCCTCGACTTATTCCACTCCGTCGTTCTCGATCCGCGCGCCATCGTCCGCGGAACAGATGTACACCGCCGGCTCAATTCCCGAAGCCTTCTGGTAGCGGGTTGAGACTTGCTCGGCAAAGGCTTCGGCCTCGGACTCAGTCACTAGATTGATCGTGCATCCACCGAATCCACCGCCGGTCATGCGGCCGCCGTAGTAACCGGGGAGACCCTCAGCCACTTCGACCATGATGTCCAGTTCGCGGCAGCTTACCTCATAGAGATCGCGAAGGCTGCGGTGCGACTGTCGCATGATGTCTCCAAATCCCTTCAGGTCGCCCTGTCGCAGGCAGCGCGCTCCCGCCAGCACGCGCTCGTTTTCCTTCACCACGTGACGGCATCGCTTGTAAATTATCGCGGGAATATCTTGCGCGTGCGCAGCGAGTTCATCCATGGAAAGATCGCGTAACGCGCGAATCTCTGGATACCATTTTGCCAGCAGTTTCACTCCTTGCTCGCACTCCTCACGCCTCCGGTTGTACTCTCCGCCTGCATGCTGGTGCTTCACCATCGTATTGCAAATCACCAGCCTGACCTTGTTGGGAATCGAGATGAGCTCGAACTCAAGCGAGCGGCAGTCGAGCAAAAGCGCGTGTCCCGCCTTTCCCAGGCAAGAGACGAATTGATCCATGATGCCGACACGCGCCCCAATAAAAGTGTTCTCGCTGTGCTGACAGAGCTTCGCAATATCGGCCAACGGCAGGCTCGAGCCGTTCAGGCTTAGCAGCGCGAGCGCGCTGGCTACTTCAATGGCCGCCGAGGAACTCAACCCGGCGCCCACCGGGATGTCGCTCTGCACCATCAGATTTGCACCCGGAGACCGATGGCCTTCCCGCTGTAAGGCAACCGCAATCCCCAGCACATAGTCGCACCATGCCCCGGTAGCTTTCTGTGGCAGGTTGTTCGCATCGAATTCGAAGGACTGAGGAAACTCCTCGGATTGAATGTGCAGCTTAGGTTCCTGACGGCGGGAGATAGCCACGCGAGTGCGAAAACCGATGGCACTCGGCATGACAAACCCTTCGTTGTAATCGGTATGCTCCCCGATTAAATTAACCCGGCCGGGTGCGCTGAAAACGGCAGGTCGCTCAACGAATATGCTCGCGAATTTCCGGGCTAGCTCTTTCGACTTCATTTCCTTAGTCCGATAAAAACCTTGCCAAGCATATCCGTCCACGGTGATGAAGAATGGGCTTGCAATCGATTACATTGCTAGTGAAAACCATAAGTGTAACCTAGCATGTCAAACGGCACCTGTGGCGGGCTAAGAATGCACTCAGGAATTAACACCTGCGTAA
>JBAUVJ010000579.1:0-11755 GCA_049583165.1 Candidatus Sulfotelmatobacter sp. | reverse complement strand
CATCAGATTGGTAACGTTAGGACAATTCACCGCGTGCACCGCGACTCCCTTGCCCCGCGTGATGTAGCCGACAATGCTTTCCCCGCGAATAGGATTGCAACAGCGAGCCCGGTAGACCAGCATATCTCCCTGGCCCTTGACCATGATGGCGTTGTGGTCGCCGAAGACGCGCCGCACCACGCTGGCGATGGCTCCAGGCTTGTCGCTCAATCCCTCGGCTTCGATATCCCCTGCCATGGAAGGCGTAGCGCCCGCCGGCAAGAGCCTCGCCAGCACCTGACGCGCGGAATATTTTCCGTAGCCGATGCCGGACATGAGGTCGTCTACCCTGCCCAATCCATACCCGGATGCGACTTTCAACAATTCTTCATCTTTGATCTCTTTGAGCGCGATGCGATATTTGCGCGCCTCTTTCTCGATCACCTTCCGCCCAATCTCGATAGAACGCTCACGCTGGTGCAGGTTGAGCCAGTGCTTGATCTTGTTGCGCGAGCGCGAGGACTTGACCAGGCCAAGCCAGTCGCGGCTGGGCTTGTGGCCGGCCTGGGTCAGGATCTCGACAATGTCGCCGGAGTGCAGTTTGTGACGCAGCGGCACCATGCGCCCGTTAACCTTGGCCCCCACGCAAGTGTGGCCTACTTCGGTGTGAATGGTGTAAGCGAAATCAACTGGAGTGGCGTCGCGCGGAAGCACCACAACTTTGCCCTTCGGGGTGAAGGTATAAACCTCCTCGGGATACAGATCGACTTTGAGCGCCGTCAGAAATTCATTGGGATCGCTAACATCGCGCTGCCACTCGACCACCTGCCGCAGCCACGCCAGCCGCTGCTCATCTTGCGCCGAGACTGGGCCATCCTTGTACTTCCAATGGGCAGCGATGCCCTCCTCCGCCATTTTGTGCATTTCTTCGGTGCGAATCTGGATTTCGAAAGGTGTTCCCTCCTCGGTTATGACCGAGGTATGAAGTGACTGGTAAAAATTTGGCCGTGGCATGGCAATGAAATCTTTGATACGCCCCGGCACCGGACGCCAGATATTGTGAATAATCCCGAGCACCGCGTAGCAGTCCTGCAAGGAGCGCGTGACCACGCGCATGGCAAAAAGGTCATAAACCTGATCGACGGAAATATGCTGCCGTTGCAGCTTCTTATGAATGCTGAAGAGCCGTTTGATCCGGCTTTCCACCTTGGCCTGGATGCCCGCTTCTTTCAGCTTGTCGTTCAGAATCTGCTGCATTTTCGCGAGAAAAGCCTCACCCTGTTTGCGGCGCGCGTTGACCGATTTTTCCACCTGCTCGTAGCCGGCCGGATCGAGAAAGCGGAAGCCAAGGTCCTCGAGTTCGCCACGAATTTTTCCCATGCCCAGCCGGTGGGCAATGGGCGCGTAAATCTCAAGCGTCTCCTCGGCGATTTTGTGCTGCCGGTCGGGCTGGAGGTGCTCGAGCGTGCGCATGTTGTGCAGGCGGTCCGCGAGTTTGATGAGCACCACGCGGATGTCATCGACCATCGCCAGCATCATCTTGCGCAGATTTTCGGCCTGCGCCTCCTCGCGCGTGGCAAAGTCGATTTTGCTGATCTTGGTGACGCCTTCGACGATGTGGGCGACCTGCTCGCCAAACTCCTTGCGAATATCCACGATCGTGACGGAAGTATCTTCGACCGAGTCATGGAGCAGACCGGCTGCGATGGCCACCGGATCCATCTTCATCTCGGCCAGCACCAGCGCCACTTCCAGGGGATGAACCAGGTACGGCTCACCTGAGGCGCGCATCTGCCCTTCGTGGTGTTTCAGGGAGTAGTCGTAGGCTTTTTTGACAATCGACAGATCGTCCTGCGGACGGTTTTCCTGAATCCGCTTCATCAGCTCGCGGAACTTGGTGAGCGTAAGAGCGGTGGTCGCGATCTGTTGGCGCAAGCTCGCCATGTAGGATTATAGCCCGTGTAGAGCGGGCGCCCTCGCCCGCTGCCCTTTTTGCGGAAATCCAGAAACGTCCGGGGATGGCCCGCCCAGCCAATCTGACGCAGGTTAGAAACTCAAAGGGTCCGGCTGTTGATTCAATAGACCGCTTCCCGTACCCTTGAGCTTAAGGAAAGACCCCATGAATATCGAAATCCACGATGCCGCCCTCGAAGCCCGAATCCAAAAGCAGCTCCAAGCGACCGGTTCTGCCAACATCGAGGAAGTGTTGCAACTCTTACTTGAAACTCAAGAGGAACAGGATCGCTGGCTGCTGGAGAACCGTGCCGTGATCAACAAGAAGATTCGGCGCGGCATCGATCAGCTCGACCGAGGCGAAGGGATTCCGGAAGACCAACTTGATGCTTACCTGGCTAAGTTGAAAGCAAAATCTGAATGACAAGGCGCTATTTCCTCGCGCCGGAAGCCGCGCTCGATCTTGTCCAGATCTGGCGCTACATTAAGAATCGAAGCAGCGTAGAAACCGCGAACCGCATCGAATCGGTCATTCGGGAAAAGATCGCCTCCCTGGCGGTAAGCCCCGGAGCCGGACATTGGCGAAAAAACCTGACGGATGAGGCGGTAAAGTTCTTCCCGGTTTACTCCTATCTGATCGTTTATCGGCCTGATACGAAGCCTTTGCAGATCGTCGCTGTTCTTCATGGGCATCGAGACACAGAACAAATCCTTAACGATCGTCTGTAGCCTTGATTTTCATTCGCTTCAAAGCCTTCAATTCAATCCACAATTTGTTGCTCCCCTCCGCAAACTGATAGAGTGAGTGACAATCTGCGATCATGAACTCAAAAATCCTCGTCAGTGGGGTTTCCGGGCCAATTGGGACTGCTCTTCTTCCCTCCTTACGCACCAGTGGATGTTCCGTCGTGCGCCTTACCCGCGGCCCGGCCAAAAGTGAAGATGAGATTTCCTGGGATCCGTCTGTGCCAATCGCTCCCCAGACGCTATCCGGCTTCGACGCCGTGATTCATCTGGCGGGCGAAAGCATCTTTGGGCGATGGACCAATGGCAAAAAATCGAAGATAAGAGACAGCCGGGTGGTGGGCACGTTCAATCTGGCGTCGGCGCTGGCGCAAGCGGAAGAGAAGCCAAAGGTTTTCGTTTGTGGGTCGGCGATCGGATATTACGGCAGCCGCGGAGATGAACTGTTGCGCGAGGAAAGCCCTCCGGGCGCGGGATTTCTTGCCGAGGTTTGCCAGGACTGGGAAGAAGCAACCACTCCCGCAGTGCAGGCCGATATTCGCACCGCTCACATCCGAACCGGAATTGTGCTCAGCCCCAAAGGTGGCGCGCTCGGAGCCATGCTCCTGCCGTTCAAACTTGGCCTGGGCGGCCGCACCGGCGACGGGCAGCAATGGATGAGTTGGATTGATGTAAGAGACATGGTGGGCGCAATCCATCACATCCTGAAAAATGACTTGATTCAGGGTCCAGTAAACATGGTCGCACCCCGGCCCGTTAGAAATTTGGAGTTCGCCAAAACTCTGGCCGGCGTGCTCGCGCGTCCAGCGATTTTTCCTCTTCCCGCTTTCGTGGTGAAGGCGGCCTTCGGAGAGATGGGTGAACAACTCCTTCTCGGTAGCCAGAAAGTAGAAGCCAGCAAGCTGATCTCGAGTGGATATCCCTTCCGCTATCGCGACCTCAGGACATCGCTGGCCGCGCTTCTGGCCTGAATCTCAATTGGTTTCGGAGCGGCAAATTTCTTCCTGAAGTTTTTGCAGAAGTTGTGCGCGCTGCTCCGTGCTCAACTCCCTCCGCAGCTCCTCCAATGCCAGGGCCACAATGTGGTAGTGGTGCGCCCCCGCGTACTTGGGATCGGTGGTGATATCGAGCCAGAGCTTGTGCATAAGCTCCACGTCCTGCGGCCGCAGTCGCGGATTGTGCGGGCCAATGGTATATTCCCGGACCGTGCCGTCGGGAGCGCAGACTTCCAGGCACAGGCGCGGCCGGGGCTCAGGCATGCGCTCCCAGGCATCGCCCGTGAGTTTAGCCTGCTCATCGGCGGTGAGCTTGTTTGACAAGCCGCAGATTACGCGGGAGGAGTCGAGCCGCTGCGCCGTGACCATGATGGCGTCAAAAACGTCGGTCGCCGGAACCACCAGCAGAGAAATCGGCTTCCCCTCTTTCTCTGCCACGGCCACCGCGGCAGTAAAGAGCTCCTGCTCGTAGTGGTCGAAAACCTGGCTGGCTTCCATAACGTTGCTGCCGCCGAAGGTCGATTCGCGATGGTAGAGCCGGGCGCTCATCACGACGACATCCTGCTTCGCTGTGACAGTGTGTGCCAGCACCTGGCGTAAGTAATACAGATTGCGTGGGTCACGGACCGCAACCAAAATATTACCCGGCCGCACGCCCATGGCGCCGCTGCCCAATTCCTGATTGCCATACACCCGGAATTGATCGAGTTGCTCGGGCTTGCCGTGTCGCTCCTTGGCAACGTGGCGCTCCGAAGCCGTGAAAATGGTATAGAACACCGCGCTGAAAATCACTCCAGCGATGGTCGCCTGATATTTGGTAAACAGATTGACCACCGCCGTCATCAGCAGCACGGCGGAAATAAGAATCAGTCCTACAGGAATTTCAGTCTTGCCAATATGAATGTTTCCCGGGACCTTCCATTGCCGGTTACCCGGCTCGGTAAAGCGCAGCACCAGCACCGCGATGGACTTCATGGCGAAGCTCCAGATCACGCCGAAAGCGTAGAGCGCCGCCAGTACATATACATTGCCCAGGCTGAGAACGATGGTGAGCAGTTGCAGGCCCACGATCAAATTGATAATCCGGTAACTGGTGCCGTAGCGATAGTGCGGCTTCTGGAACCAGCTGGTCAGAACGCCGTCTTCGGCTACGCGATTCAAAACCCCATTGGCACCCACGATGGAAGTATTTTGCGCGCCCGCAAGAATCAGTACTCCTACCAGGACCACGAAGCCGTGGAAAAGCAGCTTCAGGCTTTCCGGGCCGGCCAGATACATGGCGATTCCGCCAATGAGGTTGGCAAAGTAATCCGGCCGCACCTTGTCGGGGATAATCATTACCGCGAAGAATGAAACCAGCGACGTGAACAGCAGGCTGTAGATAAAAATTACCAGCCCGGTCTTCTCCAGGTTCTTCAGCTTGGGATGTTCAATCTCCCGATTGACCTGCGCCAGAGTCTCTTCGCCGCTCATCGCCAGTACGGAATGGCCGAAGCCTACAAAAGCAATGATGAAGGTCAGGTGGCTGAGCCAGGGAAATGCATTGAGCCACCCCAGCGACTCTTTATTCAACGGAACCACGCCGGCGTGCAGCGGATTTGGCGGCAGCTGAATTGGAGCTCGCAAAACCGTGATCGTGCACCAGATCAGCAGAATCACCACCATCACCGTGGTGATCACCATGATCTGCAACGCCTTCTGGCTGGATTCATGCATGCCCTGCGTGTTCTTCCACCAGAAGTAAGTCACTACGATCACGGCCAGCACCGCGGCAAAGTGATCGTCGGAAAAATTGAGCGGGCGGTGCATGTACACGCCCATGTCTTTGATAAAGCCCGCCAGGTACTGCCCGGCGGAAACGGCGCTGATCGGCCCGGTCAGAACGTAGTCGAAAAGCAGGGCCGAGACGGAAAATTTGGCTAGCGTTCCGCCCATCGCTTCCTTGACCACGCGGTAAACGCCTCCGCGCACGAACATACTGCTCGACTCGATGTAGAGAGCCCGCACGCAGTAGCTGAACAGCATGACGCCAAGAATGAACCAGGGAGCGCTCTTGCCGATCACCTTCTCGGCATCGCCGCCGGCATAATAGGCGGAAGAAGCGAGATCGGAGAGAACGATGGCGGAAGCCCGCCAGAAGGAGATGAAGGTCAACATCACCGTGGTGGCGACGAAAACCTTTATGGCCGGTTTGGAACCCTCAACCGAAGTAGACATGCTTCCAGGAGTGCGCGGACTGCCTATCAAGGTAAACCTATTGAAGATAGCACAGGCCAGAAGCCGGAAGTGAGGTGGGTTACGTGGCAGTGAGCCGGGTTCCCTGAGCAGACGCACTCAGCAAATTACTCGCCGATGCTATGGCGATGTTAAGGCAATCGCTTAGGGGCACGTCAACGTAGCCGTGCCAAGTCGGGCTGAACACGGATCGCCGTACAGCCCGATTACAGCGCAGTTTGCCCTCGGGGGCGGCTGCGGAATGGCCCAGGCTCCGATCTGGAATGTCCCAGACGCTCCCGAAGCACATTGGGCTAGGCCATTCGCGTCTACGGACACGGCTCCGTTCGCGGGGCTCAAGACCGGTGTCCCATCCTGAATCTGCTCCGACAACGCTCCCCAGCTCGCCTGCATCGGCGTAACGACCACTTGAGTGTTGCTGTAGTGGCCCGTGGCGACAAACGGCACCTGGCCATTCGGGTAATCCCGTGCGTCGGCAGTTTGGGGCGCCAAAGTGATTGACTGAAGCTGATGCTGCTGGGAACCGCATGACAATGATAGCGCCAGTGCCACTGCTCCGGCCGTGATCAGGCCTGGCAAGAAGAGAATGAGCCGCGATCCGCTCATGGCATGCCCCCCACTCGGTACGAATCCGAAAGCAACGGGAGCTACTTTCGAACTAAGTATATTCCCGATGCTTCCATCCGATGTCAATTACTCCGCCAACAGCAAAGAAATCAGAGGTGCGAAACGATCAGCAGGCCCCCTGCAATCGCAAGCACATCTTCAGCGAGTGCCACACCGAAGTCTGGGAGATGCGCACGCAAAACCAGAGCCTTGCGGACGTTGTAACCGGCAAATGTCCCCACAAGAGCGCCGATCACGCCGACGATTGCAGCGACCAGCAGGCTTCCGCCGACGCCTGTCGCAATGGCAACGCCGCATAAACAACCGAAAACAACGCGCGCGCTCAACCCGAGAGGCGCAGTCCGCGCCGGAGTGTTCGGCAGCTTATCTGCGATCAGCTCGACGATCGCCAGCAGCGTAAAGATGCTCAGCGTAACCGGATGCCCAACGAACGCGAGCCTGGTTCCTGTAAGCTGCAACCAGCCCAGACGCGCCGCCCAGCAAACAACCGCCGGAGGCGTCAGCGAGCGCAGCCCCGTCACGCAGCCCAGAAGAAAGCAAAGAAGCAGTATCGTCATAAGTTATGGCAATCCGCCTTTCTTACGCGCAAACCCACCACATTGTAAGGTAACTGTCGCCAACAGGCGATGGCGCCCAAAACTCCGGTCAATGAGTGATACGGCGATGTTACGCCGGCCTCGAAGCGTTGGTCTGCCTTTGTACGTCATTAGGTGGCGGATTGCTCGCGACTTCCAGACGAACAATCGCATTACCGACATAAGAAACTCGAACAGAAAACGGTATACCCGACTCGGGGACACAACTGTGAGGTCTCGCGAGCCGTGTCTCAAACACAATCTCGGGGTAGGATGTTTCGACCATTCAGTATCCATCGGACGACGCTTCCTACCTGTCTGCGCCTAGGTTAAACATAAGCGCCGCGCCGTAGCTCCGTTGGCCCGGATTTGCTTGAGGCACAATCATGGGTAGCAGGCACGCGCGCGTGTGTGCGAGATGACTCATGTGCGTGTCATAGACGTGGCGTCCGATAAACCAGCCCATCGTGCCCCCCGCAACCACATCGGATGCGAAGTGTTTTCGTGCAGCGATACGTGCTGCGCTCACTATCCCGGCAAGGGTGTACGCAGTGATGCCGACAATTTTCTTGTGTTTGAATTCATGATCCAGCAAAGAGGCGATGGACCATGACTCCATCGCGTGACCCGACGGGAACGAAGATCCTCCGGCCCAAAAGTCGCCGGGGTGTTTGTCGTCGGGACGGTCGCGACGAAAGACTTCCTTCAACCCCTCCACCACAATCAGGCTGTCGAGCAGCGTTTCCGTTCCGAGAACGCCTATTTCCCGGCCTTTCGGATTGTCGCGCCATGCTCCGTAGATATAAGAGCTGGCCACGATAGGAATCAACGTGTAGGACGCTCCGATATTGGAAATGCGTCCACCCCAGCGAACTTGGCCACGGCTGTTTTCCAGGGTACCTGCAATGCGCCTGTCGCCGACCATCAATCCCCCCGTGACAGCAATCGGCACCAGCCATTCCAGCGCATTATGGCGATTTGCGTGAAAGGGGCTGGTGAAAATGTCTTTTTCGTCCAGCACAATGTTCAGGAACAACTCTCGTAGCAGAGGCTTTGGGCTCTCGGTGTCCCCCGGATAAAAAATTCGATCTCGGCGATCTCCGACGGGCGGGCTCTTGCTGTCTGGGTCATCGCTTCCTGTATTCGCTTCGACCGTATTGGCCTCTGCGAAAACCCATTCACCGGTGGGAAATTGCGTCCGAGTCAGCGAGTCCTGACCCGCGCATACCGCAGGTGCAAGAGCCACTACAATCACCAAAGTGTGCAGTACGCCGGTTGTTTTCATCATTTCCGTTTGCGTCTCATGTCGGCTCAGGAGACTTTGACCTGAATTGACGAAAAATTGCTACTACACTCTGTTGATGATTTTAGGGGCGCCGAGGCTGCGCGAAAATCATCTCGCTCCGCACCAGGACCCGGGGACCATTTGCTGAGTTGGCTGAGCCAAAATGCCGTCACGGGAGACAATGCTCACGGAAACGAACTTGTTGCCGAATCGTACCGGGTGCAGAAGTTAAAGATGACCGCCTCGTCAGGACGAAGCAGACGAGGAATTTTCCAGATGAAAAGTTGACCATCGGATTGGACCTGGGCGGGGGTTCCGGCGATTCTTCACAAAACGGCGCTTGAACGGAAGCGATGTTGGAAGAAGCAGAAATCGGCAAGCGTACCCGTGAGCTCGCTTCTGGTGGCCCGTGTATACCGGAAAAACTTGTGTGTAGCCCTTTCCGAAGCTTCGGCATCGAAGCCTAAAGAGGTGCACTATGTCGAATATCAAGAAGGACTCAGCAAGTTCAGCGCAACATCCAGCCAGCAAACGTCACTCTGACGACACCGCCGTCTCCGAGCGGTTGGAAAAAGACGCAGATGAGATGGCAGGCGAGGCTGCGAAAGAAGAGAAACAATACGACGAGGATCACGATATTTTTACAAAGTGAGAGCTTCTGATACGCGTGTCCTGCAAAGACATGCCACGGCATCGGTGTGCGTCGCCCTGACCAACCGCACTCTGTAGCGTCGCGGACAGCCAGAAACTCACCCATTACCGTTGCGTTGTTCGAAGCTTAGGGTCCACAACGCACGACTTCGGGGCGAGGTAGGTATGGGTAATGCGGTCGTGCCAGCAGAGGGAATCTTCGTCCAGAAAAACCCAGACGTATCCCATGCCAAGAGAAATGGCAGAGAGATAGGAGGCCAGCACGCGCCAACGGCGTAGGCTTCGGCCCGCCGGGCTTCCATTGAAGCGGGTGAGTTCAAGGCGCGCCAGACGCAAACCTGGGGTTGTGCCCGCGTAGACCATGAGCAGATATTGGTAGCCCGCCCAGAACGCCCCGGCCAGCCCCGCGAGAACGGCAACCATCTCAAGCCCCTGCGGATGGCTCGCGGTCAACTTCCAAAAAATATAACCAAACAGCGTGCAGGCGGTCGCGATGATGAGGTCGTCGACGACGGCCGAGAAGATTCGCCGCCCCAACGGCGCGCTTTGCAGCGGAACGTCGATGCCTGGACGCTTCTCCAGTTCAGGCTGCTGCGCCGGTTCAATCGTGATTCCGCCCAGAGCCGGGGGCGGCGGGACAAGCGCCGGAGCCTCCAGGATTCGAGGACGAGTTATAACCGGCTCGGCCAACTGGTCGAGCGGCACCGGAGGCGGAGTCCAGGAACGCGGAAACTCGATGATCTTTGCCGTAACCGGCGCTGTGATTGGAGCCGCAACTGCGGGTGTAACCTGGGCTGAGCCCCGCTCCGGAGCCGCCTCCGCCGTTGCAGTAGCCGCCAGGTTCGCACCCAACGCATCAACCGCAGTAGCGCTCGGAGTAAATTCATCCAACGCCAGCGCCTGGCTCGAAACTATGACCTGCGGAAAAACCGAAGACTCAGCCGCAACTTGCCGAACCGCATCCGGGTTATTTCCCTCGAAGCGCAGACGCAAGGATGGATAACGTGGAGGCCGCGGTTTACGCCGCGAATGATACCGATTCAGCCGCGCAGCAAGTTCCTGACGCCACGCGGAAGAATCTTCCGGCGGAGTTTCACTCTCGGCCAGGGCAACTTCAGCGGCAACTGAAGACGCACGTTCGCAGACTTCCTGGCTTTCCGGCGTAGTCGGCAGTTCTGCATGAAAGCCCGCGTCGGGTTCCGCAACCCAACGTGGCGAGGAAGTGCAAGCCTCCTCGGAAGAGCACCGGCAAATGTCACCACAAAGCGAGCACGGCATGAATTAAGTCTTATGTGAGCGCAAGAAGTTCGGAGCCACGCGGATAACCGCAAAGACCACGATAGAATCCAACCAGCCAGCGGCTTTGCCTCGTAAGGCACAGCCGTGCTAAGTTCACCACGACTCCTGCCGCGGGAAGCGTCTGAGCGCTTCTTTCGTGCGCTCCGGGTGATTCCGTTCCAATGATCTCGTTCCGATGACTCTTCGCAACAGATTCCTTATCACGGCGCTGCTCCTTTGTCACCTGCTTCTCGTCCCACCGTTAGTTACCAGCCAGTTGCCACCTGCGAATTCTTCCGCCGCCCCGCCTGCCAATGCCGCGGAAAAATCGGCGCCCGCCGCAACTACGCCTTGCGCACGCGCATTTGCCGAACAATCCAGCAACCAGCCCACCATCTGCGCCATCCAGCAGGAAAGAGACGGCGACATTTACAAGCTCCACGGCGCCGTCGAAATCTACTACGAAACTTATGTTCTGAAGTCCGACGAAGCCACTTTCAACCCTGACACGAACGAAGCCACAGCCACCGGACACTTTGCCCTGGACGGCGGTCCTAATGACGACCACATTCGAGCCTCCCACGGCACTTATAACTTTGCCCTGGAAACCGGAAAGTTTTACGACGTCACCGGAACCACCGGTCTCCGCTTCCGCGCCAACCGCGTGATTCTGACCTCGACCTCGCCTTTCGCCTTCACCGGCAAAGTCGTCGAAAAAACCAGTCCGGATCATTACCTGGTTTTCGACGGTACCATCACCACGTGCGAGTTGCCCCATCCCAATTGGCAATTCGACGCCCGCAAAGTGCTAGTAGATGTCGGCGGCAACGCCAAAATCTACCGCAGCACCTTCGATCTCCATGGCATTCCCATGCTCTATTTGCCATTCGCAACTCATCCCGTGGAAAAAGAGTCCCGCCAGTCCGGGTTTCTCATGCCATCGGTAGGGCACTCTTCGACGAACGGCTACATGTTGGGCGATGCATACTACTGGGCGATCAATCGCATGATGGATGCCACCCTCGGCGCGGAATACTTTTCCCTGCGCGGAGGTTCGCAGCGGGGAGAGTTCCGGATGCGTCCGAGCGAAACTTCCTACGTCGATCTGAATTATTTCGGAGTGATCGACCGCGGCATCGGCACGCCTCCCCTTAAAGAAGGTGGCGAGAATGCCCGCCTGAACGCCGCCGGAAACCTCGACGGCTTCCGCGGCCTCGCCAATATTGACTACCTGAGCTCATTTCTCTTCCGCCTGGCGTTCAACGAGGTCTTCAGCCAGGCGGTCTACTCCGAAGTGAAATCGCAGGCGTTTCTTTCCAAGTCCACTCACGGCTTCAGCATCAACGGATTTGCCGAGCGTTACCAGAACTTCCTGAGCACCACGCCGGGCCAGGTGATCACAATATTGCACACCCCAAGCTTCGATTTTTCCG
>JBAUVJ010000578.1:0-4329 GCA_049583165.1 Candidatus Sulfotelmatobacter sp. | reverse complement strand
GCCGGCGGCGGCGAGGAGGCCGCGGTCGCGGCGGACGCGGACGCGAGCAAGCTCTGGCTCAAGCCTTCGCTCCCGCAGCTTTGAAAGGATCAGTTCCTGTCGTGCCGGCTGAGTCTGCGGAAGAAGGATTGCCCGATATACAAGAAGCAGAAGGGCAAGCAGCGGAGCACGCCGCGGCCGAAGCAAATATTCCCGCCGCTCCGCCGCGTCCTCCCAAAGGCGTGGTGGTGCTTGCCATCGGATTGCCAGGGTCCGGCAAAAGCTCGTGGTTCAAGCGGCACAATGTAGTGCCGCTCTCCAGCGATATGGTGAGGTCCTTATTATTCGACGATGTTCGCGAACAGCGTTTCCAGGATCTGGTTTTTTCCAATCTCCGTTCCATGCTCAAAGCGCGTCTGATCGCAAAGCGTCCCACGAACTACGTGGACGCGACCAACCTCACGCCCCAGGAGCGCCAGCACTGGATCAAGCTGGCCAAGGATTATCAGTACGAAGTCCAGGCAGTTTTCTTCGACGTTCCACTCGAAGTCTGCCTCGACCGCCACCAGCGCCGCGACCGCGTCGTTCCCGAAGACGTAATGCGCCGCATGGCCGCCAAGCTGAAACCCCCGGCTTTCGAAGAAGGCTTCTCAAAGATCACGGTAGTAAGAGTAAAAAAGAAAGATTCCGAAGCATAGTGGCAACACATGTAGGGACAGCCGCCCCCGGCTGTCCATCGAGCGAAGCTCGATCCGGTTTTGCCTTTGAAGTCTCGCCTTGGAGTTTTGCTTTTGAGGTCTTGCTTTGAAAGGGCGCGTCTTCAGCCGCGCCGTAAAGATAGCTAAGTTAAGCGCGGCTTCAGCCGCACCTCATCTCGACCTCATCCCTTCAAATGCGGCAGCATCTCCTTAAACGCTGGTGATGCCGAAGATCGCATCAGCTCATAGATCATCATCTCTGTCGACGAAATCACCGCACCTGCCGCGCGCATCCGGTCCAAACCAATTTTCCAATTCCATTCCGTGCGCGAGCTCACTGCGTCTGACGCGACGTGCACCAGATAACCTTCCCGCAGAGCCGCCAGCGCCGTTTGCATCACGCAGATGTGGCTCTCCATCCCGCACAATAGCAAGGTATTGCGGCTGCCCGGCAAGCGCCTGAGCAGCGTGCAAAAAGCGTCGCTGCCAAAGCAGGAGAACAGATTCTTGTCGATCGCCTCGGTTTCCGGCAGCAGGGAAGCGACCTCCGGGGCGGTTCCGCCCAATCCCTTCGCGTACTGTGTGCTCACGATCGCAGGAATTTTAAGAATTCCTGCCGCACGAATCAGCAGCTTGGCATTGCGCACCAGTTGCTCCCTTAGAAAAATCGGGGGCAACAGCTCTTCCTGGATATCCACCACTAGGAGCGCGCAGCGCTCCGCCTCCAGCAGCCGGCGGGCGACTTCGGCATAATCGGCAGCAGGCGCGGCGACGTTCTCAAACGCGGTGATCATCGATATCCTCCTCAGCAGCTCGGGCAGCTCTCCATGCCGATTTTACTCCGGAGAAATTAGCCGCTCATCAGCGCAGCTCGATATTGTTGACCACACTCCGCCTGAAACCATAGAATCAGAATTGAGCTGGCGATAGATCGACTGCGCCATTGCCCCCTCGTTCAACGGCTAGGACACCTGCCTCTGGAGCAGGCTATCGGGGTTCGAATCCCTGGGGGGCAGCCAAAAGTTTCTTCCAAATCTCAGCTAACCGGCGCGTTCAGCGCCGCCACCAGTTCCACAAAAGTTGTCGCATGCACGGCTCGCTCTACGGCCTCTTTGTGGCTGAAGAGCTCACTGGCATCTCCGAGCAGATCGTGTTGTGACTGGCTATCTCCGGTCAGAATCATAATAATCAGCCGCGCCGGTTTCCCATCGCGCGCGTCAAAATCAATGCCCGGGGATTTGGCCGCGATCACCAGCGGCCTGGTCAAACCATTTACCCTCGCATAGGGCACCGCCAGTTCATTCTCCCAACCGCTCGGGGTGATCTTCTCCCGTTCGGAAACCAACCGAAACAGCCTTTCCGGCGCGTTACTCACCGCTTCCGCCGCTACCTCGCACATTTCCCGCAACGCACCCATGCGGGTATTGGCCGCCAAATGCGGCAAGAAAAGCTTGGCGGTCACAGTCTCCTTCAACGTCAGCATTCGTCTTCGGTGTACCAGGAAATGAATCGCCGGGGCCGATATCAGCGAAGTGAGCAGGGCCATCACCACCAGCGCCACGAACATCGATTCCCGGATCAACCCCGCCTGAAGCGCCAGGATCCCGAGAATGATCTCCATCGCTCCCCGCGCATTCATCGCCAGACCCACCACCAGCGACGATGTCCGGTCCATGCCACCCAGCCGCGCGCCCCATCCCGCTCCCAGAAGTTTTCCCACACAGGCCACTGCAATCACCGTGGCCGTCAGCCTTAAGTCGAATTTCGAGACAAAATCCGTTCGCAATCCAATGCTGGCGAAGAAGAATGGAGCGAACACATTGGTCACGATCTGGTGAATATGCTCTGACGTACGCTTGCGCAGGTGCCCCGACTCCCCAACCGCAATGCCAATCACGAACGCGCCAAACACGGCATGAATGCCCGCGTACTCTGTAAATGCAGCGCCCGCCAGCGTCAGCGTAAAAATGAAGCCCAGCACTCCTCCCGGCCAGGTGGTATGGGCCTGCAAGACTGGCAAAAATTTGTCGAACAGCCAGCGCCCCAGGGTGAGCGTCAACCCGACAAACAAAACCACCAGCACGACCGTGTGTTTCACGCCATCTGCTATGCTCCCGCCCGCCGGCGGATGCAACATTCCCAGCACCATGGAGAACAGAATCCATCCCACCAGGTCATCAAACATCGCCGAAGAAATGATGACGGTTCCCACCTCCGTTCGCAGGAGATTCAGGTCCATCAGAATTTTTGCGATCACCGGCAGCGCCGAGATCGCCAGCGCCGTACCCACGAACAGCGCGAAGATCAGGGGATTGGCTCCCTCTTGCGCTCCCATCTCGCGAGGAAAAACGCTGGCCGCCAGGAAGCCGGCTCCTAAAGGGAACGCCACGCCGAACAGACTTACCAGTAAAGCGCTCTTGCCCTGCCGGAAGATGCTGCGCAGATCGATTTCCAGGCCGGCCGTGAGCAAAAAGAAAACCACGCCGAGTGTTGTGACCGTATCCAGTACGATCGGCATGGGGCCCGTGGTAGGGAACAAGGTCTCATAAAGATGTGGCCGGACTCGCCCCAAAACCGTCGGCCCCAGCAATATGCCGACAGAAATCTCGCCCAGGATGGAGGGCTGGCCGATCTTCTGCATCAACTCCGCCGCCAGCTTCGCGCAGCCCAGCAAGACTGCCAGCGCCGTGAACATCGTCATGACGTCATGCGGAGTCAAATGTGCCAAAGCGAATCCCTTCTAATACTCACCACAGGATAACCACCGCGCGGCCACGATTGAGCCGCACCGCAGGTTACGGCAAACATTGCAGTTTCTTCCTCTGTGGGAAGACAAAGTCTACCGTAACTTGGCCAGCCTGAGCTCACAGTAGTGCATAGCAGTTCTCCGCATAGGACATAAACCACCCCCTCGTCCAGCGATCACCCTATAGCGAGTTCGAGGGCCTGCAGATAAAAAAGACAGTACAGTGCATGGATTGAAGATTGAAATCCAGCGAACAGAGGCAAACAAAATTTATGGCTAGCAAAGCGGTTCCCAACATGGTTCCCAATTCGCCAGCTCTTAATTCAATTGACCAGCGACACTGGAAGCGGCTCTTTGAAGGATCTTTAACCAGTCTGAACGGCGGAACGCTACCCATCAAACAGCAGCCCATCTTCCTCCGGCAGAATCGCGCGAATGCCCTTGACGCCGATTCATCCAAGGCCGCGCTCAGCACGGCCGCCGCCTCACTGGCAGCCCTGTGGCAGATTTCCACGCCCAAGCGCCCACAAAGGAGTGAATAGAAGAGCGCAGGTTCGGTCCGCGAGCCTGCGGTCCAGTCTTTGCACTCTTGTCAGCCATGGCCAGGAACGAATCTCGCTGTCCTTACTGCGTAGTCGACAACACGTTCCGCAAAATGAATGTGCTGGCCAACGGACGCCTGATTTGCGAGAACTGCGGCCACATTATTTTCCCGAACGATACGGCCTTCCGTTGTCCCTGTGCGAAATGTCTGGAAATCAATTTTCACCCCCGGGTTCGCCGCATACGGCGGCACTAGGATGCAACTGGCCGAGTGGAACGTGAGAGCCAAAACGCCAGACCTCTTTCTTCGACAACCACATAAAACAATTCACTCTCTAAAATGCAGGAGGAAAATAATATGGC